>JACPSW010000099.1 GCA_016193045.1 Candidatus Rokuibacteriota bacterium | reverse complement strand
GACACGGAATGCCGTGGCGTCGGTGCGGGGGACGGACTTCATCGTAGAGACGGGAGAGCGGCCGGTGCCCAGGAGAGCGTTCGGGCTCCTGGCGGGGCGGGAGGTCGCGGAAGGGATCCACGGGGGCGCGGCCCGGTCGGAGGAGACGGTCGTGGCGACGTTGTCGGGCGTGGTGGAAGTGGCGAGCGGGCTGGGAGCGACGGGCCGGGCGGAGCGGGTTGGGGCGTACGAGACGGCGCGGCTGAGCGGGCACGGGGAGCCCATCCGGCATCAGATCCAGGGAGACGACCTGCAATCGCTTCTGAAGGGGCTGACTCCCATTCGACGGCACGAGGCCAGAGCCTGGACAGGGGGCAGGTAGCAGATAGGAATGTAAGAGAATTAAAAATAACGTCCTTGACAGATATCTAATCTCACTCTAGAGGTAGAGTTATCCAAAGGCGGGGACCGCTTGCCGGATTGTCCTTTTCGGCGCTGGAGGCGTGCCTCCCTGGCAGCCGGAACGGCGCCTTTGGAAATGAGTGAGCTGAAAAATTAATAACTTACATGTCAGCCAGAGAGTAAATCGGCTGGCATGAATGCTGCTGTTGGGTGGTTTCGCAGTCGTCAAGTCCCCTCACGGCGATCCTTTCTTTGGCGCCGGGAGGAAGGTTCGGCGAGGCCCCGTAAATCTGGCCCGCCGGCAGACGGTTCCTCAGGAGACACTCTATGAAGAAGGCTCCTAGGCTGCTGTTGGCCGGGGTAGCTGTTCTCGTGGGGGTGGCCTCGGCGTCAGTCGGGCGCGCCGAGAGCCTGAGCAGTGCCGGGACGGTGACAGCCGTGACTGGCCCGGTAACCGTGGCGAGATTGTCGGCAACCCCCCAGTCCTTGAAGTTCCGCGACCCCCTCTTCTGGCGCGATGTGGTGGAGGCCCGCAAAGATGGGATCGCGCGCCTCCTGCTCGCGGGAAAGACGACGGTGACGGTGCGGGAGCTCTCCCGCCTTGAGCTCCACGAAGAGGTGATGCCCGAGGGGATCCGCTATACTGCCGAGCTCCTGTCGGGGAAGGTGCGGGCCTCGGTGGCGCGAATGCTGATGCGTCCCAGTGATCAGGTCGAAATCCGGACGAAGAACGCCGTGGCCTCGGTCCGCGGGACGGACTTCATCGTCGAGACCCTCGTGGTGCCCTCCCAGGCGCGGGCCTTGGGGCTTCTGGGAGTCCGACAGGTCGCCCAGGCGATAACGGAGGCGGGCTCCCAGTCGGGCGAGACGGTCGTCCTCACCCTGTCGGGCGTCGTGGACGTGTCGAACGGGCTGTCGGGGACGGGCCGGGTGGAGAGCGTCCGGGCCTACGAGGCCGTGCGCGTGAGCGGGCGGCAGGATCCCGTGAGGGTTCAGCTCACCGGCGATGACGTGAGGGTGCTGCTGCGGGGGCTGACGCCGCCTCGCCCCCAGGAGGCCCGGAGCGGGGACAAGAGCGAGGCAGTCGGGAGGAAGGTCGAGCGCGCCGCGCTGGCGACTTCCGCGCAGAGTGTGCGGGTGTTCGAGCACGCCGGCGGTGCCGGCGGGGGCTCGGGTCAAGCAAATCAGCAGGAGGCTGGCCAGGGCACCGGCCAAGAGGGCAGCGGCCAAGGTGAAGGCAATGGTCATTACGCCGCGACCCCAGCGACGCGGGCGACACCGGCAACGCCTGCGGCAGCGGCCGAGCCCGCAACGCCCGCGACCCCCGCGGCTCCGGCGGCCCCTGCAGCTCCCACGACGCCCGCGGTGGCAGCCGTGCCGGCGACTCCAGCAACCCAGGCGGTGCCTGCAACTCCCGCAGCGCCGGCGGTGCCAGCGACGCCTGGGGCAGGGGCTCCGTCCGGGACTCCGGCGGTGGCAGCCGTGCCGGCGACTCCAGCGACCCCGGCGGTGCCTGCAACTCCCGCAATGCCGGCGGTGCCAGCCGTGCCGGCAATTCCTGCAACTCCTGCGGCGGTGGCGGGGCCCGCGATCCCAGCGACGCCGGCCGTGCCGGCGACTCCTGCCGCCACGGTCGGGAATCCTGGAATTGGTAAGCCGGCGACACCGCCGGGGCAGGCCAAGAAGTAGTCCGCGAGGTCAAAGATGAGACACGCCCGCGTACTCCTGGTTCCGATCGTCGGCGTATTGACGGGAGCCCTGCTGGCCGGTGTGGCCGCCGCCCAGACGGCCAAAACCGCCGGCCAGGTGATGGCCGTCGCCGGGCCGGTCACCGTGGCCCGGGCAGATGTGATCCCCCGCCAGATCAAGTTCAGGGACAGCCTCTACTGGCGCGACGTCGTCGAGGCGCGCAAGAACGGCATTGCGCGCGTTCTCCTCGGAGGCAAGGCCACGGTGACGGTGCGCGAACTCAGCCGCCTGGAATTGCGCGAGGAGAAGCGGGTGGAAGGTGTTCGCTACGTGGCCGACCTCGTATCGGGAAGGATTCGGGCTTCGGTGGCGCGGATGCTGATGCGACCGGGCGACCAGGTGGAGGTGTGGACGTTCAACACGGTCGCGTCGGTGCGTGGGACGGACTTCATCGTCGAAACGGTGGAGCGACCGGTCCAGGCCCCGGCGTTCGGGCTTCTAGGAGTCCGAGAGGTTGCGCACGGGGTCGGAGACAGTGCCGCCGCCTCAGGCGAGACGGTGGTGGTGACCCTCTCCGGCCTGGTCGACGTGTCGAACCCGCTGGCGGAGACGGGCCGGGCGGCGCGAATCGGGGCCTATGAGGCGGCGCGCATAAGCGGGAGACACGACCCGGTACGGTTTCAAGTCGGCGCGAATGAGTTGAACGTGCTTCTAAAAGGACTAACGCCGCCGCGCCCGCAGGAGGCCCGGAGTGCGGACCGGGCCGCGGCTGTCGCGGAGAAGGTGGAGCAGGCGGCCCAGGCGACATCGTCGCAGAGCGCCGGTGCCTTCGGGCAGTCCGCCGGCCTGGGTCTATCACGGGGCCAGGGCAATGGAGACCCCCAGGGCAGTCAGAGCGGTGGCCTTTCCTCTCGGGGCACCGGCAACGGTCCTGCCCTCACGCAGGGCAACGGACTCGCGCTGGGTCAACTGAATGGGGGAACCGGTATCGGGCTCGGGCTCGGCAAGGCGAATCTTGCGAAAGACGTCGAAAAGGAAAAGGAGAAAGGGAAGAAGAAGTAACCTCACCGGGACTGGCAGGGACGGAGCGGGTCGGGCGACCCGCTCCATTTTTTTCGCCCGGGCGCCGGCGCGGCCTCCTCTGCTTGCTAACCCCGTCTGCCTGTGATAGAAAGAGCCACGATGAGCGACGACAACTTCGACTACACGGTCATGGCGCGCGCCCTGATCCTGGGCGACAAGGACACCGTCGCCACGAAGACGCGCGAAGGACTCGATCTCCGCATGGACCCCAAGGACCTCATCTTCAAGGGGCTCATTCCGGGGATGGACGTCGTCGGCGAGAAGTTCCGGCGCAACGAGTACTACGTCCCCCAGGTGCTTCTATCCGCTCGCGCCATGTACGCCGGCCTCGACCTCCTGAAGCCGCTCATCACGGCGTCGAAGACCTCCGAGTATCTGGGAACGGTCGTGATCGGCACGGCCCAGGGCGACCTCCACGACATCGGCAAGAACCTGGTTGCCATGATGCTGGAGGGCGCGGGGTTCAAGGTGTTCAACCTCGGCCGCGACGTGGCGCCGGAGGTCTTCGTGGCCGCGGTGCAGGAGCACAACGCGAACATCGTGGGGATCTCCGCCCTGATGACCACTACGATGCCGGCCATGAAGCGGACCATCGATGCGTTGACCAAGGCGGGCGTCCGCGAGCGGGTCAAGGTGATGATCGGCGGGGCGCCGGTGTCCCAGGCATACGCCGACGAGATCGGCGCCGACGGCTACGCCAGGGACTCCACCCTGGCGGTTGTCAAGGCCAAGGTCCTCGTGGGGAAGGAAGTGGCCGCCGGGGCCGCGCGGTAGGAGCCGGATGCCGGGGCGCGGGGCGGAGCTGATCCAGCGGGTCAAAGCGGGGGAGATTCTCGTCTTCGACGGCGGGTACGGGACCATGCTCTTTGCGGCCGGTCTCGCCGACGGCGCCTGCCCGGAGCTGTGGAACGACACCCACCCCGACGTCGTCCGCGGGATCCACAAAGGGTACTTCGACGCCGGCTCGGACTTCGTCGAGACCAACACCTTCGGCGGGACGCGGCTGAAGCTCGGCGCCTACAGGATCCCCGAGCGGACCCGCGAGCTCAACGTCAAGGGGGCGCGCCTCGCGCGTGATGTCTGCCCCGCCGGGAAGTGGGTGGCCGGGTCCATCGGCCCCACGAGCCATCTTCCGCTCGAGTACGAGCCCCTCGGCGACACCAGCGACGAGCAGTACTTCGAGAACTTCAGAGAGCAGGCCGAGGCGCTGGCCGAAGGCGGCGTGGACCTCTTCGCGGTCGAGACGATGATGTTCCCCCAGGAGGCCACCGCCGCCATCCGGGCGTGCAAGGCCGCCGCGGACCTGCCCGTGATGGCGACGATGTTCTTCCAGTACGAGCCCGAGCGCGACCGCGACCGGACGATGTGGGGGGAGACCCCCGCCGACGTCGCCAAGACTCTCCTCGGCGCCGGGGCCGACGTGGTCGGCATGAACTGCGGGCGCGGGCCCGACCGCGCGATCGTCATCATCCGGGAGATGCGCCAGGTCACCGACGCGCCGCTGGTCGCGTACCCCAACGCGGGTCTCCCCGTCATGACCGACGGGCGGGTCACCTACGAGTTGGGGCCGGAGGAAATGGCGCGCCAGTACCCCGCGCTCCTCGCCGCCGGCTGCGGTATCGTCGGGTCCTGTTGCGGCTCCACGCCGGAGCATATCCGCCGCATCGCGGAGGTCGTGAGATCGCGGAGAATGTGATCGCGTCGGTTCTCGCCTCGCGGCCCGTCGTCATTTCCGAGGTTCCCCTCCAGATCGACCCCGCTGAAGTCCTCCGTTTCCAGGGGTACAAGAAGGGCGAGGACCGCCCCCCTCCCGCGGTGGCCGAAATCTACGAGCGGGCCCTCGCGGAGGGCGAGCGCCTCATGGAGCCCCGCGCGGTGTACCGGGCGGTGGCCGTGACCGCCCGCGGCGCCGACTCCATCAGGCTGCTCGGTGACGTCGAGTTTCGCATCCCTCAGATCGGCAGGCTGTGGGGGGCGGTCGAGAGCGTGGGCATCGCCATCTGCACGATCGGAGAAGCCCTGGAGAGGCGGGTGGCGAAGCTCTGGGAATCCCGTGAACTCCCCCTGGCGGCGATGCTCGACAGCGTCGGCTCGGCCTCGGCGGAGTGCCTCGCCGAGTACGTGAACGACCTCCTCTGCCAGGTGGCCATCGGTGAGCGGCTGAAAGTCACGAACCGCATCAGCCCCGGCTACGCGGGATGGGACGTCGCCGAACAGCACCTCGTCTTCAGCCTCTGCCCGGGCGATCCCGCGGGCGTGACGCTGAACAGCGCGTGCTTCATGACGCCCACCAAGAGCATTTCGTTCCTCGTGGGGATCGGCGCCGCGGCGCGCGTGGACCACTACTTCACCCAGTGCCGCCGGTGCTGGATGAAGGCGTGCGCCTATCGCCGCGCGCCGGCCGAGCGGACGGTCCGCCGGAACTGACTGTGGTACCATGCTTCGCACATATGGACGCGGGTGAGAACATCATTCTCGTCGGGTTCATGGGAGCCGGGAAGTCGTCGGTGGGACGGCTCCTGGCGAAGCGGCTCGACCGCTGCTTCGTCGAGACCGACGATCTCATCGTGGCCCGGGACGGCCGGTCGATTGCGGAGATCTTCCGGGTCGAGGGGGAGACGCGGTTTCGCCAGCTCGAAGCGGACCTTCTCGAGCCGCTCAGGCTCAAGGGCGGCGACGTGATCGCCACCGGCGGCGGGTTCCCCTGCCGGGAGGGGCGCATGGAGGCGCTCCGGGCTCTGGGGACGGTGGTCTGGCTCGCGGGTGAGTTCGAGGCGCTCTACGCGCGGGCGCTGCGGTCCGGCTCGCGTCCCCTGCTCGAGGGCACGCCCAAGGAAGAGGTGGCCGCCCTCTACCGCGCCCGCGAGCCCTACTACGGGCAGGCCCACCTCGTGGTCGAAACGGCCGGCCTGGGCGTCGACCAAGTGGTGCGGCGGATTCTCTCCCTCCTCCGCCAGCGGGAGCGGGTGGGCTGATGGCGACGAGCCCGTTCCTGTCCCGGCTCGGCGAGGGCCCGCTGCTCTGCGACGGCGCCATGGGGACGATGCTCTATGCGGGCGGGGTTCCGCTCGACGGGTGCTTCGACGTCTTGAACGCCAACAACCCGACGCTCGTCCAGTCCATCCACGCCGACTATCTGTCCGCCGGCGCCGACCTGATCGAGACCAACACCTTCGGCGCGAACCGGTTCAAGCTGGCCCTTCACGGCTTGGACGCGCGGGTCCGCGAGATCAACGCGCGGGGAGCGGAGCTCGCGCGCGATGTGCGCCAAGCCGCGCGCCGGGAAGCCTTCGTGCTCGGGTCCATCGGCCCGCTCGGCAAGTACCTGGCGCCCATCGGGACCATCGGGGTCGAGGAGGGCCGCGCGGCCTTCCGCGAGCAGGCCGAAGGGCTGCTCGAGGGCGGGGTGGACGCCTTCATCGTGGAGACGTTCTCGGACCTCGGGGAGATCCGGCTGGCCGTGGAGGCCATCCGCGCGGTGTCGGACCTGCCGGTCGTCGCCCAGATGGCGTTCACCGAGGAGGGCGTCACGTTCGTCGGCCGCAGCGCGGTGGAGGTGGCGCGCGCGCTCCGCGGGCTGCCCGTGCACGTGATCGGCGCCAACTGCTCCGTCGGCTCCAGCGTCCTCTACGACATCCTGGAGCAGATGCTCCCCGAAGCCGGCGGGCTGCCGGTCTCGATCCAGCCCAACGCGGGTCTCCCGAGCCGGGTCGGCGAGCGGCTCATCTACCTCTCGTCGCCCGCCTACATGGCGGAGTACGCCGGGAAGATGCTCGAGGCGGGCGCCAGGATCGTCGGCGGCTGCTGCGGCACCACCCCCGACCATATCCGGGCGATGCGCGCCGCCGTGGACCGCCACGTCCCCACCCGGGCCCGCGCCCGGCGTGTGTCCGTTTCCCCGCCGGCCCGGGAGGAGGCCCCCGCCCTTCGAACCACCGCGGTCGCCACGCCCCTGGCGCGCAAGCTGGAGGCGGGTGAGTTTCTGGTGACGGTCGAGCTCGATCCGCCCCGCGGTCACAACATCGAGAAGCTGGTCCAGGGAGCCAAGCTACTGAAGGAGCGCGGGGTCGAGATGGTGGACATCAACGACGGCTCGCTGGGGCGGATCCGGATGTCGGTCCTTCCCACCGCCGTGCTCGTGCGCGAGGCGACCGGCCTGGACATCATCATGCACTTCACCTGCCGGGACCGGAACCTCATGGGGATCCAGGCCGATCTGCTCGGGGCCCACGCCATGGGGATCCGGAATATCCTCGCGATCAAAGGGGATCCGCCCCGGGCCGGGGACTACGTCAACGCCACGGCCATCTTCGACGTGAACGCCATCGGGCTCATCCGCATCATCGAGGGCATGAACGGCGGGCGGGACGCCACGGGGAACTCCATCGGCGAGCCGACCGGCTTTCATGTCGGCGCGGGCCTCAACCCGGCCGCCGTGGATGCGGACAAGGAGCTCGCGCGTCTCTTTCGCAAGGTCGAGGCCGGGGCGCGCTGGGCCCAGACCCAGCCGGTGTACGATCTGGAGGTGCTCGACCGCTTCCTCGCGCGCGCGGGCCGCCTCCCCATCCCGATCATCGTCGGGCTCCTGCCACTGCACTCCTTCCGCCACGCCGAGTTCCTGCACAACGAGGTTCCGGGAATCACGATCCCGGACGCGGTGCGCGCGCGGATGAAGGAAGCGGGAGACCGCGCGCTCCGCCAGGGAATCGACATGGCGCAGGCGCTTCTCCAGCAGATCCGTGCCCGGTACGCCGGCGCGTACCTGATGCCCTCCTTCGGAAGGTTTGAGGTGGTCGCCGAAGTGCTGGACGCCTTGCGATGACGAACCCCTCAGACGGAGGCCGGGGAATGCTCCTCCCGCTCGGACCTCGTCGCCTCGACGTCCTGGCTCGCTCGCGCGGCTCCGCTGGCCCCCCCATCCCCCCGCCGCGGGGGGATGCCGTCGTCGCCCAACTCTGTTGGGCTCCTCCGGGCGCTGCGCCGCGCTGCGCTTCGCCGGTCGCTACGGCTCCTCGGACTCGCTCCTTGGAGCATCCCCGGCCTCCGTTCAGGGGGAGGTCCGAGCGGGAGGAGCATCCCCCGACGACCTCGGCCGACTGAGGGAAGAGGTGACTCCGCTCTTCGGGCGGTACGACGCGCTGCTCATGCCGGTCGCCCCGGCTCCTGCCCCGAAGGGGCTCACCTGGACGGGCGATCCGGGGCTCTGCGCCCCCTGGAGCTTTTCCGGCCTTCCCGCCATTGCCCTGCCGAGTGGCCTGGCGGCGGACGGCCTCCCCCTGTCCATCCAGCTCGTGACCGCCCCCTTCACGGAGGATCGACTCCTGGGGGTGGCCCGCTGGTGCGAGGCGACCCTCGACTTCACCGCCGCTCCGCGCCTCGAAGCCATCTCCGCCTGATGTTCGACACCAAACTCGAGGGCGCCACCGTCGTGGATGGCACCGGCGCGCCCGGGTTCAGAGCCGACGTCGGCATCACGGGCGAGGCGATCGCGGCGGTGGGCGACCTCTCGCGGGAACCGGCCGGAACGGTCCTCCGCGCGTCCGGCCTCCTGCTGGCGCCGGGGTTCATCGACATGCACTCGCATTCCGACTGGCGGCTCTGGGTGAACCGGCGCGCCGAGTCCAAGGTCCGCCAGGGCGTCACCACGGAGGTCGTGGGCAACTGCGGCTTCTCCCCGGCGCCGGTGAACCCCTCCTTCCGGGAGGACCTGCGAGGCTTCGCCCTCTACCTGCCGGACGGCATGGACTTTTCCTGGCAGTCGGTCGAGGAGTACCTCCGACGCTTCGACCAGGGCGGGTGCGCGCTCAACATCGTCCAGCTCGTGGGGCACGGCACGCTTCGCATTGCCGCGATGGGCTTCGCCCGGCGGAAGCCGAGCGACCGCGAGCTGGCCCACATGCAGCGGCTCGTGGCCGAGAGCCTGGAGGGCGGGGCGTGGGGGATCTCCACGGGGCTGATCTACGCGCCGGGCTCGTACGCCGAGACCGAGGAGATCATCGAGCTCGCGACGGTGGCCGGTCGCCAGCGCGGGTTCTACGCGAGCCACATCCGCGGCGAAGGGGCGAACCTCCTGAACGCGGTCGCGGAAGCGATCCGCGTCGGCCGGGAAGGCGAGCTGCCCGTGCAGGTGAGCCACATCAAGGCCGCGGGGCGCCCGCACTGGGGGAAGGTCAAGGACGCCCTGGCGCTGATCGATACCGCGCGGGCCGGGGGGCTCGACGTCACCGCCGACGTCTATCCTTACACGGCCTCGAGCACTACGCTCCGCACCCTGCTGCCCGGATGGGCCCTGGAGGGCGGCGTGGAGGCGATGCTGGGGCGGCTCCAGGACCCGGCGGAGCGCGCCCGGATCCGCGCGGAGGTCGAGGCCGGGAAGCGGGGGGAGGAAGATCTGGTGGCGAACGCCGGCTGGGACGGAATCATGGTCGCCTACGCTCCCGGCCGCCGGGAGGCTGAGGGCAGGCGTCTCGCAGAGCTGGCGAGGGAGTTGGGGATCGCTCCTGCGGACGCCGCGCTGGATCTGATCCTCGCCGGCCGCGGCAAGGGGTACATGATCCTCTTCCAGCTCGACGAGGCCGATCTGAGCGTCGCCCTCCGGCACCCGCACGTGATGATCGGCTCCGACGGCTCGGCCCTCGCCACCCACGGCGAGCTCGGGCAGGGAAAGCCCCACCCCCGTAGTTACGGAACCTTCCCGCGGGTGTTGGCCCGCTATTGGCGGGACGAGCGCCTCCTCTCCGTCGAGCAGGCGGTCCGCAAGATGACCGGCTTGCCGGCGAAGAAGCTGGGGCTCAAGGACCGCGGCGTCATCCGGGTGGGCGCCAAGGCTGACCTGGTCGCTTTCGACGCGAAGACCGTCAGCGATCGGGCGACCTACGAGCAGCCTCACCAGTATGCGGCCGGGATCGAGTATGTGCTGGTCAACGGGCGGCTGGTGATCAAGGGAGGAGAGCACACCGGCTCGCTTCCCGGCCGCGTCCTCACCCCTCCGTAGCAGCCTCCTGCCGGGGATTCCCCGCTCGCTCAGACGGGCTCGCCTCGACGCCGTCGGCTCGCTCGGCTGGGGAACCCCCGGCATGCGGCTCCGGCCGGGGGATTTCCCCAGCAGGCTGCTGCTATGATAGGGCCATGAAGACGAGCGCCGTCGCCCCGGGGCTCATCAGCGCTCTCGCCGGCGCCCAGACCCTCGAGGAAGGGCTGGCCCGATCCCTGAAGCTCCTGCTTGAGCTCACCGGGGCGCGGGCGGCAGGCCTGGTGTTCTTTTCCCGTCGCGGCGCCCCCGTCTCTGTTCTCGCGGGCACCCGGGGCGCTGCCGCCCTCGACCGCTGGCTCCGCGATCGGCTCGCGCTCCCCCCGCGCCCTGGGGTGTCCCCCGTGACTGCGCCTCCCGGCTGGAAGGGCCCCGGCCGGCCCAGCCTGCTCCAGCTCCCCCTCGGTCCCCGGAGCCGGCCTGCAGGCCGGCTCCTGCTCCTCGCCCCGGCGGGCCGCCGCGGCCCTCTCCGAGCGGCGCTCCCCCCCGCGTTTCTCCGCGAATTTGGAAGCTCGCTGGAGCAGGTCTGGCGCCTGCACCAGCGCACGCTTCGACTCTCGGTGATGAACGACATCACCGCGCTGCTCGCGTCCTCCGCTCCCCTCGAGGAAATCTATCAGGCATTCTCCGCCGCCATCGCCCGGCTGGTTGAGTTCGATGCCCTCGCCGTGACGCTGATCGATTGGGAGCGCCGGCAGTTCAGGGCCATTGACGTCACGGCCCGGTCGGTCCCGCTGCCGGTGAGCGAGCCGCGCCTGCCGCTTGCGGAGACCCTGGTCGGGTGGGTGGCGGAGCGCCGGATTCCCCGGCGCGTGGACGACCTGACGGATCCGTCGGTCCCGTCGCAGAGCCGCGAGATGCTTTCCGCCCGCGGGTACCGGTCCGCGGTGGTGGTGCCGCTCTACTCCGGGGAGGAGGCGCGGGGGACGCTGAACCTCTGCCACCGGCGGCCCCGGGCCTTCGATGACGAGGACGTCGAGATCCTCCTCGAGGTCGCGATCCTTCTGGGCGCCGCCATGGAGAACCGACGGCTCTTGAGCGAGACCCGCCAGCGGGCGGAGGAGCTGGGCGCGCTGTACCGAACCAGCCAGCTCATCACCGCGCGGCTCTACCTGCCGGCGGTGCTCGAGGCGATCATCCGGTCGGTGACGGAGCTCACCGGCGGCACGGGGTGCGGGATCGGCCTCCTCGACGCCGAGCGGGGCCACGTCAGCCACGTAGCCGCCCATGGCTTCCGGACCGCGGAATGGCGGTCCCTGTCCCTCGCCGTCGGGGACGGGATCATCGGCCGCGTCGCCATGAACGGCGTGCCCATCCGCACGGACGACATCCGGGAGGATCCGCGCTCGGCCCAGCGGGACGTGGACGAGCGGGAGGGGATCCGGTCCATGCTGGCCGTCGCGCTCCGCGTGGGTGAGGAGATCATCGGCGTGATCTCCACGTTCTCGACCGCGACGGGCGCCTTCGGGGCCCACCACCAGACGCTGCTCGAGGCGTTCGCCGATCAGGCCGGCATCGCGATCCAGAACGCCCGCCTCTTCGAGGAGCGGGTCCGCTGGGCCCGGCAGATGCAGGCGTTGAACGAAGCGGGTCGGGCGGTCAACCGGAGCCTCGATCCCAACGAGACGATCCGGGTGATCCTCGAGCAGGCCCGGGAGGTGCTGGGCGCGGAGTCCTGCGGCCTCCTGGCGCTGGACCCGGAGAAGGGCGAGCTCTACTCGGTGGGCAGCCTCGATCTGGCCCGGGAGGTGCTGGGGCGGATCCGGATCCGGGTGGGCGAGGGGATCACGGGGATGGCGGTGTTGCTGCGGCGTCCCGTCCAGAGCGCCGACCTCTGGAACGACCCGCGCGTCCGCTTCCCTCAGTTGCCGAGGGAGAGCGGGTTCCGGTCGATGCTCGCGGTCCCCCTGCTCGTCGGGGACGGCGCGACCGGGGCGATCACGGTCTTCCGGAAGGACATCCACCATTTTTCCGAGGACGAGGAGAATCTTCTCTCGGCGTTCGCCGACCAGGCGGCCATGGCGCTGGAGCACGCGCGACTCTTTTCCTCGGTTCGGACGTACTCCGAGCAGCTCGAGACGATGGTGGAGGAGCGGACGCGCGCGCTCGACCAGCAGAAGCGCTTCGTCGAGGTGATCCTGGAGACTCTTCCCCTCGGCCTGTACGTGCTCGACGGCCACCTTGGGGTGGTGACCGCCAACCGCGCGGGGCTCGAGGTGCTCCCGTGCGAGGCGGGCCGGGGCTCGTCGTTCCTCTCCCTGTTTCCCGAAGACAAGCGGCACGAGGTGGGCGAGTTTCTCGTCGCGGCGCTCGGCGCGCGGGCGGTGCGCCGGGTCGAGGAGGACATGACCCTCGCCGGCCGGCCCCGGACGCTCCGCCTCACGGCCGCTCCGCTGGTGTCCACGGAGGAGGCGGAAACGCACGCGGTGGTGCTCATCGAGGACATCACGCTCCAGAAGCGGCTGGCCCAGCAGGTGCTGCTGACCGAGCGGCTGACTCTCGCGGGGCGTCTGGCGGCGGGGGTGGCCCACGAGCTGAACAATCCGCTCGCGACCATCGCGGGGTGCGCCGAATCGCTGCGCGAGCGGGCCAAGGACCCGTCCCTCGACGCCAGTCCCGCCTTCCGGGACTTTCCTTCGTACCTGGCCATCATCGAGGAGGAGGCGTTTCGCTGCAAGGAGATCACCGGAAGCCTGCTCCAGTTCGTGCGCGAGCCCGGGAGCAGCCGCGTTCCCACCGACCTCAACGGCCTCGTGGAAAAGGCGCTGGATCTCCTGCGACACCAGCCCCGCTTCGCCGGGGCGCAGTACGCGACGGAGCTGGATCCCGCGCTCCCCCCCGCGGTGGTCAACGAGGGGCAGATCCGCCAGGTATTCCTCGGGTTGGCCGCCAACGCGCTCGAGGCGATGGAGGGCCAGGGATGCCTCACGGTAAAATCGCGGCGGCTGCCCGACGGCGACCTCGCCGTGGAGTTCGACGATGAGGGGCCGGGGATCCCGGATACCGCCCTGCCGAGGATCTTCGATCCGTTCTTCACGACCAAGCCCCCCGGGCAAGGGACGGGCTTGGGGCTGGCCATCGCGCAGGGTATCGTGGCGGACCACGGCGGGCGCATCGAGGTCTCGACGCGGGAGGGCCGGGGCAGCACGTTCCGCGTTGTCCTGCCCCGCGGGCAGGCGAGCGAGCGCCGGTGACGCGCCAGCTCCGGGTCCTGGTGGCCGACGACGAGAAGAACCTCCGCGAGCTCCTGGTCCGCGAGCTGGCGCGCAAGGGCCATGACGTGGATGGCGCCGCCGACGGGGCCGAGGCGCTCGCGCGGCTCCGGGAAACCGCCTATGACGTCCTCGTCCTCGACATGAAGATGCCCCGGATGGAAGGCATCGAGCTGCTACGAGAGCTTCAGACGTTTCCCGAGCATCCCCAGGTGATCGTCACCACCGGCTTCGCGGAGGTCTCCACCGCCGTCGAGGCGATGAAGCTGGGGGCTTACGACTATCTCACCAAGCCCGCCAAGCTCGAGGAGCTGGACCTCCTGATCCGGAAGGCGGCGGAGAAGGGGCGCCTCATCCACGAAAACGTGGCGCTGCGGACACGGCTGGACGGGGGCGAGCCATTTTCCGGGATCCTCACGAAGAGCCCCAAGATGCAGGAGATCCTCCGCCTGATCGAGCGTGTCGCGCCAACCGACTCGGCGGTTTTGATTCTGGGCGAGAGCGGGACGGGGAAGGAGCTCGTGGCGCGGGCGATCCACGAGCGCTCCTCCCGGGCCGCGGGGGCCTTCGTGCCGATCCACTGTGGCGCGCTCCCGGGCGGGGTGCTGGAATCCGAGCTCTTCGGCCACGAGAGGGGGGCGTTCACCGGCGCCGTCGGGACGAAGCCCGGCCTCATCGAGTTGGCCGACGGCGGCACCCTGTTCCTCGACGAGATCGGCGAGATGGAGCCCGACAGCCAGGTCAAGCTCCTCCGGGTCCTGGAGACCGGAGGGGCGTTCTTCCGGGTGGGGGGAACCCGGAGCCGCACGGTGGACGTCCGGCTCGTGGCGGCCACGAACAAGGATCTCGCCGAGGCCATGCGGGCCGGCCAGTTTCGCCAGGACCTCTACTTCCGGATCAACACCATCGCGGTGCAGCTGCCGCCGCTCCGCGAGCGGCGCGAAGATATCGCGCTCCTGGCCCAGCACTTCCTCGAGCAGAGCGCGGCCTACGGCAGGAAGCGCCTCTCCCCGAAGGCGATGGCCTGCCTGGAAGCCTACGACTGGCCCGGCAACGTGCGTGAACTCCGCCACGCCATCGAGCGCGCCGTCATCCTGACCCAGGGGGAGGAGATCCAGCCGGCGGACCTCCCATCGGATATTCAGTGCGGGACGCCGGCGACGGCGCCCGCGCCGGGGAGCCTGGAGGAGCTGGAGCGCCAGCACATCATCAGCATCCTCCGGCAGGTCGGCGGCCACCGGGGAAAGGCCTCCGCCTTGCTCGGCATCGATCCCAAGACTCTCTACCGGAAGATCCTCGCGTACCACATCACCCCCGACCTCTACAAATAGCCCGATCCGGCACCCTCCATCGGGCAAAGTGCCCGATTTTACAGGTACTTTTCCTCTCCCCGGTCGCTCATCCGGCTGAATTCTCAGCCTTCCTTCAAATCCCTCCTGGTGGCATCCGGATTGCTTGTGAAAGGATTACCATGGCGATCCTGCTGATTGATCGTGATCGGCCCTTCGCCCAGCGCGTCGGCCTGGCCTGCCTTGAGCGGCGCATCGCCGTGGCAATCGCCGAGAACGTCTGCGAGGGAATCCGCGTCCTGCTCGACAGGCCTGTGGCGGCGGTGCTGGTGGACTCGGGCCTCCTGCGGCTTCCCGCCGTGGATCAGGCGAAGCTGTTCGAAGCGGTGGCACCCGGAGTCCCGGTGGTGGTGCTGGTCTCCGAGGAGGTGCCGCTGCCCGAGCGCGTCCGGTACCAGGTTCTCGGGTTCCAGGTGTTTGCGAAGCCCTTCCCCGTGGACGACCTCGTGCGGAAGGCGGAAGCCCTGACGGCCGCGGCAACCATTCACCCGGACCGATGAAGAGGCTGCTGATCTGGTTCGTCACGCTCGGGGCGTTGCTCTCCCTCCTCGGCCTGTGGGCCGGGGCCCACGAGGGGGGCGCGCCGTCGCCGGTCTCGATCTACACCGATGGGATGGAGCCTGAACTGCCGGGCGTCCCCGAGACTCAGCCGGACCCCTTCGACACGATTCCGACCTTCACGTTCTGAGCGAGCTCCACTTCTTGTCCGGCCTACGGCCCGTTCATGCTGTATACTAGGTGTCGTGTGCCGCAGTGCATGCCTCGCCTCCGCTGCCATCTCTTCCGCATGTCGGGGCGTGAAACTCGAGCGGAAGAGATCGACCCTGCGCTGACGCGCGGGGACCACAAGGAGGCGCCCATGGCGTCCAAGCTATACGTCGGCGGTTTGTCCTACTCCACCACCACCGAGGGCCTGCGCGAGTTCTTCACCCAGTGCGGGACCGTCGAGTCCGCCACCGTGATCACCGACAAGTTCTCGGGCCAGTCGAAGGGCTTCGGGTTCGTGGAGATGTCCACGACGGAGGAGGCCCAGCAGGCCATCGCCCAGCTCAACGGTCGCGAGCTGGATGGCCGCCGGCTGATCGTCAACACGGCCAACCCCCAGGGCGCGCGCGCCGGCGGCGGCCGTCCGGGCGGCGGTCGCCCGGGAGGCTTCGGCGACCGACGCGCCGGCGGTTTCGGCGGCGGCAGGTCACCCAAGCCCTTCCGCTGGTAGGTCCGGGTTAGCGACGAGAGAGAAGCGGCGCGGCGGGATCACCCCGCCGCGCCGCTTTCTGTTCCTCCGCCGGCGGGCCTCATCCCATCAGGCGTTCGTAGCGACCGTAGTCGTGCGCGGCGTCCATGAACCACTGGACGATCTCGGGCTTGGCGCGGGGCGGCAGCTCGCAGGAGGTGGAGAGCACATAGCGGGAGAAGCGGGCCGCCGTGTCGATGCAGCGCCGCACCTCCGCCTCCATCTCCTCCTTCGTGGCTCGCTCGAAGATGGTGGCGTCCACGTTGCCGATGGTCACGACGTTCCGCGAGGAGGCCAGCTCGACGAGGCGCTTCAGCTGGTCCACCTTCAGCTTCGGGTCGGCCTGCTGGTCGATGTCGATGGTAACGGTAGAGAAGCCGGCCTCGAGCAGGTCCTCGTAGATCTGGTGGGTCGTGCCGCAGATGTGGACCGTGACGTTGACCCGCTTGGCCTTGAAATAGTCCACCAGCTCCTTGTGGTAGGGCTTGATGAACTCCCGGTAGGTGTCCGGGCCGACGAGGCTGCAGGAGGCCGTGGGGTCGGAGTAGGAGAGGCCGATCTTGGTCTTGATCACGGCGTCGCCGAAGCGCTTGGCGTACTCGGTGGTGAAGCGCATCAGCGCATGGATGAACTCCGGATCCTCGAAGGTGTCGAGCAGCATCACTTCCGGGTTCCGCATCAGCATGGCGATCGTCCACGGGCCCACCAGCACGGCGCCGAGGGCGCTGGGGAAGTTGGCCTTCGACAGCGCCTCGCACTGTTCGAGGAACCCCGGCAGGCGGCCGTCCTTGTAGGGGTCGGGGATCTCCAGCTTGGCCAGCTTCCCCTTGTCGTCCTGGAGGATGTGGGTGGCGATCGAGGGAACGACGTAGTCGGAGTACTTGACCTTGCAGCCGACGGCCTCGGCTTCCTTGGCCAGGTCGTTGTACGCCAGCATCACGTCCGGCTGGTAGCGCTCGTAGTAGTTGAGCATGGCCTTCACGGCCTTCTTGGGGTCCGTGCAGTACTCCTCGATGGAGAGACCGTCCAGGCAGCCGGCGAAGGAGCCGGCGATGGGGTAGACCGGGACGCGGTCGGCGAAGCTCCCCTTGTAGGCCGCCACGACGCGGTCCCGGGGCGTGTACTGGGCCTTGCCCTTCTCCACGTCCCAGAGCCGGTTGACCTCCATGTACTTGGGCGGCAGCTTGGCCTCGTACTCCATGAACTGGGTGATCGGATAGCGGATCCCTCCCTGATGGGTGCCCTTGAGCCCTTCGATGATCTCCTCCATCCGGTCCCAGGGGATCGTGAAGGCCATCTCGTGGTCCTGGGTCTGGCCGAAGATCCGGTCGCCGGAGCAGGGGAGGATCACCTGCGGCTGGTCGGTCTGCATGGTCGTGACGATGATCTCGGAGCAGTCGATCCGTCCCTGGAAGGACGAGGTGAGCTTGCCCCCCCGCTTCCAGAGCGCGGCCTGGGCGAGCCGCATCACCTGGGCGGGGTTGGCGTAGATCACGACCAGGTGCGGCTCGAACGTCGCCCGGTCGAGCGGGGCGACCAGCAGGCAGGAGTATTCCCCGGGCTTGAACTTGTCCACGGAGGCCTCGGAGCGCTGCCCGGCCTCCTTGGTTTCCGTGTACATCCCCTCGCAGAGCGTGCCCGAGGTGTACAGGTGCGTGGGCTTGTCGAAACCGAGCGCGGTGATCCCGAGGGAGCAGATGTGGTCCTCGCGGGTGAGGGCGATCATCCAGCCGTAGCGGCGGGCCATATCGATGACCTGGCAGTTCATGGAGAGCTTCTTGAAATCGCGCGCCGGCCGCTTGGCCTTCTCGGGAATTTCCTCTCCCGGCTTCAGCATCCGGACCGCCACCGGGAAGGTCTGGGGGCGGATGTAGACCTGGAGTTCCTTATCGGCCGTCTTGACGTCGATCATGGTCTTCTCCTGGGCGCGGGTCGGTCAGGCTCCACAGTAGCGGCGGCGGCGGCGGCTGTCAAGGTATGCTCTTGACGGCGGCCTCGGGAACGGGTGGAATGGGGCCATGAGTTCGCGGAAAGGCGCGCCCGGGCGCCGGTGGCTCCGGCTGGGCCTCCTGGCCGCCTCGCTGTCGATCCTGGCCGGGTGCGCGAGCACGTTCCCCGACTGGAAGCCGGACCGCTGTCACCGGGCCGAGCGGGCCCGGGAGACGCTCAACTGGGACATTTTCTGCATTCAGACCCCTTAGTTCGCACTCCATCGTCGTCATCCTTAAGAGGAGGATCGCCCATGATCGGCGCTCCCAGTGCCAGTTACAGCATGACCGTGAGGCTCGATATCGTGAACCGCCCGGGAATGCTCGGGAAGGTGACCTCCGCCATCGGCAAGGCCGGCGGCGACATCGGGGCCATCGACCTAGTCCAGGTGGGGAAGAATACCGTCACGCGGGACATCACCTTCAAGGCCCGCGATGACAAGCATGGCGCGCAGGTCGTCGATCGCCTGCGCGCGGTCTCCGGGGTCAAGGTCGTCAACGTTTCGGACCGCACCTTCCTCATGCACCTGGGAGGCAAGATCGAGGTGCGGGGGAAGATGGCTGTGAAGACGCGGGACGACCTCTCCATGGCATACACGCCCGGAGTCGCCCGGGTCTGCATGGCCATCCACGAGGACCCGGAGAAGGCCTACACGCTCACCATCAAGCAGAACTGCGTCGCGGTCGTCACCGACGGCACCGCGGTCCTCGGGCTCGGCGACATCGGCCCCCGCGCGGCCATGCCCGTGATGGAGGGGAAGGCCCTCCTCTTCAAGGAGCTGGCCGGCGTGGACGCCTTTCCCCTCTGTCTCGCCACCAAGGACGCGAACGAGATCGTGAAGATCGTGAAGGCGATCTCCCCCGGCTTCGGGGGCATCAACCTGGAGGACATCTCCGCCCCGCGCTGCTTCACCATCGAGGAGCGGCTCAAGAAGGAGCTGGACATCCCGGTCTTCCACGACGATCAGCACGGCACCGCGGTGGTCGTCCTGGCGGCGCTGATCAACGCGCTCAAGATCGTCAAGAAGCGGATGTCCGACGTCACGGTGGTCTTCAGCGGGGCGGGCGCTTCCGCTACTGCCACCGCGAAGCTCCTGATGAAGGTCGGCGTGCGGCACGTCATCGGCGCGGATCGGAGCGGGCTCCTCTACAAGGGGCGCAAGGAGAACATGAATCCCATGAAGGTGTGGTTCGCCGAGCACACGAACCCGAAGCGGCTCCGGGGGGAGATCGGCCAGGCCCTGGAAGGGGCCGACGTCTTCATCGGGCTCTCGGGGCCCGGCGTGGTGACCCTGAAGGACATCAAGCGGATGGCGCGGGACCCGATCGTCTTCGCGATGGCCAATCCGGTGCCGGAGATCATGCCCGAGGAGGTGGACCGGCACGTCAAGGTCATGGCGACGGGGCGCTCCGACTACCCGAACCAGATCAACAACGTGTGCGGCTTCCCGGGGTTCTTCCGGGGGCTCCTGGACGTCCGGGCCCGGACTGTCAACGACGAGATGAAGATCGCGGCCGCCCACGCCATCGCCAACATCGTGTCGAAGTCGGAGCTCAACGCGGAGTACATCACCCCGTCGGTGTTCGACAAGCGGGTGGTGGAGGCGGTGGCCTCGGCGGTCGCCCAGGCGGCCTACGACACCGGCGTCGCGCGCCGCAAGCGGAAGGTCGTCACCGCCTAGCGCCCCGCCGGTCGCCCGTGCCGCTCGTCCGGCTGCTGCTGGCGCTGGCGCTGCTCATCACCGGCTGCGCGGCCGGGCGGAGCCAGTTCGTTCCCGGTGGGCCGCCCAGGGACGACACGATCCGCCTTGCCGCGCCGGCCGAGACGGTCGTGTTGATCTACAATCACGGATCCGACGAGGAGTTCCTCCCCGACCCGTGCGAGCCCGCCGCCGGCGACGCCTCCGAGTGGGCGGTTCCGAGCATCCTTGCGGACCTGAGCGGCGCGCGGGTGGCCGGGAAGGTCATCGCCGTGTACGGCTACTGCACGCCGTCGCGGGTGGGGGAGTACCGTCACGCGGAACGCGTGGGCCAACCGAAGGTCGTCAAGCGCGCGCGCGAGATCGGACTGCTCGCCGGCCGGTTCGCGGCGCTCGGCGTCCCGCGGCCTCAGATCTTCCTCGCGGGGCATTCCGCCGGGGCCTGGGCGTCCCTGTTGGCCGCGCGCGAGCGCCCGCGCGCCGTCAACGCGGTCATTGCCTTCGGGCCGGCCTTCGCGGGGCGGCGGGCGACCCGACCGCCCGGCTGGGAGTGGCTGCGGGAAGCCCAGGTGGCTCATCTCAGCGGCGCGGCGCAGATCGATGCGCTCGTGTTCGCGTTCGAAGGGGACCACTACGAGCCCCCGGAGGACCTGGCGTTCCTGGGGGGCATCCCCGGGGTCGAGCTGGTCGTGCTGTCGGGGACCCGGATCGACGGCGTGTCCTGCGGGGGCCGCAGCCCCCATCTGACCGACCGCAAGCCATGCTTCCGCGCCACCCAGGGCGACCGCATCCGGGACTACATCGAGCGGCGGCTCCGGGCGGCGGGCGTCCGCTGAGCGCGCCGGGGGAGGGCTCATGGCCACGTACCGGGTGATCTCCTGGAAGGGCATCCCCTCCCTGGTGGAAGCTCAGGACGGGGGCCGCACGGCCCGTGTGCCGCTCTCCCAGCGGTTTCAGGATTTGATTGACGCAGCGGCCATGCGCCAGGGCGCCTCTGAGAGCCAGGCCTACCTCGATGGGTGGGAGGCCGGTCCGGTCAGCGACCGGCCGGGGAGCGCGGAGGCCGTGGCCCAGGCCATTGCCGGTGAGTTCGAGGGCACGTTCGAGGCGGTTCTGAAGAAGACCCTGCTTTCCCCCTCCCCCTGACCCCCCCCGGGGGCCGTGGTCCAAATTTGACAACCGGGGGCGCCGGATTGTCCCAATTTGCCCCCTCCGGTCCAGGATTCCACCCCCTGCTGGTGTCTATCTATAAGTTTTCCAATATCTTTTCATGTGATCCCCCCTTGTGAATCGCGGCATGGGCATTGCACGTCAAAAGGCAGACACCTCATAAGGAGGGGATGGCGATGGACGACGTTCGAGACAGAATCCAAAAAGAACTGGGGAGCGTGATGGACCGGCTTCGCCAGCTTGGAGGCGCGGTGGTCATCGAGGAGTTCCCCGGGGCCCTCGGCGACAACAGCCCCTTTTCTGACCCGACGGAAGAAGTCCAGGTGCAGGGAGAGCGGGAGGTCAGCTTCGCCACCCGCAGCCTCCTCGTGGAGCGCGCCAACCGGCTGGCCGAGGCCCTCGAGCGGCTCCGGGAGGGCGAGTATGGCACCTGCGAGGAGTGCGGGGAGCCGATCGCGCCGGCCCGGCTCAAGGCGATGCCCGAGGTGACCACGTGCGTCCGCTGCCAGGATAAACTCGAGCGGGTGACCCGGCGGCTCGAGCCCGCCGGCGTGCTCTTCGGCGAGCCCGAGGAAGAGGACTAGCCTCGGAGTCGAAACCCCACACCGCTTCCGCGAAGCCGCGACCTCTGGTTGCGGCTTTTTCCCCCCTGTGTGAAAATCGTGGCGTGCGACTGCTCGGGCCCGAGATCTTCCGGCCGGCCGTCTGGCTCTTCGGGCGGGCGTACTTCGGTGTTCGCTTCGAGGGCGTCGAGAACATCCCGCCCGACGGGCCGCTCATCATCGCGCCGAATCACGTCACGTACGCCGATCCTCCGCTCGTCACCCTTCCCGCGCGCCGCCCGGTCTACTTCATGGCATGGAACCGGCTGTTCCAGGTGCCGCTCTTCGGCCGGCTGATCCGGTTCCTCCGCGCGTTTCCGCTGGAGACCGAGAGCGCCGACCCGACGGCGGTCCGGGGCGCCGCGCGTCTCCTCAAGGCGGGGCAGGCGGTCATGATTTTTCCCGAGGGGGGCCGCACCCCGGACGGCCGCCTCCAGCGCTTCAAGCCGGGAGCCTTCCGGCTCGCCTGCTCGCAGGGCGCCGCGATCCTCCCCGTGACCATCGTCGGGGGCCACGAGTCCTGGCCGCCCCAGCGGGTGCTCCCGCGACCGGGCCGCATCACCATCGTGTACCATCCGCCCGTCGCGCCCGCGTCTGGTGTCCCGCCCCGGGAGGGCGCGCCCGAGCTGGCGCGCCGGGTGCGCGCCGTCATCGCCTCCCGGCTGCCGTCCCACCAGCAGCCCCTCGACGGGGACTAAGCGGGCCGGAACTTCTGGCTCCGTGGCCCGGGGGCTCCCTCACGGCTTGGTGTCCACCTCGCGAACCCGGTAGCCGGCCTCGCTCAGGCCCTGCTTGACGGCCTCGATCTGCTCCCGCCCGGAGGTCTCCAGCGTCACCTCCACCTCCGTCTCCCCGATCCGGGCATGGGAGAACGCGCGGTCGTGGCTGATGTGGAGGACGTTGGCGCGCGATTGGGCGATGAGCGCCGTGAGCCGCGCCAGCGCGCCGGGGCGGTCCTGGAGCAAGACGCTGAAGCGCACGAGGCGGCCGTCCTTCACCAAACCCCGCTCGATGACCCGCGCGATGACGTTGACGTCGATGTTCCCGCCGGAGAGGACCAGGACCACGGTCTTGCCCTCGAGGGCGACTTTCCTGTTCACCAGCGCGGCCAGCGTCGTGGCGCCGGCTCCCTCCACGACGGTCTTCTCGATCTCGAGGAGCAGGAGGATCGCGTTGGCGATCTCCTCCTCGTTGACCGTCACGACGGCGTCCACGTGCGCCTTCGCCAGCTCGAAGGTGAGCTCGCCGACCTCCCGGACCGCGATGCCGTCGGCGATGGTGGCGGCGGCCGGCAGCGTCAGGCGCTTACCGCCCCAGAGTGAGGCCTGCATCGCCGCGATCTCCTCGGCCTGGACGCCGATCACCCTGACCCGGGGGGTCTTGGACTTGATGGCCAGGGCCACGCCCCCGATCAGCCCGCCGCCCCCCACCGGCACGACGACGGCGTCGAAGTCGGGGCACTGCTCGAGCAGCTCCAGCCCCAGCGTCCCCTGGCCGGCGATGACCTGGGGATCGTCGAAGGGATGGACGAAGGTCAGCCCGCGCTCGGCCTCGATCTTCCGGGCGTGGCCGTAGGCTTCGTCGTAGTTGGCGCCGGCCAGCACCACCTCCGCCTCGTGGTACCGCGCGGACGTCACCTTGATGAGCGGGGCCCACTCCGGCATCACGATGAGGGAGCGGATCCCGAGGCGCTGGCAGTGGAACGCTACGGCCAGCCCGTGGTTGCCCGCGCTGGCGGCCACGACTCCCCGCCGGCGCTCCGCCTCGGAGAGGGTCAGGAGCTTGTTCGCCGCCCCGCGCTCCTTGAAGGAGCCCGTCATCTGCAGGTTCTCCAGCTTCACGAAGCAGCGGCTGCCCGTGAGGCGAGAGAGCGTTTCGGAGTACGCGCACGGCGTGGCGTAGATCGCCTTGCTGAGGCGCTGGCGGGCGGCCTCCACGTCGGAGAGGGACAGCACGCCCCGCACCTTATCCAAGGAGGTCCAGGGTGTCAAGCAAGGCGCGATCGCGGCCGGCGGGTCCTGTCGTCGCGAACAGCCCCACTGTGCTCGCTCCCGCGACCTCGGTGGTCCGCGACTGTCGTTCTCGCGTATCTATACCTTGGCTGTGGTGACGCGGTGCGCTCCGCGCCGGGGGGCTCGCCACGCCACCCACCGGCCGCGATCTTAGACCGCCGTCAGAAGGGAATGATGGGGTCGGGGTGGGCGGGAGAGATCCAGCCAATGGGCATGAGCGGGGTGGAATGGGCCCAGCCCACCCGCCCGCGCCAGTCCAGCAGGATGAGGCCGCCCTGGCCCCCACCCTCCTGGACGAGGACGTCCGCCGCCACCTGGGCCGCGTGCGCCGGGTCGTTCAGCGCCTTCAGCGCATCCAGGGCTCTCCGCCCCAGCACCGCGCGGATGATCGCCTCGCCGTCGCCCGTGCAGGACACGCCCCCGAGGGCGCTCTCCGCGTACGTGCCGCAGCCGATGAGCGCCGAATCGCCGACGCGCCCGGGAAGCTTGCCCGCCGTCCCCCCCGTCGAGGTGGCCGCCGCGATCGTGCCGCGGAGATCGAGGGCGACGGCGCCGACGGTCCCGGGGGCCGCCCGCTCCAGGTAGCGGCGTCGCTGGCGCTCGGTGATCAGCTCGGCGGGATCGCACTCGGGCATTCCCGCCTGCCGGGCGAAGGCGAGCGCGCCGTCGCCGACCAGGAGCACGTGACGGCCATCCTCCAGAACCTTTCGGGCCAGCGTCACGGGGTGGGCGATCCGCGTCACGGCCCCCACCGCCCCACAGCGGAGCCGGTCGCCTTCCATGATCGCGGCGTCCAGCTCGATCTCCCCGGCGGCGTTGAGCACCGCGCCGCGGCCCGCGTTGAAGCGCGGATGAGCCTCCAGGCTCCTCACGGCGGACTCCACCGCGTCCAGCGCCGTCCCCCCCGCCGTCAGCCGGACCCAGCCGGCGAGCACCGCCTCCCGGATGCCGTTCCTGAGCTCGTCTCGTCCCTCGGCGGGATCGGCCCCGGCCCCGCCGTGAACGATGAGCGCTGGCACTCGAGCCGTCATCGGCGACACACGCAGTATGGTATCATCGGCCCGCCATGCCGCTGCTGGAGGTGGAGAACCTCTCCGTGGCCTTCGGCGGCCTCGCCGCGCTCTCCCACGTCAGCCTCGGCGTGGAGACCGGGGAGATCGTCGGCCTCATCGGTCCCAACGGCGCCGGGAAGACCACGCTCTTCAACGCCGTCACGGGGTTCGTCCGCCCGACCGGCGGCGAGATCCGGTTCAAGGGCGAGCCCATCACCGGGTGGCCGTCCCACCGCATCTGCTGGGGCGGGATCGCCCGCACGTTCCAGCTCGTCCGGCTCCTCCCCGAGCTCACGGTCCTGGACAACGTGCTGGTGGCCGGCTCCTTCGGACGCCGCAGCGACGGCCGGATGTCCCGCGACGAGGCCGGCCGGCTCCTCGAACGGGTCGGGCTGGGGCCCCGGGCCCAGGCGCGGGCCCATACATTACCGCTCGCCGACCGGAAGCGGCTCGAGCTGGCCCGCGCGCTCGCCACCCAACCCGAGCTGCTGCTGCTCGACGAAATGCTGTCCGGCCTGCGCGGCTCGGAGGCGCGGGAGCTGATGGCGCTGGTCCGCGCCGTCCGCGGCGAAGGGATCACCGTGGTCGTGATCGAGCACATCATGAAGGCGATCATGTCCCTCTCGGATCGCATCGTCGTCCTCCACCACGGCGAGAAGATCGCCGAGGGCTCACCCCAGGCCGTGTCCGCCTCGCCCCGCGTGATCGAGGCGTACCTCGGCGCCGCCGAGCGCCGCTGACCCCCATGGCCTCGCTCAGGACCCTCCGGGAGCAGGTCATCGCCTGCCGCCGCTGTCCCCGGCTGGTGGCCCACCGCGAGGCCGCGGCCCAGGAGCCGCCGAAGCGCTTTCAGGGACAGGTGTACTGGGCGCGCCCGCTCCCGGGATTCGGCGACCCCAAAGCGCGCCTCCTGATCGTGGGGCTGGCGCCGGCGGCCCACGGGGGAAACCGTACCGGCCGGCTGTTCACGGGGGACGCGAGCGGGGAGTGGCTCATGGAGGCGCTCCACACGGCGCGGTTCGCCAACCAGCCGACCTCCGCCCACGCGCGCGACGGGCTCCGGCTGCGCGGCGCCTACATCACCGCGCCGGTGCGCTGCGCACCGCCCGCCAACCGGCCGATGCCGCAGGAGCTGGAGGCCTGCCTCCCGTTTCTCGTCCGCGAGCTGGAGCTGCTCCCCGCGGTGCGCGTGGTCGTGGCGCTGGGGAAGTTCGGCTTCGACGCCTACCTGCGGGCCCGCGACATCGCCGGACGGCCGGTGCCGAAGCCCCGCCCCCGCTTCCGCCACGGCGGCCTCACGCGTTTGTCGGACGGCGTGCGGCTGCTGGCCTCCTACCACCCGAGCCAGCAGAACACCTTCACGGGCAAGCTGACGCGCGGCATGCTCCACACCATCTTCCGCCGCGCCGGGGAGATCCTCCAGGGGTGATCCCCCTCACCCTGCCTTTCCCCATCGGTGGAAGAGGAAAGATGAGGGGCATCATCGGTGGCGGCGGAGGCGCATGAGGCCGCCGGGGATGAAGAGCCCGACGAGGATCAGCATGATCCCGTACACGGTCAGGGCGAGATACTGGGTCTTGAGTCTCAGGAACTCCCGGATCACCTCGATGAGCAGGGCACCGACTAATGGTCCCAGGACGGTCCCCGATCCCCCGATCATCGCGATCACGACGGGGCCCACCGCCTTCTCCAGGCTGAAGATGTCCCCCGGCGTGATGTAGGTGATCTGCCACGTATAGACGGCCCCGACCAGGCCGGCGACCGCCGCGCTCACCGTGAGGGTCCCGCACTTGAAGCGGAAGGACGCCACCCCGTAGGCGCCGACCGCGTCCTCGTCCTCCCGGATCGCCACGAGCGCCAGCCCCAGACGCGAGCGGCTGAGCCACCACGTGGCCAGCGTGAGGGCCGCGCAGAGGGCCAGGAGGGTGTAGTAGGCCGGGTAGAGGCGGTAGCCGGTTGGGATCGTGAGGCCCTCGGAGCCCTGCGTGAGCCCCACCAGGTTCCCCGCCAGGCGTTCCAGGAGCGCCACGAGCCCGAACGTCGCCAGGGCGAAGTACGCCCCGCGGAGGCGGAAGAAGGGGTAGCTCATGAGGAGCGCCGCGGCCGCGGGGAGGAGCACGGCGGCCGCCCACGCCAGGGGAAGGCCGCCGCCCCGCGCGAAGACGATGCCGAAGGCGTAGGCGCCGATCCCGAAAAAGGCCGCGTGGCCCAGGTTCATGTAGCCGAGGTGGCCGCCCACCCAGTCGTAGCTCTGGGCGAGGGCGGCGGTGAGAAAGAGGGCGAAGGCCAGCGAGATCACGTACGAGGTGGCGACCCACGGCAGCAGGAGGAAGGCCAGGACCGCGGCCGCGGCGAGCCCGAGCCTCATCCGAAGAGGCCCTTTGGTCTCAGGAGGAGGATGGCGATCAGGATCACGAAGGCGACGGTGAGCGACCACTCGGCGCCCCACCAGAACCCCACCAGCGATTCCGAGCACCCCAGGATCACCGCGCCCAGGAGCGTGCCCGGGAGATTGCCGATCCCACCCAGCACGATGATCGAGAGGTACTTGAGGGTGAGCGGGAGGCCCATGTGGGGCTCCACCGGAATGATCGAGATGAAGAAGACGCCGGCCGCGGAGGTCAGGGCGATGCCCAGGCCGAAGGTGTTGCGCGAGACCGCGAGGACGTTGATCCCGGCCAGCATGGCGCCCTCACGGTCCTCGATGACGGCCCGGATGGCCTTGCCCTGAAGCGTCGATTGCAGGAACAAGTGCAGCGCGACCGAGAGCAGCACGATCACGCCGAGGGACAGGAGGCGCAGGGTGGAGATCACGAGGCTCCCCACCCGGAAGGGGGCCAGGGAGTAGTCGATCCCCTTGACCGGCTGGACCATCGAGAAGGCCAGCAGGTCCTCCACGGCCAGCGCGATCCCCAGCGTGATGAGGATGGAGGCGACGAGGAACTCGTGAGCGGTCTGGGCCCGCATCGGGCGGATCATGGCGCGCTCGACCGCCATGCCGATCAGGATGAAGGCCGGAAAGACCAGGGCGAGGGCCACGAAGGGCGAGAGGCCCAGGGTCGAGTAGAGCAGGAACGTGGCGTAGGCCCCGAGGATCAGGAAGTCACCGTGCGCCACGTTGAGGACTCGGAGCACGCCGAAGATGAGCGAGAGCCCGAAGGCCCCGAGCGCGTAAATGCCGCCCTGGAGGATGCCGCCGATGAGGAGTTGAAGCAAGACCTCCATCTAGGACCCGTGCTGTGCCGAGAAGCGAGCAGCCCAAGGCTCGAGGGAGGCAGCGACCGGCGTACGCAGTCGTACGTTGAGGATCGCTGCCAACCGAGAACGCCGGGATGCGACGGTTATCGGCACGGCACCTAATCGGCGAGGTCGTAGGGCAGGCGCGGGCGCTCCACCACCGTCAGCGTCACCTCCCGCGTCACGCCGTCTCGAAAGACGGTCAGGCGGATCTGCTGGCCGGGCGTCTGGGACTTCGCCGCGGCGCGGAAGTCGTCGTGGTCTTTGATGGGCCGGCCGCCGACGGCCGTCACGATGTCGCCACCCACGAGGAACTCCTCGCCCTGGACGGCGACGGAGAGGTAACCGCCCCGGAGGCCGGCGCGCTCGGCGGGGCTGCCGTCCTCGACGATTTCGATCAGGAAGCCGCGCACGAGCGGCGCGCGCAGCAGCGCCAGGAGGGAGGGGGCCACCATCCGGCCCTGGATCCCGATCCACGGGCGGACCACCCGCCCCTTCTCCCGGAGCTCGCGGAGAACGGACTTGGCGACGTTGATCGGGATCGCGAAGCCGATATTCTGCGCCTCCTCGGAGATGAGCGTATTGATGGCGATCACCCGTCCGCACCCATCCATCAGCGGCCCGCCGGAGTTGCCCGGGTTGATGGCCGCGTCGGTCTGGATCATCGGCTCGTCCACTGAGCCCGGCACCTCGGGGAGCATCCGGTTGATGCCGCTCACGATCCCCCGGGTCATGGTCTGGTCGAGCCCGAGGGGGTTGCCGATCGCGATCACCTCGTCGCCGACCTTGAGCGTTCCCGAATCCCCCAGCGTGATCGTCGGGAGCCGCTCGTCGGCGTCCACCTTCAGCAGCGCCAGGTCCAGGACCGGGTCGAAGCCCAGGATCCGCGCGTCCACGCGGTCCCCGGAGTCCAGGGTGACGGAGATGCCGGTAGCGCCGTCCACCACGTGGGCGTTGGTCAGGATCTCGCCGCCGCCGTCCAGGATGAACCCCGACCCCACCACGCTCGAGAAGCGCCGCTGGGGATTGCCCTTGTTGATCTTGATGACGTTGATGGAGACGACGGCCGGCGAGACGCGCTCGAAAACGACCGACAGCGGCTCGGTGCAGCGCTGGGCCGCCGCCGGGGATGGCTGGAGGAGCGCGACGGCGACGGCGGCGAGGAAGGTGGCGCGCATGAGCCAGATACTACACCATCTTCGCTCTTTGCCTGCCGCGCGCTCTGCCGTATACTCCCGCAATGCCTTCCGCCTACCTCGTCTGGGGTCTCCTGGTCTACGCCTGGGTCGGCAACTACATGATCCGCATGGCGCTCTCCTCGCTCCTGCCGCCGATCATGGGGGAGTTCGGACTCTCCTACACGCGGGCCGGCCTCCTCGCCACGGCCTTCTTCTACGCCT
>JACPSW010000094.1 GCA_016193045.1 Candidatus Rokuibacteriota bacterium | reverse complement strand
TGCTCGCCTCGGGGCGTGGGTCCAACCTCCAGGCGATCATCGACGCCATCGAGGCCGGCAAGCTGGATTGTCGGCTCGGGGTCGTCGTTTCCGATCGCGTCGATGCCCAGGCGCTGGATCGTGCGAGGAAACACGGCACCGAGGCCGTGTTCATCGACCCGAAGGGCTACCCCAACCGCGAGGCTTTCGATCAGGCGGTGCTCGGCGTGGTGGCCGAGCATCACGTTGAGTTGGTTTGTCTCGCGGGTTACATGCGGGTCCTCTCGCCGACGTTTGTCCGGGCGCTGCCGGGCCAGATCATGAACATCCACCCGGCGCTGCTGCCCGCGTTCCCGGGGCTCCACGCCCAGCGCCAGGCGCTCGAGCACGGCGTGAAGGTCAGCGGCGCCACCGTGCATTTTGTGGACGAAGGCGTGGACAGCGGACCGATCATCTGCCAGGCCGCCGTGCCCGTGCGCGAGGATGATACCGAGGAGACGCTGGCCGCGGGGATCCTCGAGCGGGAGCACCAGCTCTACCCCCGCGCCATCCGGCTCTACGCCGAGGGCCGGCTCCAGATCGTGGGCCGGCGCGTCCTCGTCCGGGAGGACCCATGACGGCAGCGGTGTGGCTCCTGGTGGCCCTCAGTATTCTTCTCTCCCCGCTCGCCGCCGACGCCCAGCAGCCGGCGAAGATCCCCCGGATCGGCGTGCTTGCGAGCATCCGCTCGCCCGCCACGGAGGGCTTCGAGCGGGGGCTCCGGGAGTTCGGGTACGTCGAGGGAAAGAATATCCTCGTCGAGTGGCGTCTGGTCCAGGGGAAATTCGAGCGCCTTCCTGAGTTCGCGGCCGATCTGGTTCGTCTGAAGGTGGACGTCATCGTGGCTCCGGCTTCGATCTATGTGAGAGCCGCGCGGGAGGCGACGAAGACGATTCCTATCGTGTTCGCCCTCGTTCCGGATCCTGTCGCCATGGGGTTCGTCAAGAGCCTCGCCCGCCCGAGCGGGAACATCACGGGACTGTCCAGCATCGCGGTGGAGCGTGTCATCGGGGAAACAGGGGGTGTCCACGGGATCACCAACCCGGGGGGCCTCCACGGGTTTCGCCTTGTGCCCTCGGGGGAGGTTGAGCCGTTCTTCTGGGCCGTTGCCAGGGGGGAGAAGGCGATCGATGAGATCGCCGCATGGCTCAAGGCCCACGCAGAACCCTGGCGGGAGCCATAGCATGGTCCGACGCGCTCTCGTGAGTGTTCATGACAAGAGCGGGGTGGTGGAGTTCTGCCGGGGGCTGGCGGCCCTGGGTGTGGAAATCCTCTCGACCGGTGGAACGGCCAAACTGCTCCGCGAGTCGGGGGTGAAGGTCAGGGACGTGTCGGAGGTCACGGGGTTCCCCGAGATGCTGGACGGGCGGGTGAAAACGCTCCATCCGAAGATCCACGGCGGAATCCTGGCCCGTCGGGACAAGCCCGAGCACGTGGCGCAACTCAAGGCTCAGGGGATCGAGCCGATCGACCTCGTGGCGATCAACCTCTACCCCTTCGAGCAGACCGTGGCTCGGCCGGGAACGAGCCTCGGCGAGGCCATCGAGCAGATCGATATCGGCGGTCCCACGCTGATCCGGGCGGCGGCGAAGAACTGGGGTTCGGTGGCAGTGCTCGTGGATGCGACGCAGTACGGGGAGGTCCTGGATGAGCTGAAGCGGACAGACGGCAAGCTGTCCAGTGAGACCCGCTTCCGGCTGGCCCGTGAGGCGTTTCGCCGGACGGCCCAGTACGATGCCGCGATCGCGGCCTATCTGAGGAGCCCCGAGGCGGCGCCGCGTCCCGCTGCGGCTGCTGAGTCTCCGTTTCCACCGGTGCTCCGCCTGGAGGGCGAACTGGTCCAACCGCTCCGCTACGGCGAGAACCCCCACCAATCGGCGGCATTCTATCGGCTCGGCGGCGCTCCGCGCCTGGGGGTCGCCGCGGCGCGGCAGCTTCACGGCCCCGAGCTCTCCTACAACAACCTCCTGGATTTCTCCGCCGCCCTGGGCCTTCTGCTGGAGCTCACCGAGCCGTCGGCCGTGGTCATCAAGCACACGAATCCCTGCGGCGCCGCGAGCGCGGCCACGGTGGCCGAAGCGGCGCGGAAGGCCAAGGCTTCGGACCCCGTCTCCATCTACGGCGGCATCGTCGGCGTCAACCGGCCGGTGGACGTGGACGTGGTCAAGGAGCTGTCGGGGATTCTGCTCGAGATCCTCTTCGCGCCGTCGTATCGCCCCGACGCCCTCGAAGAGCTGAGGCGGACGAAGAAGAAGTGCCGCGTCCTGGAGGTTCCCTGCGACCGGAGCGCGTGGCCCTCGCGGCTCGAGGAGTACCGGAGCGTCCTCGGCGGACTCCTGGTCCAGGAGTCCGACCTCACCGATCTCGACGAGGGGATGCTCCGGATCGTCACCAAGCGCCAGCCCACCACGGCGGAGTGGGAGGCGCTCCGCTTCGCCTGGAAGCTCGCCAAACACGTGAAGTCCAACGCCATCGTCCTGGCCACGCGCGATCAGCTCATCGGCACGGGCGCCGGCCAGATGAGCCGGGTGGACTCGGCGAAGCTCGCGGTGATGCGGGCCCAGGCGATCGGCCTCGAGACCAAGGGTACGGTCTGCGCCTCCGACGCATTCTTCCCCTTCAGGGACGGGCTCGACGTGGTGGCCCAGGCGGGCGCCACGGCCGTTATCCATCCCGGCGGTTCGGTGCGCGACGAAGAGGTCCTCCAGGCGGCGGACGAGCACGGGATGGCGATGGTTCTGACCGGGATGAGGCACTTCCGGCATTGACCGACGGGCCGTCCGGCTGGCTCTTGAGCGAGCGCGAGGTGGTGAGGCTGTTGAGCCTCACGCCAAAGCGCGTGGCCCAGCTGCGCCGCCTCGGCCTGCTGAAGCCCGAGGGTCAGGGCTACCACTTCCGCGAAGTGGTGGGCGTGCGCGTGGCGGGGGAGCTGCTGGCGGGAGGGGCCAGCGTGCGCCAGATCAGGCGGGCGCTCGAGGATCTCCGCCGCCTCGTGCCCGAGTCCGATGCGCCCCTCGCCGCGCTCAGGCTCAAGCTGGATGGCCAGCGGATCCTGGTCGAGAGCGACGGCGTGAGCTTCGATCCCCGGACGGGCCAGATCGTCCTGACGCTGGATATCGGCGACCTGGAGCAGCAGGCGCGCGCGAGCCTTGCCCGGGGCATGGTGCGCCCGCTGGTCCCTCCGGCCCTCAGCGCGGACGCCTGGTTCGGCCGTGCTGCCGAGCTCGATCAAGATCCCTCTCAGTGGGAGGCGGCAGTCTCGGCCTACGAGCAGGTGGTCGCGATCGACCCCACCTGCGCCGCCGGCTGGAACAACCTGGGGCTCCTCAACCACCGCATGGGGCAGTACGACAAGGCTGGGGATTGCTACCGGGCGGCGCTCGCGGCCGATCCGGCGTCCTACCAGGCGGCTTACAACCTCGGGTCGCTGACCGAGGACCTTGGCGACCTTCCCGGCGCCGTGGGCTGGTACCGTCGCGCGCTCGAGATGGCCCCCGATTACGCCGACGCCCACTTCAACCTGGCCGGCGTGCTGGCCAAGGCCGGCAGGCCGCGGGAGGCGGCCATCCACTGGCGCCGCTACCTGGAGCTGGACCAGGGGAGCCCGTGGGCCCAGCTGGCCCGCGTCAATCTCGGTGAGGCCGAGGACACCGATCCATGACTGGGGCGGTCCCCGCCGCGGGTCCTGTCGCCGGCTTGCCCCCTTCCGCCCCGGCTCCGTCACCCGCTCACCCCCTGCCGCAATTCGGGGAATTGCAGCGGGCGGCTGAGGGGGTCCCACTTCGCCGGGGCGTCAGGGAGCAGCGCCCGGCGCCACCCGCGTCGGGGCGGCAATCTTCGCGATGAAAGTCCTGGTGGTGGGCAGCGGGGGGAGGGAGCATGCGCTGGTGTGGCGCCTCGCCCAGAGCCCCCAGGTTGCGGCGCTCTATGCGGCGCCGGGCAATCCCGGCATGGCCCGCCACGCGACGTGCGTGCCGATCAAGACTGACGCGCTCGATGACCTCGTCGGCTTCGCCGAGAGAGAACGCATTGCCCTCACGGTGGTCGGCCCCGAGCTGCCGCTGATCCTGGGGATCGTGGAGCGCTTCCAAGCCAGAGGGCTGGCCATCTTCGGGCCCAATCAGAAGGGCGCCGCGCTGGAGGGGTCCAAGGTCTTCGCCAAGGCGCTCATGGCGAAGCACGGCATCCCGACGGCGCGCTTTCAGGCCTTTCAGGAGGCGGCCTCCGCGCGCCGGTTTGCGCGCGAGGTGGGCGTGCCGCTGGTCGTGAAAGCCGACGGGCTTGCCGCTGGCAAGGGGGCGATCGTCTGCCGCACGCTCGAGGAGGCGGACCAGGCCATCGCCCTCTGCCTCGAGCAGCGCGCGTTCGGCAAGGCGGGGGAGCAGATCGTCGTCGAGGAGTTCCTGGTGGGTGAGGAGGCGTCATTCTTCGCCCTGACCGACGGAGAGATGGCGCTGCCCCTGGGCACTGCGCAGGATCACAAGGCGGTCTTCGACGATGACCAGGGGCCGAACACAGGCGGGATGGGCGCCTCCTCTCCCGCGTCGATTGACGCGCGAATGCACGACGAGGTGATGGAGACGATCATCCTGCCCACCGTGCACGCGATGGCGGCCGAGGGACGGCCGTACCGTGGGGTCATCTACGCGGGGCTCATGCTCACCCCCCAGGGGCCGAAGGTGCTGGAGTACAACTGCCGCTTCGGGGACCCGGAGCATCAGACGATCATGCCGCGGCTCCAAGACGATCCCCTCCCTCTGCTCCACGCTGTCGCCAGGGGGGATCGCCTCCCCTCGACGGTCCGCTGGCGTCCGGAGGCGGCGGTCTGCGTGGTGCTGGCCTCGGGTGGCTACCCGGGCGACTACCAGACCGGCAAGCCCATCGCGGGAGTCGCAGAGGCCGAGAAACTCCCTGGGGTTACAGTCTTTCATGCCGGCACGGCGCTCAAGGACGGCCAGCTGGTCACGGCAGGAGGTCGCGTGCTCGGCGTCACAGCGCTCGGTGCCGACATCCCGGCTGCCATCGCGCGGGCCTACGAAGCAGTGGCGAAGATCTGCTTCGAGGGGATTCACTTCAGGAAAGACATCGGCAGAAAAGCGCTGAGGCATCAGGGGAGATAACGAATGCCGACGAGACGCCCGCGCGTGGGGATCGTGATGGGGAGCGACTCGGACCTGGAGGTGCTCCGGGAGACGATCAGGGTGCTGGACGACCTGGACATTCCTCACGAGGTCGTCGTGGCCTCGGCCCACCGGACGCCGGAACAGACGCGCCGCTACGCGACGCGGGCGGAGCGGCGGGGCATCCGGGTGCTGATCGCCGGCGCCGGCGGGGCCGCGGCCCTCCCGGGTTTCCTCGCGTCTCTCACGTCGCTGCCGATCATCGGGGTTCCCATCAACTCCTCCCCGCTCAGCGGCCTGGACGCGCTTCTCTCCATGGCCCAGATGCCCAAGGGCGTGCCGGTGGCGACGGTGGCGGTAGGAAAGTGGGGGGCCGCCAACGCCGGCATCCTGGCCGCCCAGATCCTGGCCCTCAGCGATGCAAACGTCGGAAAGCGCCTGGCTGCCTTCAGAAGGGCACTGGCCGCCGAGGTCCAGCAGCGGTCCCGCCGGGTGGCCGCGCAGCTCAAGAAGCGGCAGTGATCAGGACCCGCCTCCTCCGGGTCGATCCGAGAGATCCCGACCCGGCGGGGCTGAAGGACGCTGCGGGCATCCTCGTCCGGGGTGGCCTCGTGGCGTTTCCCACCGAGACCTTTTACGGCCTTGGCGCCAACGCGCTCGATCGCAAAGCCTTCGGGCGCGTCTACGCGGTCAAGGGACGACCCGAAGGCAAGCCCCTCTTGGTCCTCGTCGATTCCGTCCGGATGGTCGAGACCCTCGTGGAGGACCTTTCGCCGACGGCCCTCGCTCTGATGACCCGCTACTGGCCGGGACCGCTGACGCTTGTCCTGAAGGCGATTCGAGGCCTCCCTGCCCATTTGACAACCGAAACGGGGACCATCGGCGTCCGGTTGCCCGCCCATCCGGTCGCCTTCGGGCTGGTGCGGGCCGCAGGCGTTCCGGTTACGGCTCCGAGCGCCAATCCGAGCGGGGCGCAACCGCCCACAACGGCGACCCAGGTTCTGCAGGCGTTCGACGGCAAGATCGACCTGGTGATCGACGGCGGGGCGACGAAGGGCGGCCTGCCTTCCACCATTCTCGATGTCACCGCCTCTCCGCCCCGTATCCTGCGGAAGGGGGCGCTCGACCTTCCTGAAGGCGCGTACGCATGACCATCACGGGAGTCATCCAGGCCGGAGGCAAGAGCACGCGGATGGGGGGGGAACCCAAGGCCCTCGTTGAGCTCGGCGGCAGGCGGATCATCGAGCGAATCGTGGATGTGCTGCGCCCGGTGCTTCCCGACCTCCTGATCGTCACGAACACGCCCGAGCTGTACGCGTTCCTCGGGCTGCCGATGGTCCCCGACGTCTTTCCCGACCACGGCTCGCTCGGCGGGATCTACAGCGGTCTCAAGTCCGCCAAGGGTGACGGGGCCTTCACGGTGGCCTGCGACATGCCGTTCCTCAAGCCCGAGGTGGTGAGGCTCGTCGTCTCCCACGCGGGAGAGGCCGACGTGGTGATCCCCAAAGTCGGCGACCAGTACGAGACCCTCCACGCCCTCTACGCCAAGGCCTGCCTCCCCCACATGGAGGCCGTGCTTAAGGCGAAGCGCTTCAAAGTGATCGGGTTCTTCCCCCAGGTGAAGATCCTCGAGATCCCCGAGGCGGAGGTGGCGCGCCTGGCCGATCCCACCATCTGTTTCATGAACGTCAACACTCCCGACGAGCTTGCCCGCGCGCGTGCGCTGTTGGCCCGTGAGGCTTGAGGGAGAAGGCGTATACTGACCCCGTGAGCAAGAAGAAGAAGCCGGCGCATGCGAGGGTGAGAAAACCCATGCCGCGGAAGCCGCCCAAGGTGGAGGTGCCGAAGACGGAGTACCGGCGGCGGCCGAAGCATGCCAGGCCGCCGGTGGCCGAGGAATGACGCCGCGACTCCGACCCTGCCTCCTCGTCCACTACCACGAGATCAGCCTGAAGGCCGGGCACCGGCCGATGTTCCTCCGCCATCTCCGCCAGAACCTGGAGCGGGCAACGGTGGACCTCCAGCCGGTGAAGGTGGTTCAACTGCCGGGCCGCCTCATGCTGGACCTGGAAGGCAACCCCGCCCCTGAGGCTGTCCGGGAGCGCGTGACGCGCATCTGCGGGGTGGCGAACCTTGCGCTGGCCCAGCGCGTGACGTCCCAGATGGAGGCCATCAAGGCGGCGGTCGGCCGGATGATCGAGGGGCGGCAGTTCGAGTCCTTCAGGATCACGGCGCGGCGGGCCTTCCAGACCTACCCGCTGACCTCGGTGGAAATCAACCGCGAGCTGGGGACGTTCGTCCTCGAGCGCGTGAAGACGCGGGTGGATCTCGACAATCCCGCGCTGACGATCCACGTGGAGGTGCTGCCTAGCGAGACCTTCGTCTACTCCGACCGCGAGCCCGGGCCGGGAGGGCTGCCGGTGGGGTCGAGCGGGACGGTGGTGAGCCTCCTCTCCGGCGGAATCGACTCCCCCGTGTCGGCCTGGCGGATGATGAAGCGCGGCTGCCGCGTCGAGTTCGTCCACTTCCACAGCGTCCCCTACCTGCCGCCGACGTCCCAGCAGAAGGCGCGGGCGCTGGTGGACAGGCTCACCCAGTGGCAGTTCTTCTCGCGCCTCTACCTGGTCCCCTTCGGCGAGATCCAGCGGGAGGTGGTGCTCTCCGTCCCGCCGCCGGCCCGTGTGGTGGTGTATCGGCGACTCATGGTGAGGATCGCCGAGGCCCTGGCGCGGCAGACGGGCGCCCAAGCCCTGGTGACGGGGGAGAGCCTCGGCCAGGTGGCTTCCCAGACTCTCCAGAACCTCGCGCGCATCGACGAGGCGGCAACGCTCGTCATCCTCCGCCCCCTGATCGGCATGGACAAGCATGAGATCACGGCCCAGGCGCAGGCGCTCGGGACCTTCGAGATTTCGGTCGAGCCCGACCAGGACTGCTGCACCCTGTTCGTTCCGAAGCACCCCGCGACACGGATGGCTCCTGAGGAGGTCCAGGGCCTTGAGGAGCGCCTGAATCTCCCCGCGCTGGTGAAGGCGGGGGTGGAGGGCGCGCAGCTCGAGACGTTCGAGTTTCCGAAGGGAGCGGGGCCCTTTCCCGTCTCGCGCCACGCGCCCGCCGCTGAGGAGGGATCGCGCTCCCAGTGACGCCGTCCCTGACCTTCCTGGGCGCCGCTGGCACCGTCACAGGCTCCAGGTTCCTTCTCGACACGCGCCGGAGCCGCGTGCTCCTCGAGTGCGGGCTCTTCCAGGGGCTAAAGGAGCTCCGGCTCCGGAACTGGGCGCCGCCCCCCTTCGATCCGGCCTCGCTCAGCGCCGTGCTCCTGAGCCACGCCCACATCGACCACTCGGGCTATCTCCCGCGCCTGGCGAAAGCGGGCTTCACGGGGCCGATCTACTGCACCAACGGGACGGCCGACCTCCTCAGGATCATGCTCCCCGACGCGGCCCATCTCCAGGAAGAGGAGGCGGACTACGCCAACCGCCACGGCACCTCCACGCACACGCCCGCCCTTCCGCTTTTCACCGTGGATGACGCCGAGAAGGCCCTCGGCCTGGTGCGGCCCGTGAAGGTCAATAGGCCGGTGGGCGTGGGGCGGCAAGTGAGCACGCGCTTCATTCGGTCGGGGCACATCCTGGGCGCGGCCATCATGGAAGTCGGTGTCGGGGACCTCAAGGTCGTGCACTCGGGCGACCTGGGCCGCTACAACGTTCCGATCATGCCCGACCCCGAGCCTGTCGCGGAGGCCGACATCCTCCTCGTCGAATCCACCTACGGCAACCGGCTCCACCCCAGGGAGGATCCAGCTGCCGTGCTGGTCACGGCGGTCAATCGCGCGGTGGACCAGAAGGGGTGGCTCCTGATCCCCGCCTTCGCCGTGGGGCGCTCTCAGGAGGTCCTCTACACGCTCCGGGAGCTGGAGGAGGCCGGGCGGATCCCATCGCTGGCCGTCTATCTGGATAGCCCCATGGCAATCGAGGCCACGGCGATCTACGCCCAGCACCCCGAGGAGGAGGACCCCGACCTGGCAAAGGTGGTGAGCGCGGGGAAGCGCCCGTTTGTCCCTCGGCGCTTTCACCTGGCCAGGAGCGTCCAGGACTCCAAGGCCCTGAACGACGTGGACGGCCCGGTGATCGTGATCTCGGGGAGCGGGATGGCCACGGGCGGCCGGGTGCTCCACCACTTGAGCCACCGCCTCCCCGATCCGCGGACCACTGTCCTCTTTGGCGGCTATCAGGCGGCGGGCACCAGGGGGCGGCTCCTCAGGGACGGCGCCAAGGGGGTCAGGATCTTCGGGGCGGACATCCCGGTCCGGGCATCCATCAGGGTGAGCGACGCCTACTCCGCTCACGCCGATCAGGGGGAGATCCTCCGCTGGCTCAAGGGGTTCAACCGCCCGCCCCGGATGACCTACATCGTCCACGGCGAGCCCGAGGCCGCTCAGGCTCTCAAGGAGAAGATCGGCCAGGACCTCGGCTGGCCCGCGACGGTGGCGGAGGCCGGCGCCAGCGTCCCTCTCCAGTAGCTTCTCCCCGCCGTCGAGGCCCCCTCCGATGATAACCTCCACCCCTTGGGGGAGGGTGCCAGGCTTTCCACTTGACTTTGTGGTGAGCCCGGTTTTAACGTGGGAACGTCATGCTCGTGATCGCCCTCGGCGCCGACCATGCCGGTTGGGAACTCAAGGAAGCCCTGAAGGCCTGGCTGATCGAGAATGGCCACCAGATCCTGGACTTCGGCACCCATTCGCCCGAATCCGTTGATTACCCGGACTATGCTCTCCAGGTGGGGGAGGCCGTGGCCTCGGGCAAGGCCGAGCGCGGCCTCCTGGTCTGCGGGACCGGCATCGGGATGGCCATGACCGCCAACAAGGTGCCGGGCATCCGGGCAGCCCTCTGCTCGGACCCCTTCATGGCCCGGATGAGCCGCGAGCACAACGATGCCAACGTCCTCACCCTGGGCGGCCGGCTCATGGACGGGGAACTGGGGCTCGAAATTCTCCAGATGTGGCTCAGCACCGAGTTCGCCGGCGGCCGCCACGAGCGGCGGCTTGGCAAGATCGCCCAGATCGAGAGCCGCTTCCTCCAGGGCAGGGAAGAGTAGGGACATGGTGCGCCTCGAGCAGGTGGACCCCGAGATCGCCAAGGCCCTCCGCGCCGAGACCGAGCGCCAGGCCCGGAACCTCGAGCTGATCGCGTCGGAAAACTTCGTTTCCGAGGCGGTGCTGGAGGCCATGGGCTCGGTGATGACCAACAAGTACGCCGAGGGCTACCCGGGACGGCGCTACTACGGCGGCTGCGAGGTGGTGGACATCGCCGAGGAGCTGGCCATCGCGCGCGCCAAGGAGCTCTTCGGCTGCGAGCACGCCAACGTCCAGCCCCACTCCGGCTCCCAGGCCAACATGGCGGTCTATTTCACGCTGCTGAAGCCCGGGGACACCGTCCTGGGGCCGAACCTGTCCCACGGCGGCCACCTCACCATGGGGAGCCCGGTCAACTTCTCGGGGAAGTTCTACACGATCGTCCCCTATGGGGTCCGAAAGGACACCGAGCTGATCGACTTCGACCAGGTCCGCGACTTGGCCCGCCAGCACCGGCCCAAGCTGATCATCGCCGGGGGTTCGGCCTTCCCGCGCGCGATCGAGTTCAAGCCGTTCAGGGAGATCGCCGACGAGGTGGGCGCGGCGCTCATGGCGGACATCGCCCACCCGGCGGGGCTCGTCGCCGCCAACCTCCATCCATCCCCGATCCCGTACGCCGACTTCACCACGACCACGACCCACAAGACGCTCCGCGGCCCGCGCGGGGGCATGGTCATGTGCCGGGGCGCTCACGCCCAGGCGCTCGACAAGGTGGTGATGCCGGGGGTGCAGGGCGGGCCGCTGATGCACATCATCGCGGCCAAGGCGGTGGCCTTCAAGGAGGCCCTGACCCCCCAGTGGCGGGAGTACCAGCACCAGATCGTGAAGAACGCCCGGGCTCTGGCCGAGGCCCTGATCGCCCGGGAGTACCGCCTGGTCTCGGGCGGCACGGACACCCACCTGATGCTCGTGGACCTGACCAACCGCGGGATCACGGGGAAGGACGCCCAGGAGACGCTCGACCGAGCCTGGATCACGGTGAACAAGAACACCATCCCCTTCGAGACGCGGAGCCCCATGGTGACGAGCGGCATCCGGATCGGCACGCCCGCCGTCACGACGCGCGGGATGAAGGAGCCGGAGATGGTGCGGATCGCCGCCCTCATCGACCGAGTGCTCACCAACCTGGGGAACGCCTCGGTGGAGGCCGCGGTGCGTGGAGAGGTCCAGGAGCTGACGTCGAAGTTTCCCCTCTACCCGGAGCGCCTGAAATGAAGTGTCCCTTCTGCGGCCATCCCGAGGACCGGGTGGTGGACTCCCGCGTGGGGCGGGAGGGGGAGTTCATTCGCCGCCGTCGGGAGTGCCTCAAGTGCCGGCGGCGCTACACGACCTACGAGTACATCGAGGACGTGCTGCCGATGGTGGTGAAGAAGGACGGCCGGCGCGAGCCATTCGATCGTCAGAAGCTGCGCTCGTCGATCCTCAAGGCGTGCGAGAAGCGGTCCGTGGGGGTGCAGGCCGTGGACGATGTGGTCGCCGACATCGAGGCGCGCCTCCACGACCGGGCCGAGAAGGAGATCTCGAGCCTCGAGCTGGGCGACCTCGTCATGGAGCACCTCCAGAAGCTCGACCAGGTGGCCTACGTCCGCTTCGCCTCTGTGTACCGGCAGTTCAAGGACATCAGCCAGTTCATGGACGAGGTAAAGGGGCTCCTGAAGGAGGGGGAAAAGCCCAAGACCGCAGCGAAGCCCGTTATCGTCGCTGCCGCCGCCAAGCCTGCCGTCAAAAAGTAACCTGGGGTCAGGCATGCGTTGTTGCGTTATTGGGGTTGTCGCGTGCAACGCAAATACGCATGCCTGACCCCAGCCTACTTCTTCTTTTTCTTGGTCGCCTTCTTTCTGGCCACCCTGTCACCCCCTCCCGGACCTCTGGATCTGGCGTCGGACTCGCGCGCGCCCGGCACCGAGCCAGGGTATGTTAGCCGGATCGTAGAAGAGGCAGGAAGATGTGTCAAGGAGAAAATACAAGATAAAGGGGTCTCTTGCGCCCGCACCCCCCACAGGCGGGGGGAAACCCCTCGTTGACAATCCCCCCGCCCGGTGCTAGCGTTGAGCAACTTGCCTACCGTGAACCGCGCCTCCATGGAGGGCCTCCGCATGCGTCGAACACTCAAGAAACTGGTCTTCGTGGAGCCCAAGTCCACGCATCTTCACGTGTACAGCCGCGTGCCCATCCCCCGGCTCGGGTCGGTCCTGCTGGCCACGATCATGCGGGCCAAGGGGTACGACGTGCGCGTGTACATCGAGGACATCCACCCCGTCGACATGAACGAGGTGCTGAGCGCCGATCTGGTGGCGATCTCGGCCATCACCTCGACCGCGCCCCAGTCCTACCGGCTGGCCGACAAGGTCAGGGAGGCCGGCATCCTCGCCGTCCTCGGCGGAACCCACGTGAGCTTCCTCCCCGACGAGGGCCTCGAGCACGCCGACTATGTCGTGAAGGGGGAGGGGGAATTCCCCTTCCAGGAGCTCGTGGACGCGATCCAGTGCGGGGAGGGGTTCGAGAAGATCCAGAACCTGTCCTTCATCCAGGACGGCCGGGCGGTTCATAACCCGGAGCGCCCGAAGATCCCCAACCTGGATGTGAACCCCATCCCCGACTACCACCTGATCACCGGCTGGAAGCCGGGCGGGGTCGTCTCCATTGCCACCTCGCGCGGGTGCCCCTTCTCCTGCACGTTCTGCTCGGTCCCTGGGATGTACGGTCACGCGTTCAGGACCCACTCGCTGGATCGCGTGCTCGAGGAGCTCAGGATCCACCGGGACGACGCCTACACCTTCTTCGCCGACGACATCTTTACCGCCAACAAAAAGCGGGTGAAGGAGCTGCTGGCCCGGATGATCCAGGCCGGCCTGACGACGGAGTGGGGGGCCCAGGTCCGGACGGAGACCGTGGATGACCCCGAGCTGCTCCAGCTCATGCGCGACTCCAACTGCTTCAACGTGTACGTCGGCTTCGAGTCCATCAACCCGCGGACGCTCAAACTCTTCCAGAAGAAGCAGGACCTGGCCAAGATCGAGCGCTCCATCGAGCGCTTCCACAGCCACAAGATCAGGATCCACGGGATGTTCGTGGTGGGGTCGGACGAGGACGACCTCGAGACCCTCTACGCCACCACGGCCTTCGCCCGGAAGCACGACATCGACTCGATCCAGTTCATGATCCTCACGCCGATCCCCGGCTCCCCCGACTGGGACACGCTGTACGCCAAAGGCGACAAGTACGTGATCAGTCGGAATTGGTCCCTCTACGACGGCCACCACGTCGTGCACCAGCCGCGGCGGCTTTCCCCCTACGAGCTCCAGATGGGGGCGATCAAGGCCATGCAGAAGTTCTACTCCTGGGGCGGCATCACCCAGCGCCTCTTGAAGCGCGACGTGTACTACGCGGTCATCCGGTACTGGGGCAAGAAGATGATCCGGGACTGGTGGAAGGACGAGGAGAACCGGGCCCACGTCCAGTGGCTCAAGGAGCGGCTCTACGGCCAGACGCCGAGTCTCGGCCAACGCGCGCTTCAGACCATCGGCGTGCCCGAGGCGCTCCTGAACGAGAAGGTTGGCCAGCTGCTCAACACGTTTCTGACCGAGCTCGGCGTGAAGGTGGTCCCGATCGCCGAGCGGCTGGTCGAGCAGGCGGAGGACGCGCTGGCCCGGGTCCGAGAGTCGGTGGACTGCCTGGTCATGCCGGTCGTCAAGCGCGTGGAGCAGGGAAGGGAAGAGGTGTACGCCCAGCTCACCGCTGCCGCCGAGGCCCTCCAGGCCCGGCTGGAGAAGCTCCCCAAGGTCTGGTTCCCGGTGCTGGGAGACCAGGGGCCGATCTTCGAGCCCTTCGCCCAGATCGGGCTCCTCGTGACCGACAACCTGGAGAAGATCCGGAAGGCCTACCGGAAGGCCGGCGTAACAGAAGGGCTCTGGGAAACCGCCTAAGCTGGGGTCGGCCTGACCCCTATTCGTTCTCTATTCGGCCTTCTCCTGGGTGGAGGAGGGTCGGCGGTGCTCGCGCCGCCTGACGAACTCCTCGTTGAGGGGCATGCCCTTCTTGCAGAGAGGGCAGGCGTCGGGCGGATAGGTCGGGAAGTCGCGGGCCACGAGGCTGAAGACGGGCTTGCCCTCCACCTCCGCCCTCTTGGTCCGTCGCCAGAGGGCGCCGATCCCCACCACCTGGGCGCCGTGACGCTCCACCAGCTCGATCAAGAGCTTCAGCGTGCTTCCCGTGCTGACCAGGTCTTCCACCAGCAGGACCTTCGTCCCTTCCCGGATCAGGCGGTGAAACTCGGCCGGGAGGGTGACCTTCCGCTTTCCCCCCGTCATTCCCTTGACGCCGTACAGCAGGAGCGGGCGGGACGGATGGGCGCGCGCGACGCAGTGGGAGAGGATGATGGCCCCCGGCCCCGTCGCGAGGACGACGTCGATGGGCCACTGGGCGAAGTGCTTGGCGATGACGGCGCCGAGCCCCTCGGTGAAGGACGGCTCGGTGGTGACGAGGGTCTTCTCGATGAACTCCCCCGTGTGGTGGCCGGAGGGCAGGAGGATGTGGTCGCTGGCGTGATAGGCCCCGGTGCGCTTGAGAATGTCGAGATGGATCTTCTCACGCGCCTCGTCGTCCAGCACCGCGTCCTGTTTCTTGTGGGGTGGCGTCATTCGACACTCTCCTGAAGATGGTGGGAGGGGGGCGGGGTTTTCCTCAGGCGCGGCCGGGGCCGCGCGGACCGGACGACCAGCGGCTCGAGGCACTTCGGGCACATCTCCTGCCCGCCTTTTCTCAGCACCTGGCGCGGCGAGAGGAGCACGTCGCATCCCTCGCACGCCGGATTGTTGCAGAAGCGGTCGAGCTTCATGGCCGTCGGGCGGCGCCCAGGTGGACCACCACGCCTTCGGCCCGGGGCTCGATCCAGAAGGGTCTGGGCCGCGCCAGGTCCAGGACCACCCGCACCGATGTCGGGCTGGGCTGGGAGGAGCGGATCCGCTTCAGGACGGCGTTGTCGACCTCGATCGTGTCCTCCTCCGCCATGGCCAGCTGCGCCCGCTCGAAGTCCACCACGACCCGGGACGGCTTGTCCAACGCGAAGCTCTTGTAGGCGAGGGGCCCGTCGGCCTGGATGATCACCTGGACATCGTCGCCCACGACCTCGGGCCTGAGCTCGAGGATCAGGGGGACGGGCGGGGCGGACAGGGCGGGGGGTGCCGGCGGCGGTGGCGTCCGTCGGGCGGGAGGTTCTGCGGGGGCGGGTCGGACCGTCGCGACGGGTTCCCTCCCAGGCGCGGGGAGGGCGAGGCCGCCCGGCGGAGGCGGAGTGTCCACGCGGACGAAGAGCCGGGCTCCCTCCTTGATGACCCGGAAGGGCGCGCTCTTGCCGAACGTGAGATCGAGGCGGCCGAGGCGGCTGCCTTCGCGCTCGAGGACCGCTGTCCGGATCCTGGTGAGGCCAGGGCCCGGCAGCTGGCGCTCTTCCGGCGGGAAGGCGAAGCTCGCGTTGAGGAGCAGCAGGCTCACGCTGAACGGTTCAGCCCCTTCGATCACGACATAGTCAAGCGGCTCCGAGCCCAGGATCTCAAGCTGGAAGCGTCCCTCGTGCGAGCCCATAAAGACTGCCAACACGACGGCGGGCCCGGCCGGCGCTGAGGCGGGGCCCGAAAGAAGCAACCCGAGACCCAGCGCCACCCCTCCCAGCCACCTTCTCGTCACGCGCGCGCAACCCTTCGAATTGTCGACCATGTTGGCGTGGGGGGCGCGCCTTGTCAACCCGAAAGTGGAAGATGTAGACTGGCCGTGTTATGCGAATTCTCGCCGTGGAAACCTCGACGCTGGCGGGCGGAGCCGCGCTGCTCGACGGAGATCGGCTGGTAGGCGAGTACGTCCTGAACATCAGGGCCACCCACTCCGAGCGGCTGATGGCGGCGGTGGATCACCTCCTCCATCTCTCCGGCTGGGAGCTCGAGCAGCTGGAGGGGCTGGCGGTGGCGATCGGCCCCGGCTCCTTCACCGGCCTCCGGATCGGGCTCAGCGCGGTGAAGGGCCTCGCCCTGGGGCTCGGGATTCCCGTCGCCGCCGTCCCGACCCTCGACGCCCTGGCCGCCACACTGCCCTTCGCCGCTCACCCTGTCTGCCCCGTCCTCGACGCAAAAAAAGGGGAAGTCTACGCCAGCCTCTATCATTGGTCGGGCGACGCGATGAGTCGCGACTGGGAGTATCTGGCGCTGACCCCCGTCGCGCTGTGCGACCGGCTCAGGGGGCCGGTCATCTTCGTCGGGGACGCTGTGGAGACTCTCGGCGGGCTGCTCCGAGCGCGGCTTGGGGACAACGCGCGCTTCGCCTCGGCTGGACGGCGCCTGCCGTCGCCGGGTTGCGTGGGTGCGCTTGGCCACGCGCTCCTCCTCGCGGGGCAGGCGGTGGACGCCTCCGCGTTGACGCCGCTCTACCTCCGGCCGTCCGAAGCCGAGCTCAAGCGCCGCCGTGCCCCCCTGGTCTCTTGAGCCGCTGACGCCGGCCGACCTGGACGAGGTGCTGGCCATCGAGCGCATCTCGTTTCCCACGCCCTGGTCTCGGGGAGCGTTCCTCTACGAGATGAGGCAGAACCCGGTCGCCCGCTGCTGGGTCGCGCGCGGCGCCCCGCCGTCGCCGTCGGTCCTGGCCTATCTCTGCCTCTGGGAGATCCCACCGGAGATCCACATCACGAACCTCGCGGTGCATCCCGAGTGGCGGCGCCAGGGGATTGCCCGCGCGCTCCTGGCGGCGCTCCTGGAGGACGCCCGCCGCCGCGGGATCACCGTGGCCCTCCTCGAGGTGCGTCCCACGAACGCGGAGGCCGTGGGCCTCTACGAGGGGTTGGGTTTCCAGATCGTCGGCCGGCGGAAGGGCTACTACTTCGACACCGGCGAGGACGCACTGCTCATGCAGGCCGACCTGGCCCCCTCACCTTCATCCTCTCCCCCCCGTGCTACACTCGATGGCCATGACTGATTCGAAGACGGCAGTCCTGATAGACAAGATGCTGGCGGGAGACCGGCTGGCGCTCGCCCGGCTGATCACCCGGGTGGAGAACCGCTCGGGGCCCGTCGCGGAGATCATGCGCCGGGTCCATGGGCGCACGGGGCGGGGCTACATCCTCGGGATCACCGGCCCGCCCGGGGCCGGCAAGAGCACGGTGGTGGACCGCCTGACGGTTCTCCTCCGCGCTGAAGGCGCCTCGGTCGGGATTGTCGCCGTGGACCCGTCGAGCCCGTTTTCGGGTGGGGCGGTGCTGGGGGACCGGATCCGGATGCAGTCGCACACGCTGGATCCCGACGTTTTCATCCGGAGCATGGCCACGCGCGGGAGCCTGGGCGGCCTCGCGCGGGCGACGAGCGACGTGATCAAGCTCCTGGATGCCTTCGGCAAGCAGTGGATCCTGATCGAGACCGTCGGGGTGGGGCAGACCGAGCTGGACATCATCAAGCAGGCCGACACCACGGTGGTGATCCTGGTCCCCGAGTCCGGCGACGCGATCCAGACGATGAAGGCCGGGCTTATGGAGGTCGCGGACATTCTGGTCGTCAACAAGGCCGATCGCGACGGCGCCAAGCCGCTGATGAGCGAGCTGCGCTTCATGGCGCACCTCCACCGGGCGAGCCCCCAGGTCCCGAAGGACATCGAGTGGGAGATCCCGGTGCTCGCCACCCAGGCCCAGAACGACGTGGGCATCGCCGAGCTGTTGGCCGAGATCCGGCGCCATCGGGGGCTGCTGGAGGCGTCGGGCGCGCTCGAAAAACGCCGCCAGGCGCGGCGCCGGGCCGAGCTCCAGGCGCTGCTGATCGAGGAGTTCACGGAGCAAGTGCGTCACCGGCTCGGCGCCGAGGGCGACCTCGCGGCCACGTTCGAGGCCGTTGCCGACGGGCGCAAGGATCCCTACTCCGCGGTTGAAGAGATTCTGGCAGCCGTCGAGCTCCGCCCGCGATCCTAGGTGCCGACCCTTGCGGTCGAGTCGTCCTTGACAGACGCTGGGCCCGAACGCACTATGGAACCCTGAATGTCACCCTCTCACCAGTGGTACGGGGTCATCCCCGGCTGGGTTTTCTACCACGCGCTGATCGTCGTCGCGCTCGCACTCCTCGTCCACCGCGTGACGTACCTCCTCCGGATCATGCTCAAGAGCAAGGCGGCCGCCCGGTGGGACCACGTGCCGGCGCGCCTGCGCGCAGTGCTCGTCTTCGTCCTGGGCCAGCTGAGGCTTCTGCGGGGCGACTTCTGGCCCGGGCTCATGCACGCGACGATCTTCTGGGGCTTTCTCATTCTGACCCTCGGCACGCTCGAGTTCTTCGGGAAGGGATTCACGGAGCGGTTTTCCCTACCGTTCCTGTCGGACACCCCGGCCTACCTGGTCCTCCAGGATGTCTTCAGCCTGTTGGTCATCGCGGCGGTGGCGTACGCGGCGTTCCGCCGTCTCGTGACGAAGCCGAAGCGCCTCACGCTCTCCCCCGAGGGGCTGGTGATCCTGCTCCTGATCTTCGGCCTGATGGTGACGGATCTCGCCGCGGATGCCACCCGGATCATCCTGGCGCCGGTGGCGACCGACCGCTGGTCCTTCGCCGGGAGCGCGCTGGCGGGCCTCCTCGCGGGCCTCCCCGGCGGCCCCGTCCAGACGCTCTTCCACCTCTCCTGGTGGATCCACGCCGCGATCCTCCTGGGGTTCCTGGTGTGGCTTCCATACTCGAAGCATCTGCACATCATGGCGGCCCCGTTCAATGTCTTCTTCGCTCCGCTGACGCCCAAGGGGCAGTTTCCGAGCGCAGACCTCGAGCACGCCGAGACCTTCGGCGTCGGCGCCCTCAGCGAGTTCACCTGGAAGGATCTCTTCGACCTCTACAACTGCACCGAGTGCGGGCGCTGCACCTCCGGCTGCCCCGCGACCGTCAGCGGCAAGCAGCTGGACCCGAAGATGCTGATCCTGGACCTCCAGGAACACCTGCTGGAGAGCGGCCCCAGGCTCCTCGGCAAGGGCGGCAACGGCCGCGCCGAGAAGGCCGTGGTGGGCGAGGTGATCACCGATAACGTCCTCTGGGCGTGCACCACCTGCCGCTGGTGCGTGGACGCCTGCCCGGTCTTCATCGAGCACGTGCCGAAGATCGTGGACATGCGGCGCTGGCTCGTCCTGACCGAGTCGCGCTTCCCGGCGGAGCTGCAGCCGACCTTCCGCAACCTCGAGAACAACGGAAACCCGTGGCAGATGGCGTGGCAGACGCGGGCGGACTGGGCGAAGGACCTGGGTGTCAAGGTCATGAGCGACGTGAGCCAGGCCGAGTACCTCTACTGGGTGGGGTGCTACGGCTCCTTTGACGAGCGCAACAAGAAGGTCGCGCGGGCGCTCGTGAAGCTGCTCCAGGCCGCGGGGGTGGACTTCGCGATCCTCGGCAACGAGGAGAAATGTATCGGTGAGCCGGCCCGGCGGATCGGGCACGAGTACCTCTTGGTCCACCACACCGAGCTGCTGGACGAGCTGGTCCGTTCGGGCCGTCTCCGAGTGGCGCGCGCGGGGGAGGGGCGGGTGACCTATCACGACCCGTGCTACCTCGGCCGCTACAACGACATCTACGAGCCACCGCGCCGGGCGCTCCGCTCGGTCTGCCGGGGCGAGCTGGTCGAGATGCACCAGTGCAAGTCGAAGGGGTTCTGCTGCGGCGGGGGTGGCGGCCGCGTCTGGATGGAGGAGAACGAGGGCCGCCGGGTAAACCAGATCCGCGTGGAGCACGCCATGGAGGTAAACCCCGACGTGCTGGCCTCCGCCTGCCCGTTCTGCCTGACGATGTTCGAGGATGGGGTGAAGGGGAAGGGGGTCGCCGACAAGATCAAGACCCGCGATATCGCCGAGATCGTCGCCGACAGCCTCAAGTGAAAGGGCTCATGCTCCTCCTGCCCCACATGGCCGTGCTCGTCGGGCGTCTTCTCGCTGACCCTGCCGTGCCCACGCGCGCAAAAGTGGTGCTGGGTGCCACGGCGGCGTACCTGGCGAATCCGATCGATCTGATCCCCGACTTCATCCCGTTCGTCGGCTACCTCGACGACGTGATCGTGGTCGCGATCATCCTGGACGGACTCCTGAACCATCTGGACCGGGACCTCCTGCTCAGGCACTGGCCGGGAGACCCCCAGGCGCTGGAGAAGAGCGCGGCTGTGGCCCGGCGCCTCGCTGCCTGGGTTCCCTCGGGCATCAAGGCGAAGGTGTTCGGCGCGCGCAGGGCAGCCTGACCATGACAGCACTGTCGAACTGGGGGCGGTGGGGAGCCGACGATGAAATCGGGACCGCCAACTTCGTCACGCCCGAGATCGTCGTGCAGGCTGCGCGCCTGGTGAAGAAAGGGCAGGTGCTGAGCCTCGCGATCCCCCTGAACCCGCGCACGCCGACGGACCCGAGCCGTCCGCCGATGCAGCACTTCGTCCGGAGCGCGCGCCTCCGGGTGGCCGATCACGGCTGGGGGGGCGATAGCGAGTTCGCCGACGACTGGATCTCCATGTCCCCCCAGACGGGGACCCAGTGGGACGGCCTCTGCCACGCCTTCAGGGAGGGACGGATCTACAACGGCTACGACGCGGGCCAGGCCATCAACCCTCACGTCGGCGCTCGCAGGTGCTCCATCGACCGCCTTGCCGCCTACTTCGTCACTCGAGGCGTGCTCCTCGACGTGGCCGGGCACAAGGGCATGGGCAATCTTCCGGGCGGGTTTGCGATCACCCCGCGGGATCTGGAGGAAGCCGCGGCTGCCCAGGGGGTGGAGGTGCGCCGGGGGGACGCGCTCCTGATCCGCACTGGCTGGCTCGCCTTCTGGAACCGCGCGACGGCCAAGGAGCGCGAGAGCTTCTACGACCTGGCCCCGGGGCTGGGGATGAGCGCCGCCGAATGGCTCCACGCGCGGGAGGTCGCGTGCGTTGGCGTTGACAACGTCGCCGTCGAGGTGAAGCCCGCGGAAGACGGGAAATCCATGCTGCCGCTCCATCCCGTCCTGATCCGCGACCTCGGCCTCACCCTCGGGGAGCTCTTCTGGCTGGAGGATCTCGCCAAGGCGTGCGCGGAGGACCGGTCGTACGAGTTTCTCTTCGTCGGCCAGCCGCTCCGCATCTCGGGCGGCCTGGGCTCGCCCATCAACCCTCTCGCGATCCGGTGAGGGGGGTCAGGTCTTGCAATCACGCACTACAGTCTGATTTCGGAGACAGGTGTTGGATTGCAAGACCTGACCCTGGATATCAAACCCGCACCGGGGGAGAGGACAAAGGTGAGGGGGGAGGAGAGGAGACGGTGTTAGATCCCGCATACGCGGACGTGATCCAGCGACGGCTGGAGGTCCCGCTCAGCGAGGGGCCCGACAAGGTGACCACCCTGGAGGAGGCGCTGCGCCGCCTCGTGAAGCCGGGGATGACGCTGCACCTCGGGACGGCCCACGCGCGCGCCAACGTTCACATCCGCGAGCTCGTCCGCCAGTGGTGGGGAAAGCAGCCGGCCTTCACGATCGCCGCCGTCGGGCTCGGCTCGCCGTGGACCGCGCTGATCCACGGGGGGCTCGTCAAGCGGATCATCACCACGTTTCTGGGGGAGGGCTATCCGTTCCCGGTGCCGAGCCCGCTGATCTCGAAGGCGGTTCTCGACGGACGGATCGAGGTCCAGAACTGGTCCATGCTGACCTTCCCCCTCCGCCTCCTGGCGGGGGCGATGGGCATACCGTTCCTGCCGACACGGTCCCTCCTGGGCTCGACCATGGAGGAGGACAACACCCGGCAGGGCGACTTCCAGACAGCCGACGACCCGTTCGCGTCCGAGGGGCGCGTTGGCTATGTCAGGGCACTCGTACCCGACGTCTCCCTCCTCCACGCCTGGGCCGCGGATCGCGCCGGCAACACGATCCTCGCGCCGCCGATGAACGAGAACCTCTACGGCGCCATGGCCGCCCGGCAGGGCGCCGTCGTCACTGTCGAGAAGATCGTCTCCTCGGAGTTCATCCGCCGCCACGCGCCGCTGGTGAAGCTGCCGGGGCAGCACGTGGCGGCCGTTGTGCAGACGCCGCTCGGCGCGCATCCGGGTGGCATGTACGGGATGAACATTCCCGAGTTCGAGGGCTACGCCGAGGACCTGGAGTGGATTCTCGAGATGCGGACGGCCTTCAGGAAGGCGGAGACGGCGGAGGCCTGGATCAAGGAGTGGATGCTCGACGTCCCAACCCAGACCCACTACCTGGCGAAGCTCGGCTACGCGAAGATCATGGAGGTCAAGGGGCGTGCCGACACGGACGCCTGGGTGTCCGAGCTGGACTCGCTCGCCGATCGACTTCCTGCGGGGCCAAGCTACAACGCCACCGAGATGATGGTTGTGACGGCGGCCCGCCTCCTGGCCGAGAAGGTCAGGACCCGCGGCTACCGGGCTTTCCTCGCCGGCGTCGGCAACTCGAACCTGGCCGCGTGGCTCGCCGCCTACCAGCTGAAGCAGGCCGGGGTGGACGTGGAGCTGATGGCCGAGGCCGGCATGGTGGGGTACCTCCCCCGCCCCGGCGAGCCCTTCGTCTTCTCGTTCCGGAACTTCCCGTCGTGTAAGATGCTCACCGACATTTTTCACGTCATGGGGATCTTCATGGGCGGGCGGCAGAACCAGTGCCTGGGGTCGCTGGCGGCCGGGCAGATCGACAAGCACGGCAACATCAACTCGACGATCATCCCCGGCGTGACCTACATCACGGGCTCGGGCGGGGCCAACGACATCACCTCCTCGGCGCGGGAGGTGGTGGTGACGCTCCGACAGGGTCGCAACCGCTTCGTGGACAAGGTCCCGTACATCACGGGGCCGGGGCAGCGCGTCAGGGCCGTCGTGTCCGACTACGGCGTCTACGAGAAGGCCGACGAGCACGGGGAGCTCGCACTGACGGGCGTGTTCGCGGGGAAGCCGGAGGCGGAGGCGGTGCGGGCGGCGAAGGAAACATGCGGCTGGGATCTGAAAGTTGCGTCCACGCTTCGCTGTTATGATCCGCCCGAGCCCGACGAGCTGGCGCTGATCCGCCTCTTCGATCCTCGCCGTTACTTCCTGGGAGACTTGGAGGGTAAGGCTTGAGGCCGGGGTTCCCCGCTCGCTCAGACGGGCTCGCCTCGACGCACCGCTGGTGGACTGACGGCGGAGTCATCAAGGGAGGAGTCGGATCATGATCGGGATACTGGCGATTGGAGCGTACATTCCAGGAGGAGCTGGATCATGATCGGGATTCTTTCTGTTGGGTCGTACATTCCACGCTACCGCCTGTCGGGAAAGACGCTCGCCCAGGTGTGGGGGAGTGGCGGAAGCGGCGAGCGGGCCGTGGCCAACTACGACGAGGACAGCCTCACGATGGCGTCCGAGGCCGCGCTCTCCGCGCTTGCGGGCCGCGATCCGTCGAAGGTCGGCGCCTGCTTCTTCGCGTCCACGACACCGCCGTACACCGAAAAGTCCACCGCCACACTCCTGGCGACGGTGGCCGACCTCGGCACCGAGGTCGTGACCGCCGATCTCGGCGGCTCGCTCCGCGCGGGGACGACCGGCATCAGGCTCGCGTTGGACCTGATCAAAGCCGGGACGGCCTCTCAGGCGCTGGTCGCGGCCGGCGACATGCGCCCCACCGCTCCGGGGAGCGACCTGGAAACCCTCCTCGGCGACGGCGCGGCGGCGGTGCTCCTGGGCGAGGGCGACCCCATCGCGACCTTCGAGGGGGCCTACACGGCCAGCCACGAGTTCACCGACGTCTGGCGGAAGGCGGGGGATCGCTTTCTCGAACTGGGGGATCCCACCTTCGTGAAGGCCTACGGGCTCGACAAGCACATCCCGGAGGCGGTGGACGGCCTGCTGGCGCGTGTGGGGCTGAAGCGCCAGGGCATCGCGAAGATCGCCTATTACGCCCCCGACTTCCGCCTTCACGCCGCCCTCGGGCGCCAGCTGAAGTTCCCGGAGACGGCGATGCTCAAGGAGCCGGTGATCAACAAAGCTGGAAACACGGGTGTCGCCTCGCCGCTCCTCGGCCTGGCCTCCGCCCTGGAGGAGGCCAAACGCGGCGACAGGATCCTCGTCGTATCCTACGGCAACGGCGCCGAGGCGCTGCTCTTCCAGGCGACCGAGCTGATCGAGAAGATGTCCTGGGATCGAGGCGTCGCCGCGCAATTGGCCAAGGGCCGGCCGCTCGTCCACTACGGGAAGTTCCTCCACTTCCGCCGGAATGTGGAGACCGAGATCGTCAAGGCGTTCTCGAGCCTGCCGACGATGCTCCGCGAGGAGCGCCAGAACTTCAGGCTGTACGGGCAGAAGTGCGCCGACTGCGGCGCCATCTCCTACCCGCGCCGCCACATCTGCTGGAAGTGCTCGTCCAAGAACCTGCGCGAGCACAAGCTCGGCCGCCGGGGCAAGGTCTTCACCTTTACCAAGGACCACCTGGTCCCGAACCCGGATCCGCCGACGGTAATGGTCGCGGCCGACCTGGAGGGCGGCGGGCGCTTCTACGCTCAGCTCACCGACTGCGATCCGGCCGCCGTCACGTTCGAGATGCCCGTGGAGCTGACCTTTCGCCGCCTCCACGAGGGCGAGGAGCTGGTCAACTACTTCTGGAAGTTCCGGCCCGCATCATGATTGGGTAATCTCCCTCGATTTGTCGGGCATTTATGCTGATGGCCTCC
>JACPSW010000120.1 GCA_016193045.1 Candidatus Rokuibacteriota bacterium | reverse complement strand
TCGACCACGAGCAGTATGTCCTGGGGCCCCGGGTGGGCCTGAGCGTAGAAATCAGCGCGCGGTCGGAGCAACGCGAGGTCGGGCTGAGGTTCGGAGCGCTCGCTCAAGCGAACCGGTTCCTGCGCACTAACGACCGCGCGATCACCCACTGCCCAGTAAAATAGCCGAATCAACCGCTTGACACACGCGGCATGCCGACTGCCGATAGGAGTCATTTCAACAATCTCCCCTTCGATCAGCTCGACGCGGTCGTCCGCTGAGAGGATGCCTGCCTCGGCCATCCGGGAGTATTGTTCGACGGTGAAGAAACGCCTTACGAGCTGAACCGGCATGCCGCCCCCCTCACTTGCCGAGCCAGGGGAGAGTTCCGAACCGGGCATTCATGTCCGTCTGGAGATCGTCGAGGCGCCGATGGACGTCATCGATCCGCTTAGAGAGCTCGCCTTCCTCCGCCATGAGCCAAGTTTAGCAGATCACTCCCCCGTGGTCATGATGATCTGGGTCTCCCCCGCGCTCTTCATCAAACCGGAGAAGCGCACCACCGACGCGATGAGCGTGGGGGGAGTGTCGCCGGGGATCGCCCCGAGGCCGGTGATGCTCCCCTCGAAGCCGGAGTTGATGGATTGCATGCGGTAGCCGGCCGGACCCCGGAAGATCACGGCGAGGAAGCCTTCCCACTGGTTCTGCGGCACGACGATCTCCTCGATCCCGTCCCCGTCGAGGTCCACCGCCAGCGGCATCGGCTCCATGGAGTAGAAGAAGCTCCGGCTCCCGCGCTCGATCGGCTTGACGACCTCCATCCTCAGGTAGCCTCCGCCCCCGACGCGGGTGGACGACCGCCAGGTCTCCTGGCCGTCGAGCGCGAGGCCCAGCCGGCCCTGCTCGTCGATGTAGGCGAGCGCCCGGGTGTCCTTCCCGGCGACGTTGGACAGCGTCGCCCCCGTCGCCCGGAAGTTATACGGCACGCGCACGGGGCCGCTCACGTCCAGCGACCCGCCCCGGGGAGCCGCGCGGAGCACCCGGCCCTGCTGGAAGACCCCGTCGGGCGTGAAGGGCTGGATCCAGAGCGTCTGCTTGATCCCCTCCCCGGTCGCGTCCACCGCCAGGAGGATGTCGCCGAGATTGTCGGCCACGATCGCGGGCTTGCCGTCCCGCGTCGTGAGAATGAACGACGTGAAGGCGACATTCTCGTGGTGCGAGTAGCGGTTGACGACCACTTCGAGCACCCCGTCGCCGTTCAGGTCGGCAAGCTGAACCGAGAAGATCTTCCCGAGCGAGCGAGCGGAGTAGGTCCAGTCCGCCTCCAGCGCCCGGTTCACGACCCGGTAGAGGTACACCCGCTCCCCGTCCGTGATCACGAGCCGCGGGACCTTATCCTTCGGGGCGACGGCCACATCCATGGAGATGACGGGGAACGCGAAGCGGGCCGCCTCCTTCAGCGGAATCGAGGCCTCCCCCGTCGAGTAGGCGCCGGCCTCCAGCTCCCCGCCGAGGAGGCGGGCGAGGAAGGAGCGCTGCTTCGGCGGCGGGGAGGGGCGCGCCTGGGGGTCGGACGAGAATTGCCCCTTGCCCTGGGGCTTCACGGAGGGGGGAACGAACATCGCCGTGCTGAGGAGCGGCGCGGCGGCGGGGTAGGAGTAGAGCCGCACCTCCATGTACGGTTTCCCCTGGATCCGCTTGAAGAGGACGGCCAGGAGCTGCTCGACCTTGAAGCGCTTGGCCGCGGCGTCGAGTCCCTTCCCTTCGATGGCCTCCTCTGCCTTGATCTTTTGCTCGGCCAGCCAGACGCCGACCTGGTCACCCATCAGGACCTGGAAGCGGCCGGTGCGGCCGAGCCCGTCCACGAGCTCCTGGACCGCGGCCTCCACCTGATTCTGCCGTTCGCCCCCGGAGAGGGGCAGCAGCGTCAACCTGATCTTGCCGGCCGAGAGCCTGACCCTGTCCCCCGCCCGCGCCTCGGCGCCCTGAGCGAGGGTGGCGACCGAGTACGCCTCATGGACCTGGGCCACCGACACGCGGCCCAGCGCCTGCTCAGCGCGGCCGAGGAATTCCCCCGTCTTGGGGTGTCTCAGCTCACGTCCCTCGCGGTAGAGGGAAAGTTCGATCCCCGCTTGAAGGCCGTCGCGCCGCCCGATGCTCAGGGTGACCTCCTTGCCGTGGACCTCGAGCACCTCGCCCTCGACCTTGGGGAAAAGGGCCAGCACCTGGTCAACCAGGACCGCGAAGGGG
>JACPSW010000107.1 GCA_016193045.1 Candidatus Rokuibacteriota bacterium | reverse complement strand
GCGGGTGGCGCGGGCGTTGCCCCCGGAGCGGTCCGGCGGAGTGGGACCCCTTCACTCGCCTCCCCCAGTTCAGCGAACTGGGGGAGGGGGTGAACGGGTGACGGAAGCCGGCCGCGGCCGGGGGCAAGCCGGAGACAGGACCCGCGGCGCTCGGGCGCCAGACCGGCAAGACAAGTTGGAGTTGCGCTAGATGAGGGTTCCCGTCCTGGTCAAGATCGCGGTGTTCGCCCTGCTCGTCATGGGCGCCTACACCTACTACGCCAACTCGATCCCCCAGCTCCGGTCCGAGCCCCCCGAGGAGCTCTCCCTGGAGGGGGAGAATGTGAGCCCCGAGCAGCTCGTCAAAGCCGGGGAGGGGATCTTCAAGGGGAAGGGGACGTGCGAGGTCTGCCACCGGATCGGCCAGAAGGGGACGCGCGCCCCCGACCTGGGGGGGATCGGCGCCTCGGCGGCCAAGCGGAAGGCCGGCACGAGCGCCAAGGCCTACCTCATCGAGTCGCTGCTGGATCCCGGCGCCCACCTGGTGGAGGGCTATCCCAACATCATGCCGAAGGTGGATCGCCCGCCCATCGGGCTCAACCGCTCCGAGCTGTGGGCGCTGACGGCGTTCCTGGAGTCGCTCGGTGGAACGGTGGACGTCAAGCTCGACGACATCCCCAAGACGGCGGGGTCGGCGGCCGGCGGCGGTCAGGTGGCGGAGTTGAAGCTGCCGGGTGATCCGAAGGCCGGGCAGGCCGTCTTCATGGGAAAGGGCGGCTGCATCGCCTGCCACAAGGCCGGCTCCATCGGCGCCTCGCCCGTCGGGCCCGACCTTTCCCAGATCGCGAAGATCCAGACCCCCGAGTACATCATGGCCAAGATCCTGAACCCGGCGGGCATGGGCACGGTCGCGGGCTACCCGGGCGGGGTCATGCCGGCCACCCTGGGCCAGACCCTCACGGCCAAGGAGTATCTCGACCTGGTGGCGTTCCTCCTCACCTTGAAGGGCGAGGGGGCGGCGCCTGCCGCCGCCAAGAAGTAGGCATGGGATTCGTCAGGTCGAAATTCTTCCAGGCGGTGCTGGTCCTGGCGGTCGTCTTCCTGATCTTCCGCTTCGGAATCCGGCCGCCGGCGCCGTGGAGCGTCTTCACGCTGTACATGTTTGTCGCCCTGATCTCCGTCCTGGTGTACGTCTCCTCGAACCGGGATTCCTGGCGGAGCTTCCTGGCCCCCATCCGCTCCATCCTGGTGGACGACTCGAAGCTACCGATCCGCGTCGCGGTGATGGTCATACTCCCGCTGCTTCTCGGCTACTACGCTTACACCCAGGCCTCGGCGGGGATCGAGGCGCCCGCCGAGCTCCGGGCCATCCACCCGGCCCCGCCGGCGTCGATCTCCTTCAGGGGGAAGCCGCTCGACATCCAGGGGCTGGGCAATCCGCTCAGGAAGGACCAGGCCAACTTCCAGAAGCACGTCGCCGAGGGCGGGGTGATCTACATTAAGAACTGCATGTACTGCCACGGCGACAACCTGGACGGCAACGGCCACTTCGCCCACGCCTTCAACCCGCCCCCCGCCAACTTCACGGACCCCGGCACCATCGCGATGCTCCAGGAGGCGTTCCTCTTCTGGCGGATCGCCAAGGGCGGGCCGGGGCTGCCGAAGGAGTCCACCCCCTGGAACTCCGTCATGCCGGGGTGGGAGGACCGGCTGAGCGAAGAGGAGATCTGGAAGGTCATCATGTACCTCTACGAGGCGACGGGCTACCAGCCCCGCCGCTGGGAGACCCACGCCGCGGTCCCCTCCCCCCTCACCCCGACCCTCTCCTCTCGAGGGGCGAGGGAAATGAGGGGGTCCTCTCCCCCAGCGGCGGAGGGGGAGAAATTTGCGGTCTCCTCTCCCCCCCCGGGGGAGAGGACAGAGGTGAGGGGGTCCGTCGTGTCCGCCGCGTGGGCGCAGCCGGCCGGCGATCCCGCCAAGGGCAAGGCGATCTACGAGCAAAAGTGCCTCCTCTGCCACGGGGAGAAGGGGGACGGCAACGGCCCCGCCGCGCCGCTCCTCGACCCCAAGCCCCGGGACTTCACCAAGGGGAAGTACAAGATCCGCACGAGCGCCTCGGGGAGGCTCCCGACCGACGCCGACCTCCTCCGCATCATCTCCGAGGGCATGCCGGGAACCTCGATGCCCGGCTGGAAGGTCCTCCCCGAACGGGACCGCCGGCACCTGGTGGCGTATCTCAAGACCTTCGCCGGCGAGGCGTTCAAGGAGGCGCCCAAGGCCGCCGACCTGCCGAAGGAAGTGACCTCCTCCAAGGAGTCCCTCGCCCGCGGCAAGGAGATGTTCGAGGCCATCGAGTGCAACAAGTGCCACGGCAACGCGGGGCGCGGCGACGGCCCCTCGGCCCCCGAGCTCAAGGATGACTGGGGGAACCCCGTGAGGCCGGCCAACCTCACCAAGTCGTGGGCCTTCAGGGGCGGGGGGAGCCCCCGGGAGGTCGCCACGCGCCTGGTAACAGGCCTCATGGGCACCCCCATGCCGTCCTTCATCGATAGCGTGGAGAAGCCGGAGGACGTCTGGCACGTGGCCAACTACGTCAAGTCTCTGGGGCCCGACAAGCCGGTGTTCGCCACGATCCTGACGGTCCGGGCGGTCCAGGGGGAGATCTCCGACGACCCTGCCGCTCCCTTCTGGTCGAGCCAGCCAGCCCACAACTTCCCCCTGGCGGGCCAGGTCGTCGTGGATCCCCGCAGCTTCAATCCCTCCATCGACCTGATAACGGTGCGGGCGGCGTACTCCGACGCCGAGATCGCCTTCCACCTGACGTGGGACGACCCGACGGCCTCCAAGCCCGACCCGAAGGCCAAGACGTTCGCCGACCAGGTGGCGCTTCAGTTTCCCACGAAGCCCGGCGAAGGGAACGAGCGCCCCTACGTGCTGATGGGGGACGGCTCAAATCCGGTCACGCTCCTCCGGTGGACCTCGGACGGCGGGGTAGGGGAGGCCACCGCTACAGGGGTCGCCAAGCTCACGCCCCGGACGGGGGAGGCCGTCAAGGCCAAGGGGAAGGCCGCATTCGCCGACGGCCAGTACCGGCTGGTCATCAAGCTGCCGCGCGTCGGCCAAGACCCCAACGATCTCGCCTTCCCGGTCGGGCGGTTCCTGTCGGTCGCCTTCATGGCGTGGGACGGGGGGGCGGGCGAGACGGGGCACAAGATGGCCTTCTCGTCGTGGTATCATTTCCGTCTAGAAGAGCCGGGGTCGAACAAGCCGTATATCATTCCTCCCCTGGTCGTCCTCGTCACCGCGGTGCTCGAGGTCCTGGTGGTGCGGGGCGCCCGGCGCAGGACCGACGGGGGATAAGTGAGGCCTGGGGCGATGGCCAGGGCAGAGATCGGGCAATAGGAATCGTCAAGCGCAAGTATCCGGCGGGGGCGGGCGTGGCGACAGCCCGGGTGCCCGCCCCAGGTCAAGGAGGAACACGCGATGCGCCAGTGGCTATCGGTTCTGTGCTGCCTGGCCCTTGTGGCCGCTGTCGTTTGGGGGACTGCCCAGGTGGGAGCCCAGGGCGGCGGGTCCATCGTCGGCGAGGTGAAATTCTCCGGAACCCCGCCGGCCCCCAAGATCGTCAAGGTCAACAAGGACAACCAGGCCTGCGGCAACGAGAAGAAGTCCGAGGAGCTGGTCGTCGGGGCCAACAAGGGGATCAGGTACGCGGTGGTCTCCCTGGTCGGGGCTACGGGCGCCGCGGCCAAGCCGGCCCAGAAGCCGGTCCTCGACCAGAAGGGGTGCCAGTTCAGCCCGCACGTCCTGCTGCTCCCCGCGGGCGCCGAGGTGGACATCCTGAACCCCGACGGCGTGCTGCACAACATCCACACCTTCTCGACGGCCAACCCCTCCATCAACAAGGCCCAGCCCAAGTTCAAGAAGGTGATGACCGAGAAGTTCGAGAAGCCCGAGATCATCAGGGTCCAGTGCGATGCACACAGCTGGATGCAGAGCTGGATCGTCGTGCAGGGCCATCCCGCCTACGCGGTCACGGATGAGGGCGGCGCCTTCAAGCTCGACAACGTCCCCGCCGGCAAGCACAAGGTCGAGGTCTGGCACGAGACGCTGGGGAAGATGACCCGGGAGGTCGAGGTCAAGGCCGGCGCGCCGACGAAGGTCACCTTCGAGCTCGCCAAGAAGTAGCCGGGGCGGCCGACAAATGGCAAGGGCACTTGACAGACTCTTGTGCGCTTTGAATACTAGTGCGTCCGCTCTAGGAAATAGCGCAATGATGCCACTCGAACGCGAGCGATAGGGGCGCGCCCATGCTGAACTGGTGGCTTCCGGAGGACGTCTCGACCTACGGGAAGGACATCGACTTCCTGTTCCACCTCATCTATTACATCACGGGCGCCACGTTCGTCCTCGTGGCCGCGGCGCTGATCGCCTTCCTGGTGCTGTACCGCAGGAAGGAGGGGCGCCGGGCCACGTACACCCACGGCAACACGACCCTGGAGATCGTCTGGACGGTCGTGCCGACCCTGATCCTGGTCGTGCTGACGTTCCTCAGCGTGCCGACCTGGGCGCGGATCAAGATGCAGATGCCGAAGACCGACCTGACCGTCCAGGTGAACGCCAAGCAGTTCAACTGGATCGTGACCTACCCGGGGCCGGACGGCAAGTTCGGGACCGAGGACGACAAGACGTTCGACAACGAGATCCACGTCCCGGTCGGGAAGCCCGTGAAGCTCATCCTGAAGTCGCAGGACGTGATCCACAGCCTGTTCATGCCGAACCTCCGGTTCAAGCAGGACGCCGTCCCGGGGCGCGAGATCCCCGCCTGGTTCGACGCGACCAAGCCCGGGAAGTACGAGATCCCCTGTGCCGAGCTCTGCGGCTTCGGCCACTCCGGGATGCGGGGCTGGCTCTTCGTCCACACCCCGGAGGAGTACGCCCAGTGGGTGAAGCAGCAGTGGCCCTCTTAGCCCTGACAAGGAGAGCGTGAGCGATGAGTCATCCGACGGCCGCGACCGCGACGGTGCACGGGGCCCATCACGAGCTGGGCTTCGTGCGCACCTACATCTTCTCGACCGACCACAAGATGATCGCCCGGCAGTTCCTCTTCCTCGGGCTCTTCATGATGGTCATCGGGGGGATCCTCGCCATGCTGATCCGCTGGCAGCTGGCGTGGCCCGAGACGCCGGTGCCGGGGCTCGGCTGGCTGCTGACGGAGACCGAGGGGATCATCCCGCCCGAGACCTACAACATGCTCTTCACCATGCACGCCACCCTCATGATCTTCTTCGTGATCATGCCGATCCTGGCGGGCTCCTTCGGCAACTTCTGCATCCCGCTCATGATCGGCGCCCGGGACATGGCGTTCCCGCGGCTCAACATGATCTCGTTCTGGACGGGGGCCGTGGCGGGCGTCCTGATGCTGGCGGGGTTCTTCGTCAAGGGCGGTCACGCGGCGGCCGGGTGGACCTCCTACGCCCCGTTGTCGGCCGTGCCGACCTACACCGGCACCGACTGGGGGCAGAACCTCTGGTGCATCAGCCTCATCGTCCTCGGCGCCTCCTCCATGATGGGTGCCATCAACTACATCACCACCGTCGTCAACATGCGGGCGCCGGGGATGACGCTCTTCCGGATGCCGCTGGTCGTCTGGTCGCTCTTCATCACCGCGATCCTTCTTCTCCTGGCGCTCCCCGTCCTGACCTCGGCGGCGGCCCTGCTCCTCTTCGACCGGACGCTCGGGACCCACTGGTTCCTCCCGGCCGGGGGCGGCGAGCCGCTCCTCTGGCAGCACCTCTTCTGGTTCTTCGGCCACCCCGAGGTGTACATCTTGATCCTCCCGGCCATGGGGATCGCCTCGGAGATCCTGCCGGTCTTCGCCCGCAAGCCCATCTTCGGTTACCGGGCCATGGTCTATTCCATGCTGTCGATCTGCTTCCTCTCCTGGATCGTGTACGGCCACCACATGTTCGTCAGCGGGATGGACCCGCGCGTCGGCATCGCCTTCGTGCTCACGACGATGGTGATCGCGGTGCCGTCGGCTATCAAGACCTTCAACTGGCTGGGGACCCTCTGGGGCGGGAGCATCCTCTTCACCACGCCCATGCTGAACGCCCTGGCCTTCGTCGGGATGTTCGTCATCGGCGGTCTCAGCGGCATCTTCATGGCCTCGACCCCGGTGGATATCTTCATCCAGGACACCTACTTCATCGTCGCCCACATCCACTACGTGGTGTTCGGCGGCTCGATCTTCGGCGCCTTCGCTGCCATCTATTACTGGTTCCCCAAGATGTTCGGCCGGATGCTGAACGAGCCGCTCGGGAAACTCCACTTCTGGACGACCTTCATCACGTACAACGTCGCCTTCTTCCCGATGCACATCCTGGGCGTAGGCGGGATGATGCGGCGGATCTACAACCCGACCCAGTACGAGTTCCTCCAGAATTTGCAGTGGTGGAACGTCCTGATCACCTGGGGCGCCTTCGCCCTCGGCCTGGCGCAGATCTTCTTCGTGATCAACTTCTTCTGGAGCCTCTTCGCCGGCAGGCGGGCGCCCATGAACCCGTGGAACGCGACCACGCTCGAATGGAGCGCCCCGTCGCCGCCGCCCCATCTCAACTGGGGCGACCGGATCCCGACCGTCTATCACGGCCCCTACGAGTACAGCGTGCCGGGGGTTCCGGAGGACTTCTCCCCCCAGACCCGGCCGTTGCCGGCTGGAGCGGCGGCGCACCACTGAGCCGCCCCATGTCAATCGCCGGAATGCTAAGGCAAGTCTCCGCGGATGTTCGAGCGCCGGCTTCGCCGGCGCAATCTGCCCTGGGGGGAGGTATCGGAAGGGGGGCGAAGCCCCCCTCCGAGGTATGATGGCCCACCGCCTGGCGCTGGCGCTCTGCGGGGCCACGCTCGCCCTGATCCTCGTCGGCGGGCTCGTCACCAACACGGGCGCCGCGCTGGCCGTCCCCGACTGGCCCACGACGTTCGGCCACAACATGTTCCTCTTCCCGTGGTCGCAGATGGTGGGCGGGATCCTCTACGAGCACAGCCACCGCCTGCTGGGCGCCGCCGTCGGCCTCGTGACGATCGCCCTGGCCGCCGTTCTCTGGCTCTCCGAGCGGCGGCGCTGGCTCCGCTGGCTCGGGATGGCCGCGGTCCTCGCCGTGTCCGTCCAGGGCGTGCTGGGCGGCCTCCGGGTCGTGTTCGTGGAAGACGCCATCGCGATCGTCCACGGCTCCCTCGCCCAGGCGTTCTTCGGTCTCGCCGTGTGCCTGGCGCTCGTCACGTCTCGCTCGTGGGCCACGGCGCCGGTTCAGGCCGCCGACGCCCTCCGGCTGCGGCGCCTGTCCCTCCTGACGACCGTCGTCGCGTATCTCCAGATTGTCTTTGGAGCGATCCTGACCCATTTCGGCGCGCGGCTCGACGGCCATCTGGCCGGAGCGGCGGCGCTGACGATCCTCATCCCGCTCCTCTTCGTTGGGGTCGCGCGCGGCACCGGCGACAGGCCCGAGCTCGTCCGCCCGGTGCGGGCGCTCCTGACGCTGCTATTCCTTCAGATCTTCCTCGGCGTCGGGGCCTACGCGGGGCGATTCACGGACCTGGTCCTCCCCCCGTACATCGGCCTGGCGTTTCCCGTGGCGCATCGCCTCACGGGCGGGCTCCTCCTGGCGGCGAGTCTCGTGCTGACGCTTCGCTGTCACCGCCTGCTCGTGCCGCCGGAAGCGCGGGCGCCGGGGCGGTTCCTCTCGCGTGAGGCGACCGCATGAACGCGGGGGCCGTGGATCTCTCCATTTCCCGCGAGCGACGGCGGGCCGTGGACTTTGTCGCCCTGACGAAGCCGCGCGTCGTCGCCATGGTCCTCGTGACGACCATCGTGGGCTACTACCTGGGCTCCGCCGGAGGGGCCGACTATCTCCGGCTCCTGCACACCCTGATCGGGACGGCTTTGGCCGCGGCGGGAACGCTGGCGCTCAACCAGTTCCTCGAGCGCGAGGTGGACGCGCTGATGGAACGGACGCGACTCCGTCCGCTGCCGGATGGACGCCTCCAGCCCATCGAGGCGCTGGTCTTCGGGGCGCTGATTGCCGTTGCGGGCGTCCTCTACCTCACCGTGGCGGTGGGGCTCCTGTGCGGCCTGGTGACGGCGGCGATCGTCGGCCTTTACCTCTTCGCCTACACCCCCCTCAAGCTCAGGACCCCGCTCTGCGTCGTGGTGGGGGCCATCCCGGGGGCGCTTCCCCCCGTGACGGGCTGGGTGGCCGCGACGGGGGATCTGGGCGTGGGGGCCTGGGTGCTCTTCTCCATCCTCTTTCTCTGGCAGCTCCCTCACACTTTGGCGATCGCGCGTCTGTACCGCGAGGACTACGCCCGAGCGGGAATCCGCGTCCTCCCGGTGGTGGATCCCGACGGGACGAGCACCGAGCGCCAGATCGTCACCGGCTGCTTCGCCCTCCTCGCGGTCGGGCTCCTGCCCACGCTGATCGGCCTCACCGGGCCCGTGTACTTCTTCGGGGCCCTCGGCCTGGGCGTGGGCTTCCTCGGCTGCGGGATGGCTCAGGCGGTCTCACGGACCGTACCCGCGGCGCGCCGGCTCCTCTTCGCCTCGCTCCTGTACCTGCCCACGCTGCTGGCGCTCATGGCCCTCGACAAAGTCAGGCTCTAGCCGTGGCGATAACCGTCGCATCCCGGCGTTCTCGGTCGTCGCCGGTCCTCAACGTACAACTGCGTACGCCTCCGGCCGCCTCCTCCCTCGGGCCTTGGGCTGCTCGGTTCTCACCACGGCACGGGTCGTAGCCGTGGCTGCGACACTGGACCGAAAGAATCGGAAAGTGGCCCTGATCCTGGTGGGCTGGATCGCGGCGATGGTCGGCGTGTCGATCCTCGTGATCGCGCTCAGGTGAGAGGGACGCGATGACTCCCGCGAGCCCCCCCGCCGTGGACGATGCCGCCGTCGCCGTCGATCGGCTGCTGGCGGATATCGGGCGGCTGCCGCCCCCGCCTCCGCCCGAGGAGGGCGGAGAGGGCCGTCCCTGGGGGGAGCCGGAGCGGACCCCGCTGGTCAGCAACGCCGTCCTGGGAATGCTCGGCTTCATGGGGGCGGAGACGATGCTCTTCGCCGGGCTCATCGCCGGCTTCCTCGTGCTTCGCTATGCCGCCGTCGTGTGGCCCCCGCCCTTCCAGCCGCGGCTTCCCATCGAGGTCACGGGGGTGAACACGGTGGTGCTGCTCCTCAGCAGCGCCACGATGATCCGCGCCGTGAGGGCCATCCGCCGGGGCAACCAGGCGGGGCTCGTCGGCGGGCTCGGCCTGACCGCCGTGCTCGGGGCGGCCTTCCTCGGCGTGCAGGGGTACGAGTGGGCGCGGTTGGTCGGGTTCGGGCTGACAGTCACCTCGGGGTCATACGGCGCCACGTTCTACACGCTGATCGGCGCCCACGGTCTCCACGTGGTGGGCGCCCTGATCTGGCTCGGGATCGTGCTGGTCCGGGCGTGGCGCGGTCGCTTCTCGGCGCGGGCCCACACGCCCGTCGTCGTGTGCGCGATGTACTGGTCCTTCGTCGTCTTCCTCTGGCCGGTGCTGTACGTGCTGGTGTACCTGACATGAGAGCCCTGAGGTTGGCGGTCCTGCTGGGAGCACTCCGGCCGGCGGACGCGCTGGGGTGCGCCGTCTGCCTCAGCCTGACCAAGCAGGACATGGGGTTCCTCTGGAGCGCGCTGTTCCTCATGGGCCTCCCGATCGCGCTGGCGGGGCTCATCGGAGGCTGGCTGTACTATTCCCACCGGCGGTCGGCGGGGCGGGTCCGCCCCGGGTACCCACATCTCATCGTGACGGAAAAGGAGAGCGGACAGTGAGCCAAGTCGCGACGATGCATCCGGGCGTGGAGCCCGCGGAGTCGCCCCTCACCCCCGAGAGCTGGGGGAAGCTGGGGATGTGGATCTTCCTCGTCGGGGACGCCATGGGGTTCGGCACCCTGCTCGCCGGCTACGGCGCCATGCGCTACGGCAGCGCGGACTGGCCCAACCCCTACGAGCACCTCGGGATCAGCCTCACCGCCTTCATGACGTTCCTGCTCATCTGCAGCAGCGTGACCATGGTGAAGGCGCTGGAGGCCATCAAGCTGGAGCGGCCCGGCCACGTGAAACTGTTCCTTTCCCTGACGATCCTGGGGGGCGCCACGTTCCTCGCGCTCCAGGCCTACGAGTGGACCCACCTGATCCAGGGCGGGCTCAAGATCTACGGGAACCCGTGGGGCGCCTCGCTCTTCGGCACCACCTTCTTCATCATCACGGGGTTCCACGGGGCCCACGTCACCGGCGGCGTGATCTACCTCTCCACGATCCTGGCGGTGGTTTCGAAGAGCCGCAACACCGCGCGGAATTACCTGCTGACGGAGATCGCCGGGCTTTACTGGCACTTCGTGGACCTGGTCTGGATCATGGTGTTTACCTTCATTTACCTGCTGTAGGGAGAGAAGGGGCATACGATGGCTGGCACGCACGCGGGTCCGAGCTACATGACCATTTTCTGGTGGCTGTTCGCCCTGACGATCATCGAGGTCGGGGTCATTTTCATGCCCATCGCCAAGGTGGTCATCGCGATCCTGCTGATCTCGCTGGCGATCTCCAAGGCGTCGCTGGTCGCCATGTACTTCATGCACCTCCGGTTCGAGCGCCTGACCCTCGGGCTGATCGCCATCACGCCCCTCTTCCTGGGGACGCTCCTCGTGTTCATCTTGGTGCCCGACCACGCCGCGATCCCGCACCGCACCTCGGACGCGGTGAAGATCGCGCCCGCCGCCGGCCACAAGTAGGCCGGTCCGGGGGACCGTGGGCCCGCTGCCGCTCTCGGCCCTCCCCGCCCTCAACGCGACCCTGAACGCCACCTGCGCCCTCCTCCTGGGGGCGGGCTTTCTCTTCATCCGCCGGCGAAAGGTCCTGGCCCACAAGATCTGCATGGGCTCGGCGTTCACCGTCTCGATCCTGTTCCTGATCTCCTACCTGACGTACCACTACCAGGTGGGCTCGGTGAGGTTCGCGGGCCAGGGGTGGATTCGCCCCGTGTACTTCACGATTCTGACCTCCCACACGATTCTTGCGGCGATGGTGCTGCCGCTGGCCCTGGTCACCGTGTCCCGCGCGCTCCGAGTCCGCTTCGACAGGCACGTGAGGATCGCGCGCTGGACGCTCCCGATCTGGCTTTACGTGTCGGTGACCGGCGTGGTGGTCTACTGGCTCCTCTACCACCTCTACCGCCCCGCCTGAGACGAACATTTGACATCGCGGTGACACCCCGGCGCGGCCGGGAGCGCAGACTGCCTTCAGAACCCATGAGGGTTCCACCGAAAGGAGGAAGGCAAATGCGTCTCATTGCGGCACTGGTCGTGGGGTCGGTCCTGCTGGTGGCGGGCTGCGCCGGGAGCATGATGGGCGACACGGAGATGATGAAGAAGGACGACGGGATGATGAAGAAGGAGGGCAGCATGATGAAGGACGACAAGGGGTCGATGGACAAGAAGTAGCCGGCGGCGAATCGCTGGAGATTCGGCTTGCGTCCAAGTACCATAGGGTGGAGGTGTGCATGCTGATCCGACGGGCTCCTGACATCACATCGTCGGAGATCACCGACGAGAAGCTTTACCTGAACCGGCGGTCGTTCCTGATCGGGGCGGCCGCGTTGGCCCTGGTCCCCTCCGAGCCGGTCGCGGCCGCGCCGCCGGCCGGCCAGCCCCTGCCGGCCAAGCGCAACCCCGCCTTCGCCCTGGAGGACCCGCCGACCAAGCTCGAGAGCGTCACGACCTACAACAACTTCTATGAGTTCGGCGTGAACAAGGAGGATCCGGCGCGGCTCGCGCACACGCTCAGGCCCCGCCCGTGGACGGTGGAGGTCGGTGGCCACGTGGCGCGCCCGAAGACGTACGACATCGACGAGCTGCTCCGCCTCTTCCCGCTGGAGGAGCGCGTGTACCGGCTGCGCTGCGTGGAGGGGTGGTCCATGGTGATCCCGTGGATCGGCTTCCCGCTGGCCGCCCTGATCAAGCGGGTCGAGCCGACCAGCCAGGCGAAGTTCGTCGAGTTCACGACGCTCCTCGATCCGGAGCAGTTTCCGGGCCAGCGGAAGAGCCTGTTCAACTTCTCGGGCCTCGAGTGGCCCTACGTCGAAGGCCTGCGCCTGGACGAAGCCCTCCACCCGCTGGCGCTCCTGACGGTGGGGCTGTACGGGCAGGTGCTGCCGAACCAGAACGGGGCGCCGGTCCGCGTGGTCGTGCCTTGGAAGTACGGCTTCAAGAGCGCCAAGTCCATCGTGCGGATCCGCTTCGTGAGCGACCGGCCCAGGACCGCCTGGGAGAAGGCGCAGCCGAGCGAGTACGGCTTCTACTCCAACGTGAACCCGGCCGTGGATCACCCGCGCTGGAGCCAGGCGACGGAGCGCCGGATCGGGGAGTTCCGCCGCCGGCCGACGCTTCCCTTCAACGGCTATGCCGACCAGGTCGCCCCGCTGTACACGGGGATGGACCTGAAGAAATACTACTAGGCGTGAAATGCGCGCGGGCCTCGCGGGTGACGCGGCGAACGGGGCGCTCCACGGCGCGGAGCGGACCGCGTCAAGCCGTCCAACCCCGAGACTAGGCGACGACGCCCTGAAGGGCCGCGCGTCCGCGGGAGTGAGCACCGTGGGGCTGTTCGCGGCGGCAGGACCCGCGAGGTCCGCGATATGACGCGGCGAGTGCGCGTCGCGCTGAAGGCGGCGGTGTGGGCGGTGTGCCTCTACCCGCTCGCGCTGCTCCT
>JACPSW010000093.1 GCA_016193045.1 Candidatus Rokuibacteriota bacterium | reverse complement strand
CGAGGCGAAGCGGGAGGCGCAGGCCGCCGGCGCCATCGTCTTCCTCCCGAAGCCCTTCACGGCGAGCGAGTTCGTGGGGGCCGTCAACCGCGCCCTGGGCACCCCTTCCGCCTGACGCCCCGTCGGCTGTGGCGCTGCCGCCCCACTCCTCCGGCTTTCTTCAACGGGTGGGGCGGCTGGCCATCAAAAAAATCAGCGGCTTACCCCGGCCGTCTCACTGGCATCGGGATTGCTGACTCTTCCGGTGAAGGGACGGTGAGAGCGCAATGAACGAGCGACGGATGATTCAAGTGACCGGGTTCCTGGCGGCCATCCTCCTGGCGCTGACGCTTCCCCTCTGGGCGGAGGAGACGACGAACATCTCGGGATCGATCCTCGCCCTCAACAGGGAGGCCGGCACGATCGTCGTGGGCGAGGTCGGGCCCTGGCGCGTGAAGGCGGGCGCCACCGAGGTCACGCCCCGCACGGTCGCCGTGACCGCGGGGACCGAGTTCAAGCAGGTGAAGCGCACCCCTGGCGCGGGGCCCACGGGGTGGGTCGGGGAGTTCGTGGAGGTGGGACTCGCCCCCTGGGAGTTGAAAAAGGGCGACTTCGTGACGGTGCAGGTCCGCCACGAGGGGCCGCGGCTGACCGCGCTCAAGGTCGCGGTATCTGCGCTGGTAGAGCCTTAGCGCCAGAGGAGAATCCCCATGTATAAGAAGATTCTCGTCCCGCTGGACCGGAGCGCCGGGGCCGAAGCGGCCCTGCCGGTCGCCGCGGATCTCGCCAAGGCGGACGGAGCCGTGATCCGCCTGCTGCACGTGGCCCCGACCCCGTCCGCCATCGTGGCCGAGGGGCGGGTGATCGCCTACGCCGACCAGGAGTCCGACCGGCTCCAGCACCTCGGAATGGTTTATCTGCGCGAGGCGGCGCACCAGCTCGCCGGACTGCCCGTCGAGTATGCGGTTCGCTTCGGCGAGCCGGCGGAGGAAATCCTGGAGGAGGCCGGGGAGTGCGGCGCGGACCTCGTGGCGATGGCCACCCACGCCCGGAGCGGCATGGCGCGTCTCATGCTGGGGAGTGTAGCCGAGACCGTGCTCCGCCGTAGCCAGGTCCCCGTCGTCCTGGTCCGTCACGGCCTGCCGGCAGCCGCCTGAGCGCCGCCGCGCCGACCGGTCTCGCCGCATGACGGAGCCTCAACCGGGCGCCGGGTTCTCGAACGACCCCGGGGCCGTTCGAGCGCAGGCTTCGCCTCCGCAACCCCAGGGGGGAGGTATCGGAAGGGGGGCGAAGCCCCCCTCCGAGCCACAGTTCTGGACCCCGCGGAAGGTCGCCTGGTACCAGCGGGCCCTGCGGCGGAGCGATTTCGCGCCCAAGGTGCTGGGAGCCATCGCCCCGCTGCTCGAGGAGTGCGAGACAGCGCTGGATGTCGGAGCGGGGTGCGGGGCCCTGGCCATCCCTCTGGCGGAGCGCCTGCGCCTGGTCACGGCCGTGGAACCCGCCCCGGCCATGGCCAAGGCCCTGGTGGAGGAGGCCCGCGCGTGCGGCCTCACCAACGTGAGCGTCCTGGAAGCAGCCTGGGGGGATGTTCCCGTGCCGCCGCACGATCTCGTGCTCTGCGCCCACGTGGGGAATCTTCTCGATCGGGATTCGCCCTTTCTCCGCGAGGGCCCGGCGCACGCTCGGAAGGGGGTGGCCTTCGTGCGCGACGCCACCGGGAGCGGCGACAAGTTCTTCTTCGCCGAGCTCTATCCCATCCTGCTGGGGCGCCCCTACGGTGGCCCCTGTGAGGAGGAGGAGACGGTGGAGGCCCTGGCCCGCCTCGGCGTCGCGCCCACCGTGACCCTGGTCGACTACCGCTCCGACCAGCCGTTCACCGATCTCGAGGAGGCGTGCGACTTCTGGATGGAGTACATGGGGCTCCAGGGCGAGCAGCCCCGCGCCTTTCTCCGGACGTTCCTGGCCGGGCGCCTGGTACGCGACGGGGACGAGTGGATCGCTCCATACCCCAAGCGGGCCGCGGTCATCTGGTGGCGCACCCTCGCTCCTCTATCCCGCAACGCAAATACGCGTGCCTGACCCCAATAACGCAAATACGCATGCCTGACCCCAGCATCACGATCGGGATCGACGTGGGCGCCGTGAGCGTGAAGGTGGCGGCCGCCGGCGACCGGGAGTCGGCCCCCCTCCTCCGCGCCCTCGGCGGAAGCTTCTGGTTTCTCCCGTCGAGCCCCTCCGACCTGCCCCTCCTCCTCTCCTGCTACCGGCGGCTGATGGGCAACCCCGTGAGCGTCGTGGGGGCCCTCCTCGGGGAGCTGACCGCGGCCCTTCCCCCGGGCGCCGTGAGGGGCATCGGCGTGACGGGCGCCGGCGGCGCGCTCGTGGCCGAGCCGCTCGGGCTGCCGGCGGAGAACGAGTTCAAGGCCATCGTCCGCTCCGCCGCGGTCCTCTGCCCGTCGGTGAGAACCCTCTTCGAGATGGGCGGCGAGACCTCCAAGTTCATCCGCGTCGGCGCCGAAGGCCAGATCCTCGACTACGAGACCAACGGCGATTGCGCCGCGGGGACCGGGTCGTTCATCGATCAGCAGGCCACCCGTCTCCGCTACCGGGTGGAAGAGGTCGGTCCGGTGGCGCTCGGCGCGGCGTCGGCCGCGCGCATCGCCGGGCGCTGCTCCGTCTTCGCCAAGACGGACATGATCCACGCCCAGCAGAAGGGCGCGACGCCGCCCGAGATCCTGCGCGGCCTGGCCGACGCCGTCGCCCGGAACTTCAAGGCGTCCATCGCGAAGGGAAAGCCGGTCGTTCCCCCGGCGGCCTTCATCGGGGGTCTCGCGGCGAACGGGGCCGTGGTCAAGGCGCTCGGCGAGGCGTTCGCGCTGGGAGGGGAGCTCGTCGTCCCCGACGCCTACGCCTGGTTCGGGGCGGTGGGAGCGGCGCTCCTGGCCCGCGACCGGTCAGCGCCCGTCGTCCCGGATCCGGCGCGGCTCGCCGCCGAGCGCCCGTCGGCCGACTTCCCGACGCTCCCGCCCCTGTGCCTGGAGCGGGTGACGCTCCTCCGGGACCGGGTGGCGCCCTCCCGGCCCTCCAACGGCGGCCCCGAGGAGCTCTGCTTGGGGATCGACGTGGGCTCCGTCAGCACCAACTTCGCGCTGGTGGATGAAGGCGGGCGCCTGGTCAGGGAGATCTACGTGAGGACCGACGGGCGGCCCATCGAGGTCGTGACGCGCGGCCTCCGGGACCTGCGGGAGGAGTTCGGCGATCGCATCCGGATCGTGGGCGTGGGCGCCACCGGATCGGGGCGGGAGCTGATCGGGGAGCTGGTGGGGGCCGACGCCATCCACGACGAGATCACGGCCCACAAGACGGGCGCCGTGCACGTGGCCCGCACCCTCACGGGGGAGGCGGTGGACACGATCTTCGAGATCGGCGGGCAGGACTCCAAGTTCATCCGGGTCGAGGACGGCGTCGTGGTGGACTTCACGATGAACGAGGCGTGCGCCGCCGGGACGGGGTCGTTCCTGGAGGAGCAGGCCGAGCGGCTCGGCGTCGCGATCGTGGGGGAGTTTTCCCGCCTGGCCCTGGCCTCGCCCGCTCCGATCCGCCTGGGCGAGCGCTGCACGGTCTTCATGGAGCAGGACGTCAACGCCTACCTGAAGCGCGGGGCGAAGGTGCCCGACCTGGTGGCGGGGCTGGCCTACTCGGTCGCCCTCAACTACCTCAACCGGGTGGTGCGCGGCCGGAAGATCGGCGAGGCCATCTACTTCCAGGGCGGGACCGCTTACAACGACTCGGTGGCCGCCGCCTTCGCCGGGCTCCTGGGCAAGCGCATCATCGTCCCGCCCCACAACGGGGTCATCGGGGCCATCGGCGCGGCGCTCCTGGCGTGGCAGGCTCGGGCCCGGTCCGGGCGTCCGTCGCGCTTCAGGGGCTTCGATCTCGGCCAGGTCGAGTACGGGCTCCGCGAATTCGTTTGCCGGGCCTGCTCCAACGTCTGCGACATGCAGGAGTTCACCGTCGAGGGCGTGAAGACCTACTGGGGAGACAAGTGCTCCTGGAAATTCCGGCGGCGCGCCAAGACGGAGCGCCGGCCGGTGATCGAGGACCTCCTGGCGCTCCGCGACCGGCTCTGCTGGGGGGAGCCCGGGGCCTCGGGAGGCGGCCTCAGGGTCGGCGTGCCGCGGACCATGAGCTTCTACGACTACTTTCCCTTCTGGCGGGGGCTGCTCGAGGGGCTCGGCTGCGAGGTCGTGCTCTCCGATCCCACCAACCGGCAGATCATCCAGGCCGGGCAGGAGCTGACCGTAGCCGAGCCCTGCTTCCCGGTGAAGGTCGCCCACGGCCACCTGTCGGACCTGATGGCGCGGGGCGTGGACTGGATCCTCCTCCCCAACATCATGGACGCGGAGGCCCCCGCCTGGACCCCGGCCTCCCATCTCTGCCCCTGGAACCAGACGCTGCCCTTCGTGCTCCGCTCCGTGGCGCGCGCCGCCGAGTGGCGCGACCGGCTCCTGATCCCCACGGTTTGGTTCCGCCAGGGACGGGAGGCCGTCCGCGACGCCCTGCGGGACCTCTGCCGCCGTCTGGGGGCCACGCGGCGCGCCGCCGAGGGCGCGGTGGAGCGCGCGTACGCGGCCCAGGCTGAGTTCGCCGCTGCCCTGGAAGCCGCGGGGCGGGAGGCCCTGGCGGCCCTCGAGGAACGCGGGGAGCCCGGAATCATTCTCCTGGGGCGCTCCTACAACATCTACGACCGCGCCATCAACCTCGACGTGGCGGGCAAGCTGCGGGACCACTACGGCATCAACGTCATCCCCCTCGACTTCCTCCCCCTGGACGGCGAGGACATCCGGGACCTGAACGAGAACATGTACTGGAACTCGGGGCGACGAATCCTCGCCGCGGCCCGGATCGCGGGGCGGTCCCCGCGGCTGGACGTCATCTACGTGACGAACTTCAAGTGCGGGCCCGATTCCTACGTCAAGCACTTCACGGGGGAAGCCGCGGGCCGCCCCTTCCTGACGCTCCAGTTCGACGGCCACGGCAACGACGCCGGGATGCTGACGCGGTGCGAAGCCTACCTCGAATCCAAGGGATTCCTCCGATGAGCGGGGTGTCGCTCCGGGAGAAGAAGCTCTGGGTGTTCCCCATGACCTACGGCGGGGCCCGCGCCGTCGCCGCCGTCTGGCGCGCGCTCGGTGTGGACGCGGAGGTCATTCCGCCCTCGGACGCGGACACCCTCGCGCTGGGGGCGCGGCACACCTCGGGGGACGAGTGCTTGCCCCAGAAGATCACCCTGGGCGATCTGCTGAAGCTCGCCCGCCGCCCCGATTACTCGCCCGAGCGGACCGCCATCTTCTTCGCCAACACCACGGGGCCGTGCCGCTTCGGCCAGTACATCCCGCTGTTCAGGAAGGCCTTCAGGGAGGAGGGGCTGGGCGACCTCCAGGTGGTCGCCCCCAACTCCGACGATGGTTACCAGTCGGTGGGGCGGGAGTTTCCCGACCTGCCGCGCCTCGGGTGGTGGGGGGTGGTGGGCGCCGACCTCCTCCAGAAGGCGCTGCATCGGATCCGTCCCTACGAATGCACCCCGGGGACCACCGATCGCGTCTACCTCGAGGGCCTGGACGCCCTCTGCCGCGCCATCGAGCGACGAGCTCCCTCCCGCCGCCGCCACCTCGCGGCCGTGGTGGAGTGCCTCGGCGAGACGCGCGAGCGCTTCGCGCAGGTCGCCGTCCAGGGCGCGCCGCGCCCCCTGATCGGCGTCGTGGGAGAGATCTTCTGCCGGCTCCACCCGTTCAGCAATCAGGACCTGATCCGCCGGCTGGAGCGCGCGGGCGGGGAGGCCTGGCTCTCCGACGTCAGCGAGTGGATTTGGTACTGCAACGAGTCGGAGGCGCGCGAGCTGACCCTGAAGGGGCGGCGGCTGTCGTTCGCGATGTTTGGGGTGAGGCTCCGCGACTGGGTGCAGCGGGGCGACGAGCACGCCCTCGCCTCCTCCTTCGGCGATCTGCTCCGGGGGCGCGAGGAGCCCGAGTCGGTCGGGGCGCTCCTGGAATACGCCCGTCCCTACCTCCCGCCCGAGGGGGCCCTGGGGGAGATGGTCCTCTCCGTGGGGAAGGCCGTCCACCTCCGCGCCCACGGCGCCCACGGCGTCATCGACATCAGCCCCTTCACGTGCATGAACGGCATTGTGTCGGAGGCCATCTACCCGCGCCTCTCCCGGGACCTCGACGGCCTGCCCATCAAGAACTTCTACTTCGACGGCAAGCCGGCGCCGCTCGACCGCGACCTGGAGATCTTCCTGGAGCTGGCCCGCGGCTACCGGGCCCGAACCGAGCGGGTGGGGCAGCCCTGTCCCGCTTGAGGCGGCCCCGGGCTCGGTCACGGGGATGATGAGCGTCTTCTACGCCGATGCGAGCTTAGCAACCCGAAGCTGCTTCCGACGCTGCTCGGCGTGCCAAAGGTCGTACTGCGTTTGCTGGTTGAGCCAACTCTCGGCGGAGGTGCCAAAGGCAATGGAAAGACGGACTGCCATCTCAGGGCTGATCCCGGCACGGCCATTCAGAATGGCAGAAAGGGTCTTGCGGCTTACTCCCAGAGCTTCTGCGGCTTTCGTAACGGTGACTCCAAGTGGCTCAAGGCAAAGAGCCTTGATGATCTCTCCCGGATGAGGTGGGTTGTGCATACGCATTGCTACTCCTCTCAGTGATAATCCTCGTAATCGACGGAATCAGCATCCTTACCCACGAACTTGAACGTCACCCGCCAGTTGCCGCTCACTGATACCATGTCCGCCTAATGCGCAGGCTCAGCGGCGCCCGCGCGCGGGCGTCCGCTGTAGCCTGGAGTTAGACCGGACTTTGCTCACCAAGGGAAAACGCTCCGGATGCTCGACCGACTCGACCGCTAGGTCCACATCCAGCTTGGGCCAGTACAGATGGCCTGGCGAGAGCAACTGCACGTGAACGAGCTTTGCGATCGGCGCGTCGCGGAACCACGGGAAAGCCTCGAAGGACAGAAACAACTCGCGGTCGTTAAGAAGAAGCCAAAAGCCGTGCGACGAGACGTTGGCTACTTCAACGCGTGAAGTGCGTTTGCCACGCTGCGCGGATCTCATCTTCGTGCTCCTGGACCAGCCTCAAGGCGGCAGCAAGTCGCCGTTGGCTCAGCCCGTAGTTCTCGGCGACTGCGATCTCTGGCTCAAGCCAGATCTTCGCCTCCCCGGTCTGGTGATGAACATGAACGTGCATTCTCGGCTCTTCTCGCGAGAAGAAGTAGAACCGATACCCTCCCGCGCGAAAGATCGTCGGGCTCACCGCGTCATCGTACTCCACTCGGGCGTCAGCGGCTCAAACGGTCTAACACTCCGCCTCACCGGGCGGACGGGCAGAAAGGCCAGACCGCCCACGAACGACCGAGCCGCATTGTACGCGGACAACACTCAGAAGCAAGCAACAACTGCCCATCCGCGCCGGTGCATGCGTTGGTTTGGCTGGTTCAGTCGATCGCCATCACCGCCAAAGTCAGTTCTCCCGGAGCCCAGTCTACCAGAACGAGCTCTCGAAATTCGTCGAGCACGAAGGAGAAATCGTGGTCACGAGATACGGGCCGTGAATTATCTGGCTGTCACGTTCATGCGAGTCCGCACTGCAGTAAACGTCCCGGTACCGCCAGTGGGCGATCAGGCTACCGAGCAGAGTGGTGTCCGGGGCCGTGCGGTCGGCAAAAGAAAAGCGCTTGAGATCAATCCAACGGTACGAGTGGTCGTCAAAGTTGATGAACGTACGATCGAGGAATTCCAGGTCAACTTGCGTATTAGGCACTAACGCTCGCAAGTCTCTTGCAGGCTATGCCTTCAGCCTATCTCGCCCAAGGTCTTCTGCTCCTAAACAAAAATCAGAAGCAATATCCGCCGCTTGCACGACCTTGTCAAGCCTTGCTCTCTGACAAACACTGCCAGACTCGCAGTCCATCCGGATATCGGCCCGCAGTATCTCCAGGCTGAGATTGGGCTCGACCGCGACCTGGAGATCTTCCTGGAGCTGGCCCGCGGCTACCGGGCCCGCGCCGAGCGGGTGGGGCAGCCCTGCCCCTCTTGAGGCGGCGCCCGGCCGCCGCTTGCTCGGAGACGCTCCCCCACCTATGATAGAAATGATTGATTATGTGTCCGCTTTCTCGGCGCCCTGCCTGGCACTGCCCCTGCATACCTAGTGCATGATGCCTACGACTCCCCCCTTCCCCGGGACCCCCGCCACGGCCGATGGCTCGGAGACCGTGGTCTGGGTCGAGACCCACGTCACCCAGGGCGCGTGCGCCTATCCGATCACCTCCTCCACCAACATGGGGGCCGGGTACCAAACCGCTCAGGCCAGCGGCAAGAAGAACCTGTGGGGAGAGCCGCTCTTCTTCCTCGAGCTGGAGTCCGAGCACTCGTCCGCCTCCACCTGCGAGGGGTTCGCCCTGGCGGGCGGCCGCGTCACGAATTTCACCTCGGGGCAGGGCCTGGTCCTGATGAAGGAAGTGCTCTACACGATCGCGGGCAAGCGCCTGCCCGTCGTCTTCCACGTCGGGGCGCGGGCCCTGACGTCCCAGGCGCTGAACGTCCACTGCGGCCACGACGACGTGATGGCGGTGGCCGACGCGGGGTGGGGGATCGCCTTCGCGAAGAACGCCCAGGAAGCGGGGGACCTGGCCCTGATTCTGCGCCGGGCCGCCGAAGAAGGGGAGACGCCGTTCCTCTCGGTCCAGGACGGCTTTCTCACCACCCACACCGTGGAGAACGTCTGCCTTCCGGAGCCGGAGCTGATGGCCGAGTTCGTCGGAGACCCGTACGCCACGACGCGGCTCCGGAACCTGATGAACCCCGCAAAGCCCATCATGTCGGGAGTGGTGCAGAACCAGGACGCCTACATGAAGGGGAAGATCGCCCAGCGCTACTTCACCGACCGCCTCCCGGGCATCCTCACCGCCACCATGGAGCGCTTCCACGCGCTGACGGGACGGCGCTTCGGCCTGGTGGAGCCGTACCGGCTGGAGGACGCCGAGTACGCCCTGGTCGGCATGGGGGGCCTGGTCGAGACCGCCATGGCGACGGCCGACTGGCTGCGCGCGGTGCGCGATCTCCGCGTCGGGGTCCTCGGCGTCACCGTGTTCAGGCCGTTTCCCGCCCGGGAGATCGTCGAAGCCCTGCGCACGATCAAGGCCTTCACGGTCGTCGAGAGGATGGACAATCCCCTGGCTCAGTCGAACCCGCTGGCCGCCGAGATCAAGGCGGCCTTCGCCGACGCCGCGGCGGGAGCCCCAGGCTTCACGCCGGTCCACGGCCTCCCGGCCATCCACGCCGCGGCCGCCGGGCTCGGGAGCCGGGACGTGCGGCCCGGGGACTTCGTCGCCGCCGTGGAGGAGATGGCGCGGGGCGGTCGCCGCACCTTCGTCCTGGGCATCCGCCACGAGCTCGCGCTGCCGCCGACGGAGGACCCCGACGTCCGTCCACGCGGCGCGTTTTCGATGCGGGGGCACTCGGTCGGCGGGTTCGGCTCGGTCACCACGAACCGGGTCATCGCCACGATCCTGGGTGACCTGTTCAAGCTTCACGTGCAGGCCTACCCGCTCTACGGCTCGGAGAAGAAGGGGCTGCCGACGACGTACTTCCTGACCGTGGCGGAAGAGCGGATCCGGACCCACTCGGAGCTGGCCCATGTGGACTTCGTCCCGCTCAACGACGTCAACGCCTTCCACCTGGGCAACCCGCTGGCGGGCATCGCCGCGGGCGGCACCGTGTTCATCCAGTCGTCCGACACGGACCCGGCGGCCATCTGGACCAAGATCCCGGCCGAGGCCCAGGCGATCATCCGCGAGCGCGGCCTCCGGGTCCTCGCCCTGGACACCCAGAAGATCGCGCGCGAAACCACGAGCCGGCCTGAGCTCCAGGTGAGGATGCAGGGGATCGTGCTGCTCGGCATCTTCCTGCGCGCCACGCCGTTCCTGTCCCGCCTGCCCTACACGGACGAGGAGATCGACCGGTCGGTGGAGCGCTCGATGAGGAAGTTCTTCGGCAAGCGCGGGGAGGCGGTGATCCAGGAAAACCTCCGCGCGGCCCGGCGGGGCTTCAGCGAGGTCTTCGAGGTCCCGGTGCCGGCGCGGGCTCACGAGGTGGCCGCCCGTGACTGAGCCGGTGGTTCGCGAGTGGATGCACGAGGGCGTGATCGTCTGCGCTCCGGAGACGACGCTGCCCGAGGTGGCGCAGACGATGAAGACCCACCAGATCAGCGCGCTCGTGGTTGTGAACGCCGATGGACTGGCCCTCGGCGTTATCTCGCGCACCGACCTGGCCAACGCCGGCTTCATCGAGCCGTACATGCGCCACTGGCGGGGCATGACGGCGCGCCACCTGATGACCACCCCGGTCATCTCCGTCGGCGCCGGGACGCCGGTGGCCGACGCGCTCGATCTGCTGAGGACGAGGAAGATTCACCGCTTGGTGGTCACGGAGGCTGTTCCAGGCGGCGAGAGGCCCATCGGGATCCTCTCGCTGACCGATGTGGTGAAGCACGCCGACTTCCTCGGAGGGGGGCTCCGCCCCCCTTCCGAAACCTCCCCCCTTGGATTGCGCGGGCAAAGCCCGCGCTCGAGGTCCTGAGATGACCGAGAACGAGCGCGTGTTCAATCCCCTGGAGGTCGAGGCCGAGGAAGTCTCCCTCGGGACCAAGGAGCCCGGGCTGGCCAAGGACGTCCACGAGGCCCGGCTGCCGACCGAGTCCGTCCTGACGCTCGACGTCGCGGAGTACGTCGCCGACTTCAACGCCCGGGTCATCGGCGCCTACGAAAAGGGAGTCGGCTCGCAGGAGCTCCCCGCCGACGTGGGCATCGCGCGCAGCCTCATCCCGGCGGGGACGGCCGCGCTGAGGGACTTCTCCTACCTCTCCCCGGACATCCCCGAGTTCATCGCCGACCGGTGCGTCGGCTGCATGACTTGCGTGACCGAGTGTCCGGACACGGCGATCCTGGCCAAGGCGATCCCGGCCTCCCGGCTCGAGGGCGAGCCCGAGTTCGACGGGGCCCAGTGGGTGCGGACCCGGAAGTACTTCGAGGTCCCGGCGCGGAAGGGGCTCGAAGGGGCGTTGTTCGGCATCTTCATCGACTCCACCAAGTGCAAGGGGTGCGCCGAGTGCGTGGAAGTGTGCGCCGCGCGGGGGTACGACGCGCTCCGCATGGTCCGGAAGCAGGATGCCACGCTCGACAGCTACCGCCGGGCGTTCAACTTCTTCCGGAAGGTGGGGCCGACCCCCGCCGAGTACATCAACGAGAAGTCGCTGGCCGACATGATGCTCGCCGAGGAGTCGGCGCTGCTCTACGTGGGGGGCGCCGGCTCGTGCATGGGGTGCGGGGAGGGCACGGCGCTCCGGATGATGGTGGCGGCGACCGGCTTCGCCCACGGCCCGGAGGGCCTGGCGATCGTGGCGGCCACGGGCTGCAACACGGTCTACTGCTCCACCTATCCCTACAATCCGTTCCTGGTCCCCTGGACGAACTCCCTCTTCGAGAACGCCCCGGCCGTGGCGATGGGGGTGCGCGCCAAGTGGGACCAGCGCGGCTGGCAGGAAAAGCGCCTCTGGGTCGTGGGCGGCGACGGCGCCATGTACGACATCGGCTTCCAGTCGCTCTCGCGGATGCTCGCGGCGGGCATGGACATCAAGGTGCTGGTGCTGGACACCCAGGTGTACTCCAACACGGGCGGCCAGGTCTCCACGGCGTCCTTCCTCGCCCAGGACGCGAAGATGGCGGCGGTGGGCCCGGCCGTGGCGGGCAAGAGCGAGCGGCGGAAGGAGCTGGGCCTGATCTGCCTCATGCACCCGGAGGTCTTCGTGGCCCAGACGACGGCCGCCCACATCAACCACTTCTACCGCGCGATCCTGGACGCTAACAGCTTCCCCGGCCCCGCGGTCGTCGTCGCCTACACCACCTGCCAGCCCGAGCACGGCGTGGGGGACGACCGGGCGGCGCGCCAGGCCAAGCTCGCGGTGGACTCCCGCGCCTTCCCGCTCTTCATCCACGACCCCCGCAAGGGGGAGACGATCCGCGAGCGGCTCTCCCTGCAGGGCAATCCTGATCCGAAGGAGGACTGGGCGCGCCACCCCAAGACCGGCGAGGTCATCGACTTCATCACCTTCGCCCGGACGGAGGGGCGCTTCGCCCGCCAGTTCGACGGCGCGGGGCGACCGTCGCCCGCCCTCCTGACCGGGCAGGCCGATCGCCTGGCCGCCTGGCGCAGGCTTCAAGAGCTCGCGGGCCTTATGTAGTCCATGCCCCTTCAGCACGCGAGCGACCCGACGGCCCGCAGCGGGGCCGACGCGATCCACCTCGCCTTCGACGCCTACCAGCGGGAGTTCCGGCAGATCACGCGCCGCGCCCGGTCCCGCTTCGAGGGACAGGAGTGGCGCGGGATGCAGCAGGACGCCCGGGACCGCCTGGACCTGTACCCCCGCGTCGTCACCGGCGTGGTCGCCGACGTGCGCCGGATCCTGGGCGAGCGCGCCCAGGACCGCCCCCTGTGGACGCGGATGCGGGCGGCCTACAGCGGGGCGGTCGCCGGCCGCACCGACTTCGAGCTGGCGGAGACCTTCTTCAACTCGGCCACCCGCCGGATCTTCGACACGGTCGGGGTGGATCCCAAGATCGAGTACGTGGACTCGGACTTCGACGCGCCCCCCCCGCCGCCGGACGAGCGCGTGTACCGGCGGTACGTCCTGCGCGGGTCGGTCGCCGCGCTCGTCGGAGACCTCATGGCCGATTATGGCTGCGCGGTCCCCTACCGGAACCTCGACCTCGACGCCCGGCTGGTGGCGGACGCGATCGAGGCCGGGCGCCGCGCCGCCTGGGGGACGCGGCCCATCGAGGCGATCGAGATCCTCAAGCCGGTCTTCTACCGCAACAAGGGCGCGTATCTGATCGGGCGGGTCGTCGGCGGGAACCGCCTCATGCCCCTGGCGGTCGCGCTGCTCCACACCGACGGGGGCATCGTCGTGGACGCCGCGCTCACGACCGAGGACGAGGTCAGCATCGTGTTCAGCTTCACGCATTCCTACTTCCACGCGGACGTGGAGCGGCCGCATGACACGATCCACTTCCTGAAGTCCCTCATGCCGCTCAAGCGCGTCGCCGAGCTGTACATCGCCCTCGGCTACAACAAGCACGGCAAGACCGAGCTCTACCGGGATCTCCTTCGCCACCTCGAGCGCTCCTCGGACAAGTTCGAGATCGCCCCCGGCGACCGGGGCATGGTCATGGTGGTGTTCACGCTGCCGTCGTACGACGTGGTCTTCAAGGTGATCCGCGACAAGATCGCGTTCCCGAAGACGACGACCCGCCCGGACGTGCTACGGAAATACCAGCTGGTGTTCAATCACGACCGCGCCGGCCGCCTGGCGGACGCGCAGGAATTCGAGCATCTGGCGTTCGCCCGGGACCGGTTTTCGGAGGCGCTGCTGGCGGAGCTGAGGGACACGGCGGGCGAGAGCGTCTCCGTGGCGGACGGGCGGGTGGTCATCAAGCATCTCTACACGCAGCGGCGGATGACGCCGCTCAACCTGTACCTCCGGGACGCGGACGGGCCCGCCGCCCACGACGCGGCGCTGGAGTACGGGCAGGCGATCAAAGACCTGGCGGCGACGAACATCTTCCCGGGCGACCTGCTGCTGAAGAACTTCGGCGTCACCCGGCACGGGCGCGTGGCGTTCTACGATTACGACGAGCTCTGCGCGCTGACCGACTGCAACTTCCGCGACATGCCGCGCGCCCGGGACCTGGAGGAGGAGCTGGCGGCGGAACCGTGGTTCTACGTGGGGGATGGCGACCTCTTCCCGGAGGAATTCCTCACCTTCATGGGGCTCCAGGGGAAGGCGCGCGAGGTCTTCCTCGACGCGCACCGGGACTTGCTGAGCCCGGACTTCTGGCGCAGGATGCAGGCGCGGCATGCCGCCGGCGAGGTCATGGACATCTTCCCCTACCGGCAGGACCGCCACCTGCACACATGGGGTCAGGCCTGAGTAATTGACTATTGAATGGGGTAGTGGACGGAGGAGAAGCCCATGGATGAGAACGACCACCCGAAGGGCGCCCTGCTGTTCATGCTGGTCTACCTGCTCCTGCTCGCGGTGCTCTGGACCAATGCCTACTTGAGGCTCTGGACGGAGTAAATGCCCATGAGACAAGGCACGACGGTCTATCTCTACGAGCTCGCGTGGATTCTCCCGAGCGTCGCGATTCCGGTCGGGATGCTGGTCGCGCTCCTGGTCACCGCCTTCGGCGCCGGCGTCCACCTCCCCGGGCGGGAGGGGCGGGTGGACCCGACCAGGGTCTCCGAGACGGCGCCCTTCGACCGGCCCGGCGTCGTGGAACTGGCCCCCGGCCGCTACGAGGCGCGGATCGTGGCGGAGGTCTGGGCGTTCACGCCCAATGAGATCCGCGTCCCCGCCGGCTCCACCGTCACCTTCGTCGTCACCAGCAAGGACGTGGTCCATGGCTTCCTGATCCACGGGGCCAACGTGAACGTCATGGTCCTCCCGGGCCAGGTCGCCCGCGCCACGGGGCGCTTCAACAAGCCGGGCGAGTACCCTTTCCTCTGCCACGAGTACTGCGGGATCGCCCACCACACCATGTGGGGGAGGGTGATCGTCGAGGCGAGCCGATGAACGCAGTGCGAGCCGCAGGACGTCGCGGGGCCGCGGTGCGAGCCGCAGGCCGGCCTGGGGCTGGGGCCCCAGCGGACGAGGCGAGCGAAATCCTACAGGCCCCGCCGTGCGAGGCGAGCCAATGAATGACAATCGTCTCACCGCAGCCTACGTGACCGTCGCGCTCGTGGCCCTCTTCGGTGGCGTCGTGACGGGGCTCCTCCAGGCCATCGAGCACGCCGGCCTCATTTTCCCCCCGCTGACGCCGGTGATCCAGTCCTACTATCACAGCCTGAGCCTCCACGGCGTGCTGAACGTCCTGGTCTTCACGACCTTCTTCATCTGCGGGTTCCTCCAGTTCATCATGGCCCGGGCGCTGGGTATCCCGCTCGCGAGTCCCCGCCTGGCGTGGTTCACGTTCTGGCTCATGGCCGGCGGGCTGATCCTGGCGGCCATCCCGCTGGTCGGCAACGCCGCCACCGTCCTCTTCACCTTCTACCCGCCCATGAAGGCGCATTGGGCCTTCTACGTCGGGCTCACGCTCGTCGTGGTCGGCACCTGGCTCGTCACCCTCAACCTGACGCTCACCTACCGGGCCTGGCGGGCCCGGAACCCCCAGACGCGGACGCCGCTGGCGGCCTTCATGTCGCTCGTGACCTTCGTCATGTGGACCATCGCCTCTCTCGGCATCGCCGCCGAGATGCTCTTCATGCTGATCCCCTGGTCGCTGGGGCTCATCAGCGGGACCGACGCGCTGCTGGCGCGGGTCCTCTTCTGGTTCACGGGGCACCCGATCGTCTACTTCTGGCTCCTGCCGGCCTACGTCTCCTGGTACACGCTCGTCCCGCGGCAGGCGGGCGGGAAGCTCTTCAGCGATCCGCTCGCGCGCACCTCGTTCATCCTGTTCCTGATCCTCTCCATCCCCATCGGGATTCACCACCAGTTCACCGACCCGGGAATCGAGGAAGGCTGGAAGCTCCTCCACGCGTTCCTCACGTTCGCCGTCTTCTTCCCGAGCCTCCTGACGTTCTTCAACGTCGTCGCGTCGCTGGAGAGCGGGGCCCGGGCGCGCGGGGGAAAAGGGTGGGTGGCCTGGTTCGGGAAGCTCCCCTGGGGCGATCCTTCGCTGGCGGCGCAGGTGCTCGCCATGCTCCTCTTCACCTTCGGCGGTGTGGGCGGGCTGATCAACGCCTCGTTCAACCTGAACCTGGTCGTCCACAACACCGCGTGGATCCCGGGGCACCTCCACCTGACGGTGGGAACCGCCGTCACGCTGTCGTTCATGGGGATCACGTACTGGCTCGTGCCGTACCTCGCCGGCCGGCCGCTCTGGAGCCGGCGGCTCGGGCTGACCCAGGTCTGGCTCTGGTTCGGCGGGATGATCATCTTCTCCAACGCGCTCCACCGCCTGGGCCTGATGGGGATGCCCCGGCGGACGATGATCGGCGCGTCGGCGTACCTCCAGCCCGAGTGGAAAGCCGCGCTCCCCCTGGTGGGGATCGGCGGCACCATCCTCTTCGTGAGCGGGATGCTCTACTTCCTGAACCTCGTGCTGACGCTCGCGGCCTCCCGGGGTCCCGCCCCGGCGGTTCCGGAGTTCGCCGAGGCGCTCTCGGGCCCCGAGCACGCCCCGGCGATCCTCGACCGGTGGCGACCGTGGCTGGCGCTGACGTTCGTCCTGATCCTGATCGCCTACGGGCCCACGCTCGTCCGGCTCGCGGCCACGACGCCCTTCAACGCACCCGGCCTCCGCGTCTGGTGATGGGGTCAGGCATGCGTTATTGCGTTATTGAATAAGAACAGGAGGGAGCGACATGACGCTGAACGTCGGAGGGGTGGATCGGGTTCTTCGAATCCTCGTCGGTATCGTCCTCCTCGCGCTGGTCGTGGTGGGGCCCAAGACCTGGTGGGGGCTCGTGGGGATCATCCCGCTCCTCACAGGCCTGGTTAGGTACTGACCCGGCTCCCACGCGTTGGGGGTCTCAACGCGCAAGTCACTATCATGAACCGGATCGAAGAGGGCCGCTCGCTGCTGCGCCGCTGGGAAGAATCGAAGCCCACCAATTTCTACGAGGACGATCAGCACCTCAGGCGAGTGCTGGCCTTCCGGGTGGACGCCGCGCGCCTGGCGCCCGTGGCGCCGCTGCTCCACCAGGCGGGCGCCGATGCGGCCGGCCCCGTGAGCCGCGCCTCGGCGCTCCTGGACCGGCCGGAGCACCTGCCGCGCCTCGAGCCCTGGAACGGCATCGGCGAGCGCACCGAGGAGATCGTGTTCCACCCCGCCTACCACGAGGTGGGCCGGCTGGTCTGGCGGTCGCGGGTGCTGTCGCTGCTGGGGGAGCCGGGCAACGTGGCCCTCCACACCGCGCTCGCGTATCTCTTCGCCCAGAACGGCGAAGTGCCGCACCTGTGCCCGGTGGCGTGTACCTCGGGGCTCGTCAAGGCGATCCAGCGCTGCGGGAGCGACTGGATGCGCCGCGAGTGGCTCCCCCGACTCCTGGACGCGGACTACGACCGGCGCTGGCACGGCGCCCAGTTCCTCACGGAGGTCCAGGGCGGCTCCGACGTCGGCGCCAATGCGTGCGTGGCGCGCCCCATCCGCGAGACGCCCGGCGCCTGGCGCATCAGCGGGGAAAAGTGGTTCTGCTCCAACGTCCACGCCGACCTCTATGCCGTCAGCGCGCGTCCCGAGGGCGCGCCCGAGGGGACGAAGGGGATCGGCCTCTTCGTCATCCCCCGCCGCCTCGACAACGGCAGCCCCAACGGCGTCTTCATCCGTCGCCTCAAGCAGAAGCTCGGGACGCGCACGCTGCCGACCGCCGAGGTGGACTTCCAGGATGCGCTCGGCTACCAGCTGGGGAGCCTGGAGGAGGGGTTCAGGGTGATGATGGGCGTGATCATCAACACCTCGCGCCTCGGGGTCGCGCTGGGCTCCTGCGGGATCATGCGCCGCGCCTGGGTCGAGGCGCTCCACTACGCGCGCGCGCGAGGCCTTCGGCCACCGCCTCATCGAGTTTCCGGCCGTGCGGGAGCAGCTCGCGGAGATGCGCGCCCTGAGCGTCGCCGGCCTCTCGTCCACCCTCTTCCTCGCGGCGCTCGAGGACCGGCTGACGCTCGAGGGAACGCATCCGGAAGACGACCCGCTCTTCCGTATCGGGGTCAACGTCAACAAGTACATCTGCTCGGTGGACGGGGGGCTGGTCGTCCACCACGGGATCGAGATCCTGGGCGGCAACGGCACCATCGAGGACTTCAGCCCGCTGCCCCGCCTCTACCGCGAGATGCCCGTCGAGGAGAGCTGGGAAGGGCCGCACAACACGATGATGGCCCAGATCCTCCGCGACGCCCTCAAGTCCAAGATGCACGACGCGCTGCTGGGACAGGCCGAGGACACCCTGCTCGGCGTCAAGCACCCGGCCCTGGCGGCGGCGCGGGAGGCGGCCACATCGGGGCTCCAGGACGGGCGCGAGAAGCTCCACCGCCTGCTGCGCCGGGACCCGGAGGCGGCGGCCCTCGGCGTCCGGCGCCTGGTCCACCGCATGGCCCGAATCTTCCAGGCGTCGCTCCTCCTGGAGGAGGCAGACCAGGACCTGACGGCGAATCGGCCGACGCGGCTTCCAGAGATCGCCCGGTTTTTCGTGAGTCGCTACGTGGAGCCCGGCTATGACCCGGCGGAGGACCCCGGCTATGGGGACCTGATCCGCCAAATCGTGGAGTAGCCCATGAGCATCCTGTTCATCGTCGAGTCTACGAAACCCCTGGACCGGCTGACCGCCGACCTCGAGCAGGCGGTGAGCCGCCACAAGTTCGGCGTTCTGGGCGTTCACGACCTGAAAGAGACCATGGCGAAGAAGGGCGTCCCGTTCCAGCGGGAGTGCCGGATCTTCGAGGTCTGCAATCCCCACCAGGCCAAGAAGGTGCTGGAGGCCAACCTCGAGATCTCCACGGCCCTGCCCTGCCGGATCTCGGCCTACGAAGAGGGGGGGAAGACCAAGCTGGCCACGATCAAGCCGACGGCGATGATCGCCCTCTATCCGAACCCCGAGCTCCAGGGGGTGGCCAAGGAGGTGGAGGCGACGCTGGAGGCCATCATGACCGAGGCCGCCCGCTGAGCCCAACGCAAATACGCGGTGCCTGACCCCAGCAGTGGGGCGTGACCCCAGCAGTGGGGCGGCGGCGCCCCGCCTGAGGCGGCACCCCTCCCCCGCGGTGGGGAAGGGCTCATGCCATCTTGTTGATTTATAACCATTTTTGCTTTCAGGACGACGGCATTCCGCTTGCACTTTGCTCGGGCAAAGGGGACCCCTATGGAACCCTCGAACAACGATGAGGTGCTGGCGTGCCCGTACCTGCGACCCGAGAGCGCCGACCGCCTCGCCGCGTTTCCCCTCGGGGTGTACTGCCGGCTCCCCCACGGGCGGGTGCGGATTCCGTCGCGCGATGAGCTGGCCCGCTTCTGCACCACCGGCCATTACGCCGATTGCGTTGGCTTCAGGCGGGCGCGATACTTGGAAACGAATGTCTCCGGCTTGGCCTGAACGGCATCGAGGAGGCTTCTCATGGGCAAAGCGAGCCTGACCATCACGGACAACCGCACCGGAAAGACCTACGAGCTTCCCATCGAGGACGGGGCCATCCGGGGGATGGACCTCCGGAAGATCAAGGTCTCCGACGACGACTTCGGCCTCATGAGCTACGACCCGGCGTTCATGAACACCGCCTCCTGTAAGAGCACCATCACCTTCATCGACGGCGACAAGGGGATCCTCCACTACCGGGGCTACCCCATCGAGCAGCTCGCCGAGCAGTCCACGTACCTGGAAGTGGGGTACCTGCTGCTCCACGGGGAGCTGCCCACCGCCGATCAGCTCAGCGACTGGGCCTGGGAGATCACCCACCACACCTGGATCCACGAGAATCTGAAGAAGTTCATGGACGGCTTTCACCACGACGCCCACCCCATGGGGATGCTGGTCTCGGCGGTGGCGGCGCTCTCGCCGTTTTACCCGGAAGCCAAGAACGGCACGGATCAGGAGACCCGCCAGCTGCAGATCGTGCGGCTCATCGCGAAGATGCCGACGCTGGCCGCCTTCACTTACCGCCACTCGCTCGGCATGCCCTACGCTTACCCGGACAACGACCTCTCCTACACCGGCAACTTCCTCAACATGCTCTGGAAGACCACCGAGGCGCAGTACAAGCCCGATCCCATCCTCGAGAAGGCGCTGGAGGTGCTCTTCATCCTCCACGCCGACCACGAGCAGAACTGCTCCACCAACGCCGTCCGGAGCGTCGGCTCCTCCCAGGTGGACCCGTACTGCGCTGTGGCGGCGGGCGTCGCGGCCTTGTATGGCCCCCTCCACGGCGGCGCCAACGAGGCGGTGCTCAAGATGCTCCAGGCCATCGGGTCCAAGGACAAGATCCCGGAGTTCGTCAAGCAGGTGAAGGAGGGCAAGGCCAAGCTGATGGGGTTCGGCCACCGCGTGTACAAGAACTACGACCCGCGCGCCAAGATCATCAAGAAGATGGCCGACGAGGTCTTCACCGTCACCCGGCCGAACCCCCTCCTGCCCATCGCGCTGGAGCTGGAGCGGATCGCGCTCCAGGACGATTATTTCGTCTCCCGCAAGCTCTACCCCAACGTGGACTTTTACTCGGGCCTCATCCACCAGGCCATGGGCTTCCCCGTCGCGATGTTCCCGGTCCTCTTCGCGATTCCGCGGACCTCCGGGTGGCTCGCCCAGTGGCAAGAGATGCGGGCGGACGCCGAGCAGAAGATCGCCCGGCCGCGCCAGCTCTACCTGGGCTCCGGGCTCCGCGACTACGTGCCGATCGCCAGCCGAAACGCCGAAGAGGAAGCACTGTGAGGCGCGCCCGGTGACGGCAGGCTACGTCTTCGAGCGGGCCCCGCTCCGCGTGTACTGGGAGCTGACGCGGGCCTGCGACCTCGCCTGCCGTCACTGCCGCGCCGAGGCGATCCCGAGCCGCCACCCCGAGGAGCTGATGACCGAGGAGGGGTTCCGCCTCCTCGACCAGCTCGCCGAGTTCGGCCCTCCCGCCCCCCACGTGGTCCTCACCGGCGGAGATCCGCTGAAGCGGCCCGATCTGCTGGCGCTGGTGGAGCACGGCGTCGGCGCGGGGCTCCCGATCTCGGTCTCGCCGAGCGCGACGGGGCTGCTGACGCGGGAGCGCGTCCTGGCGCTGAAGGCGGCCGGGGTGGAGGCGATGTCGCTCAGCCTGGACGGCTCCACCGCCGAGCTACACGACGGCGTGCGCGGCATCCCTGGAACCTTCGCCTTCACGGTGGGGGCGGCGCGCGAGGTCGTGGAGTCCGGGATTCCCCTTCAGATCAACACGCTCGTCACGGCGGAGACCGCCGCGGACCTGCCCGCGATTCACCGCCTCGTCGGGGCCATCGGCGCCCAGCGCTTGAGCCTCTTCTTCCTGATCTCGGTGGGGCGCGGCCGCGAGCTCGGCCAGCTGACGCCGGACGAGTGCGAGGCGCTGCTCCACTGGGTCTACGACCATTCCCGCGACGGGCGGCCCGCCGTCACCACGACCGAGGCGCCCCACTACCGCCGGGTCGTGCTGGAGCGTTTGAAGGCCGAGGGGCGCACGGGCGAGGCGCTGAGGCACCACCCGCTCCGGCGCGGCTTCGGGATCCGGGACGGCAACGGCGTCATGTTCATCTCCCACACCGGCGAGATCCATCCTTCGGGCTTCCTCCCGCTCCCCGCGGGCAACGTGAAGGTCCAGAGCCCGGTGGAGATCTACCGGGACGCGCCGCTGTTCAAGGCCCTCCGGGCGCCCGAGCGCTACGAGGGCAAGTGCGGCCGCTGCGAGTACCGGGCGATCTGCGGCGGCTCCCGCGCCCGCGCGTACGCGGCCACGGGCGACCCGCTCGGCTCCGACCCGCTCTGCGCCTACGAGCCGTGAGGCTGGACGACGCCGCGCGGCCCCCGAAGGCGCGGCGCGTCTGGCTCGGCCTGGCGTCGGTGGTGGCGCTGGTCGCGGCCTACACGCTCCTCTCCAACGCCTACCGGGTCGTCGATCCGTCGCTCCTTCCCGACCCCCTGAGGGGGCTGCTGCGCCCCCAGATCCTCCCGCCGACCCAGCGGATCGTGGACGCGTTCGTCCAGCTCGTGGGCGCCGGCGCGCCCCTGGCCGGCGGCGCCGACCTCCATCCAGGCGACCACATCGGCGGCCTGGTCGAGCAGCGCGTGACCCTGCAGGGGTCGCTGCTCGTCAGCACCTACCGGGTCCTGATCGGCCTCGCCGTCGGCGGGTCGCTGGGAATCCTGGCCGGTCTCCTCATGGGCTGGAGCCGGGCCGTGGACGAGTACGTGCACCCGATCTACATCCTGTTCCGATCGGTGCCCCCGCTGGCGCTCATCACCTACGTGATGCTGTGGCTCGGGCACGGCACGGCGCACCTGCTCATCCCCATCATCTACGCCGTCTTCGCCACCGTGGTCATCCCGACCTATCACGGCGTGCGCGACGTGGCCGACGTCTACGTGAAGGCCGCGCGGGCGCTCGGCGCCGGGGGCCGGCTGCTGCTCTCCCGGGTGATGCTGCCGGCGGCGAGCCCCTTCGTGCTGGCCGGGCTCCGGTACGCCCTCGTCATCGCCTGGATGACCACGGTGGGGGTCGAGATGCTGATGGGGGACGACGGCGTCGGCTATCTCCTGATCGGGGGCGGCCTGTGGTCGTCCCGGCTGGAGGTGGCGGGGGATCCGGCGGTCATCGTGGTGGGGATCGTCGGCCTCGCCCTCGTCGGCTACGCGATGGATGTGGGGGTCAGGGTCGCCGGCGACCGCCTCACCCAGTGGGTCAAGCGATGAACGGCCTCTGGCGAAGGCGGCTCTGGCGGGCCCTCCTCTCCCTCGGCGTGCTGGCCGTGCTCTACGGGATCGCCTCCCAGATCGGGAGCGCGCTGCTCCCGCGGCGGATCTGGATGGTCGCGCACTACATCGAGGACGTGGAGCTCCTGCCGCCCTACGCCTCGCTGCTCGAGGAGGCGGTCTTCCTCGTCAAGTCGGGGATCCTCCCGCGGAGCATCCTCGTGAGCACGGCGCGCGTGCTGGAGGGGCTGGCGCTCGGCGCGGCGGTCGGCGTGCCGCTCGGCCTCTCGATGGCGCGGGTCGCCCGGCTCGAGTGGCTGCTGGACCCCTGGGTCACCTTCTTCCGCTTCACCCCGGCCCTCGCGCTCCTCCCCCTCTACGCCCTCTGGTTCGGCCTGGGCGAGCTCTCCAAGATCCTGCTCATCGCCACCGCCGTGGCCGTCGTCACGCTCCTCGGCGCCTACCAGGGGGTGCGCGACGTGCCGCGCGTCTACCTGGAGGCCGCGAAATCGCTCGGCGCCTCCGACGGGCTCATCCTGAGAAAAATCGTCTGGCCGGCCGCGCTCCCGCAGATCCTCTCGAGCGTCCGGATCGCGCTGGGGCTCGCGTGGGTGACGGTCGTCGTCGCCGAGCTCATCAAGGCGACCATGCCCAGCCTCGGCTACCTGCTGGCGCTGGCCGGCGCGTACCCGCGGGTCTCCACCATCGCCGTGGGCATCGTCACGATCGGCGTCCTCGTGCTCGCCTGCGACGCGGCCGCCCTGGGCCTCTACGCGATGGCGACCCGCTGGATGAAGCGGAGCCCCGCCGATGCCTGAGCCGCGCCGGCGCCGCCTGGAGATGCGCGACGTCGTCCACGTCTACGAGGGCAAGACGGCCACCCGCGCCCTGGACGGCGTGAGCCTCGACGTCCACGACAACGAGTTCCTCGCGATCGTGGGGCCCGTCGGCTCGGGCAAGACGACCCTGGTGCGCATCGTCGCCGGCTTCCTCCGTCCGACGAGCGGCGTCGTGCTCTGCGATGGCGCGCCCGTGACGGGGCCCGGCCCCGAGCGCGGGTACGTCTTCCAGGAAGAGGCGATCTTCCCCTGGATGAGCGTGCGGGACAATCTGGGGTTCGGGCTGCTGGCGAAGGGCGTCGTGGCCTCGGAGCGCGAGAAGATCGTCGCCGAGCTGGTCAGGCTGATCGGGCTTGAGGGCTACGAGGGCGCCTACCCGAAGGAGCTGTCGGGGGGGATGTCCAAGATGGTGGAGGTGGCCCGGGTCCTGGCCACGGACCCCGCCATCCTGCTCCTCGACGAGCCCTTCGGCCTGCTCGACGCCCAGACCCGCTCCAAGATGCAGGACCAGCTGAGCCTCCTGTGGGAGGAGAAGCGGAAGACGGTGATCCTGGTCACCCACGACGTCGAGGAGGCGATCTACCTCGCCGACCGGGTCGTCGTGTTCACGCCGCGCCCGGGGCGGATCAAGGTGGAGGTGACGGTGGATCTGCCCCGGCCGCGCTCCCTGGAGACGCGGTTCTCGCCGGCCTTCCTGGCGCTGAAGCGGAGCATCTGGAAAGAGATCGGCCGGGCCTAGGACGGTTGTGGACTGGCGGCGACCTCTCGTTCGCTCCGTGCTCCTCACCGCGGCGGCGGTCCTTCTGCTTGGGGCCCTCACCATCTGGATCGTCGACGGCCCCCAGGCGCTCGTCTCGGCCTCCCCGGGCGCGCGGCGCGACGGCGTCAGAGAGTTCTCGATCCGCGTCTACGCGTGGGGGTTCAGCCCGAAGGTCATCCGCGTGGAGCCGGGCGAGACGGTGCGGTTCCGGGTGGTGAGCGACGACATCCAGCACGGCTTTGCGATCAACGAGCTGGGGCTCAACCTCCAGCTCGTCTCGGGCCGCGAGGTGCGCTCGCCGGACGTGAAGGTGGCGCTGCCGCCCGGGAAGTACCCGATCCAGTGCAGCACCTTCTGCGGCCTCGGGCATCCCTCCATGAAGGCGAGCCTCATCGTCGGCGACCCGGGCCCGACCCCCGCCGCCACGGTGCCGTGGATCGCCTCGCTCCTCGCCCTCGCCGCAGCGGGATCGTTCGCGGCGCTCGCGGCGGGGCGCCGGCCTCCGGGCCCATGACGCGCGACCTCCTGGTTCTCGCGCCCGTCCGCCGGGCCCTTCGCCTTCGCCCGTTCCAGTTCCTGGCGATCCTGCCGTCGGCCCTCATCGTGGCCGTCGTCGTGGCGTCCACCTGGCTCGGGATCGACCATCCGGGCTTCAACTTCGGGACGGTCTTCACCTGGGTCGTCTGGTGGGGCGCCCTCCTCCTCTCCTTCGTCTTCCTGGGCCGGGCCTGGTGCCTGGTCTGCCCCATCGGGGCCGCCGGGGAGTGGGTCCAGCGGCTCCGCCTCTGGGGGCGCTCGCGCTACACGGCCGGCCTCGAGCTGCCGTGGCCGCGGCGGCTCCGGAACCTGTGGCTCGCCACTGGGCTCTTCCTGGCCTTCATCTGGCTCGACAACGGCTACGGGATGTCCAACAGCCCGCGCCTGACGGCGGGCCTCATCGCCGTCCTGACGCTGGCCTCGGCGTGGGTCGGCCTCGTCTTCGAGCGCCGGGCGTTCTGCCGCTACGTCTGCCCGCTCACCGCCTTCATCGGGCTCAACTCCCTCTTCTCGATGCTCGAGCTGCGGCGCCGGGAGGCGGAGGTCTGCCGGGCCGACTGCACGACCAAGGACTGCTACCGCGGCAACGCCACCACCTACGGCTGCCCCATGGGGGAGTTTCCCGGGGGCGCCATGGACACCAACCTCTTCTGCATCCTCTGCTCGGAGTGCGTCAAAGGCTGCGGCCACGACAACATCGGGCTCCGCCTTCGAGCGCCCGGCCGCGATTTGTGGGCCATGCGCAGGCCGCGCGCCGACGGCGCGTTCGCGGCCGTCACCGTGGTCGGGCTGGCGACGCTCATTCCCCTCGTGACGCTCGCGTGGCTGCCCACCGTGCGGGGGCTCCTCGCCGGCGTACTGCCCCGGGGCATCCCCCCCAACGACCCGCCTCGCCTCGTCGCCGTGGGCCTTCTCTTCGCCCTCGGGCTCGGCGCCAGCGTCGCCCTCGTCTACGGCTTCAGTTATCTCTCGCGCCGCGCCGCCGGCGCGCGCGCCATGCCCGCTCGGGCGCTCTTCGTCCACTACGCCTACGCCTTCATCCCCCTCGGCCTCTTCAAGTTCCTGGCGGATCTCCTGGATCACGCCCTCCGCACCCTGGGGGCGCTCGGCGACGTCACGCGGGCGCTGATGCTGGACTTCCCCCTCAACCGGGCGGTGGCGGGGCGGGTGACCGTCCTCCACCTGCTGGGCCCTGTGGAGACCTATGTGATCCAGATCCTCCTGCTCCTCGGCGGTCTCCTCTTCACGCTCTTCGCCCTCCACCGGATCTCGCTCAAGCTCTTCGAGGACCGCGAGGTCGCCCTGGCGTCATTCCTGCCGATGGCGGGGCTCAGCGTCGTGCTGACGCTGGTGAGCCTCTGGATGCTCGGAGCACCGCTGCTCTAGTGCGCATTATTCATGAAAGGCCATGGCACGACCGGGCGGGTGGCGCGGGGTGCGGTCCCCGCGGGGCCGCGCGCAGTGGGCCCCCCTCGTCCCGTCCGCCGCGCGCAGCGCGGCGTTCGGGCGAGTGGGTGACGGAGCCGGACCCGCGGGGGCTGCGCCCTGTGACAGGACCCGCCCGCCGCCGGCGACGATCGTTCGTGAATAATGGGGGTTAGATGCCGGCGCCCCCGGAGACGCCTCGACGAGTCCGGCATCCCGCCCTCACCGCAGCCACCGCCCTCGGTCTCAGCGTGCTGACCGGCCTCGTGGTGCTCGCGTTCCTGGGGAAGTTCCCGCCCGCGCCCCGTGACGCCGGGCGAGCCGGCGCCGTCTTCTACGTCGTCGCCTACCACTACGGCTACGCCTTCTACGACCGGACCTTCGCCGAGGTCCCGGCCATGGAGGTGAAGGCCGGCGAGCCCGTCACGCTCTACATCGTGCCGTCCCAGGCGCTCCCCCGGGAGATGGTCCTCGAGTACGCCGAGCGGTCCCTCCGCGCGCCCATCGGCGGCCTCCCCGCCGGGGATCCTCAGGTTCGCAAGAAGATCCTGGAGGACTTCGCCCTCGGCAACGTCGAGCACATCGTCGGCATCACCGGGCTCCCCGTCTACGTCACGACCAACGTGACGGCAGTCCTCAACACGCGGCCCTTCCGGGAGGGCGGTCCGGCGACCCTCCGCGAGGCCGTCGAGCGCAACGATCCCACGATCAAGACCGTCACCTTCACGGCCAAGCGGGTGGGCGCCTACGACGTCCTCTGCGTGGACTCGGGGATGGACGGCGCGGGCACCTGCGGCTGGGGCCACAAGTGGATGGTCGCCAAGGGCGCCTTCATCGTCCGCCCTTCTGAACCCTAGCGCGCATGCCCTTCCGGCTCCCGCGCCACGCGAGGCTCCTCCGGTTCCCGTCCGCTGACGGCCTGCGGCTCGAGGGCCGCCTCACCCCCGGCGCGCAGAACCGCGCGGTCGTGCTCTGCCATCCCCATCCGCACTACGGGGGATCGATGCTCACGCCGGTGATCCTGACGGCGGAGCAGGCCTTGCACGAAGCCGGGTACACGACGCTCGCCTTCAATTTCCGGGGCGTCGGCGGGAGCGAGGGGACCCACGGAGAGGGGCGGGCCGAACTGGCGGACGTCACCGGGGCGCTGGCGTTCCTGGCGGAGACGCTCGGCGGCCCCCTCTCGATCCAGGCGGTGGCCGGCTACTCGTTCGGGAGCGTGGTGGGCGGCCAGGTGGCGGCCGCGGATGCGCGGGTCACGTGGTACCTCGGCATCGCGCCACCGCTGAGCCTCTCCGACTTCGCGTTCCTCCGTCAGGCCCGCTGTCGTCTCGCGTTCATCGCCGGCCGCCACGACGAGTTCTCCAGCCCCGCCAGGCTGGAGGCGCTATGCGCCTCGCTGCCCGCGAGGCCCTGGCGGGAGCTCCTCGACACCGACCACTTCTTCGGGGACGCGCTCGACGCCCTCGCTGCGGCCTGTCGCGCCGCGATCACCTGGGCAGAGAACGGACGATCCGCTGCGGGGTAATGGGCAAGTCCGTAATCCGCACGCCCACCGCATCCGCGATGGCATTGGCGATGGCCGCAGCCCCCGGAATGACCGGCGGTTCGCCCACGCCTTTGGCTCCGAACGGACCGCTGTCCGAGGGAACCTCCACCATCACGATGTCCATCGGCGGGACATCGGCCGCCTTCGGGATCGCGTAGTCGGCGAACGTTCCGTTCGCCAGCGTGCCGTGCTCGTCGTAGACCATCCCCTCCAGCAACCCCCAGCCGATGCCCTGGACCGCGCCCCCGCGCATCTGCCCCTCGACGGCCGCCGGGTTGATGGCGAAGCCCACGTCCTGGATCACGACGTAGTCGAGCAGCCGCGCCTGCCCGGTCTCGCGGTCCACGCGCACTTTCGCCAGGTGGGCCGCGAACCCCGGCGATGATTCCGGCGAGGGGAGCTGGCCGTTGCCGAACACCGGCGGGTACTTCGCCCCGAACCGCATGCTCTCCTCCGCGATCTCGGCGAGCGGGATCGCCTTCTGCGGCGTACCGCGCACCTGCACCTTCCCGTCGGTGATCTCCAGGTCGTCCGGCGAGGCTTCGAGCTCGGCGGCGGCGATGCTCAGGATCTGGCGGCGGGCATCCTCCGCCGCCAGCTTGACCGCGGCGCCGATCGTGTAGGTCGTCTTGCTCCCTCCGGTCGGCCCGGCGTAGGGGGCGTGATCCGTATCGGCGATCGCCACGCGGACCCTCTCCGGCGGCACCCCCAGGACCTCCGCCGCGATCAGCTGCATGGTCGTCGCCGTCCCGGTGAGGTCCACGATGCCGAGCACCACCTGGAACGTGCCGTCCGTGTTGGCGCGCACGCAGGCGCTGGCGGAGTCCAGTCCGCCGGGCCACCCGCCGATCGCCACCCCGTACCCCACGCCGTCGGCCTTCTCGCGCGCGCGCCAGTGTGGGTGGTCGCGGAGCGCCTCCAGCACCGGGCGCAGCCCCATCGGCGCCCAGGGACGGCCGTTGGGCATCGGATCGCCCGGGTTCACCGCATTCATCAGGCGGAATTCGACGGGATCGAGGCCGAGCTCGGCCGCCATCACGTTCATCTGGGACTCGATGGCGAAGGTCGCCTGCGGCGCCCCGGGCGCGCGGTACGCCCCGTTCGGCGGCTTGTGGGTCAGAACTTCCAGGGCCTCGATGTCCAGATGCGGCACCCGGTAGTAGCCGCCCAGCAGGATCCCCGCGATCGATGCCGGCGCCCCGGACGCAGCCCCGGAGTCGAAGACGATCCGAGCCTGGAGCGCCACCAGCGTGCCGTCGCGCTTCACCCCGGTCTTGAGCCGGATCGTGCACTCGGGACCGGGGTTGCTCATCAGGAAGTCCTCGTGGCGCGTGAGGACCAGCCGCACCGGCCGCCTCACGGTCACGGCCAGGGCCGCCACCAGCGGCTCGAAGAAGGCGAACTTCCCGCCGAACCCGCCGCCGACCGCCATCGGCACGACGCGCACCTCGTGCTGCGGCCGCCCCAGCGCCTCGGCCACCGCATCCCGGACCTCGAAGTGCCCCTGCGTGGAGGCGTACACGGTGATCCCGCCCGTGACGGGATCGATCGCCGCCACAGTCGCATGGGGCTCCAGGTAGGCCTGGTGGATCCGCGACGTGGTGTACGTCCGCTCCACCACCAGATCCGCCTCGCGCAATCCCCGGGCCACGTCGCCCCGCGCGAAGTGGTAGCGGTCGGCCACGTTGCTGGGCTTCGGCTCTTTGACCCCTTCCGCCGCGATCGTCGCGTGGGCCTGCATCTCCGTGTCTTCATCTTCCTCGGGGGCCTCACTCACCAGCGGCGCCCCGTCCCGCATCGCCTCCGCGGGCGTGAGCACCGCGGGCAGTTCGCTGTACTCCACCGCGGCGGCCAGCCGCTCCAGGCCGTCCGCCGCCGCCGCCTCCGACTCGGCCAGGACCGCGGCCACCGGCTGGCCGGTGTAGCGGACCTCCTCCTCGGCCATGAACTCGCTGGACACGCCCTCGGGCAGGTCGGCTTCGGTGACGACTGCGACGACCCCAGGCACGCGCAAGGCATCCGTCCGGTCAAGACGCACGACGCGCGCGTGGGGATGGGGGCTCAGGAGCAGACGGGCGTACAGCATCCCGGGGAGCCGGATGTCCTCCGTGTACCGGGCGGCGCCCGTCACTTTCTCCAGGCCGTCGGTACACCGTGTGGGCTTACCGATGACGCGTGGTTCTCGTCTCATTGGAGTTATGAAAGCTGAGGCCCTTCGTTCGGAGTCTCAGCCGTGAACCACTCTGGCCTTTGATAAATTCTCAATCGCCTCTCTTCTTTCATCCGCTGATAGCTTCTGCCATTCGTAGAGAATGCTAGTTTGGTCCTTTTGAAGGACGGTCCACATGTCAGTCGAACATCCTTTTTTCTGCACGCTGCTCTTTTCTGCGTTCATGACGCTTTCGGGATTCCAGGAAACTTTACGGGAGGATGAGCCTCCAAGTCTCATTGCTCCTGATTCCTTTCCAGCCTGTTTTCTCTCATCAGCTGGAGCTTCCGAACTAGCTCCATTGTCTCCTCCTCGGCGCAGTGCATGGCTCGGCGCAAGGGGGCTCAGGCGGCCTGCTTCAGCGCGTCCATCAGGTCCAGCACGGCCTTCTTGCCGTCGGCGAAGTACATGAGGGTGTTGTCCGCGGCGAAGAGGGGGTTCGGGATGCCGGCGAAGCCGGGCGAGAGGCTCCGCTTGATGACGATGACGGTGCGCGCCTTGTCCACGTCCAGGATCGGCATGCCGGCGATGGGGCTCTTGGGGTCGGTGCGGGCCACGGGGTTCACCACGTCGTTGGCCCCGATGACGATGACGGCGTCCGTCTGGGCGAAGGACGGGTTGATGGCGTCCATCTCCCGGACCTTCTCGTAGGGAATGTCGGCCTCGGCCAGCAGCACGTTCATGTGGCCGGGCATCCGCCCCGCCACGGGGTGGACGCCGAACTCCACCTCGGCGCCGCGCGACTCGAGGAGGTTCGCCAGGTCGCGCACGGCGTGCTGGGCCTGGGAGACGGCCATGCCGTAGCCGGGGACGATGACGACCCGCCGCGCCGACTCGAGGATCATCGCCAGCTCCTCCGCCGACGCGGCCTTCACGCGCCCGGCGTACACCGCGTCCGCGGCCGCGCCGGTCACGACGGCCGCTCCCACCCCGCCGAAGAGGACATTCCCCAGCGAGCGGTTCATGGCGCGGCACATGATCCGGGAGAGGATGAGCCCCGACGCGCCGACCAGGGAGCCCGCGATGATGAGCATGTTGTTGTCGAGGACGAACCCCGTGGCGCAGGCGGCCAGCCCCGAGTAGGAGTTGAGGAGGCAGATGACCACGGGCATGTCGGCGCCGCCGATCGCGATCACGCTCGTGATGCCGAGCACGGTGCAGAGGGCCACGATCAGCACGTAGAGCCACGTGGCCTGGGGCGCGGCGACGAGCCACGCGCCGAGGAGCAGGGAGGCCGCGAGCAGCGCCACGTTGAGGGCCTGCTGGCCCCGGAAGAGGAGGGGCCGGCCGGGCATGATCTCCTGGAGCTTGGCGAAGGCGACGAGGCTTCCCCAGAAGGTGACCGCCCCGATGATCCCCGCCGCGACCGTGGCGACGGTGGACTGGGTGGACGGCAGGCGGCCCTGGGCCAGCTCCTCCAGCAGGGCGGCGCCCGCGACCAGGGTGGAGGCTGCCCCGCCGAAGCCGTTCAGGAGCGCGACCATCTGGGGCATGGCGGTCATCCGGATCCTGAGGGCGAGAAGCGCCCCGATCAGGGAACCCACCACCAGCCCCGCCAGGATCACCCCGTAGACCTGGACACCCTGGCCCCAGTCGAGGAGCAGGAGCGTGGCCACCACGGCGATGAGCATCCCCACCGACCCCGTGAGATTCGCGCGCACCGCGGTCCGCGGGTGGCTCAGCCCCTTGAAGGTCAGGATGAAGAGGACCGAGGCGACCAGGTAGGCGAGATTGACCAGGGCCAGGCGCACGGCGCTACTTCTTTTTGAACATGCGGAGCATCCGGTGGGTAACCAGGAAGCCGCCGACGACGTTGATCGTGGCGAAGACCACCGCCAGGAAGCCCAGCACGGTGGTGAGGGTGGTGAGCTGGAGCCCCGCCGAGAGGATCGCGCCGACGAGGGTGATGCCCGAGACGGCGTTGGAGCCCGAGGTGAGGGGCGTGTGGAGGGTGGGCGGGACCTTGGTGATGACCTCGAAGCCCACGAACATCGCCAGCACGAACACGGTGAGCGTGATCGCCAGCACTTCCATCATGCGCCTCCCAGGGCGTCGCGGACACGCGGGTGAACCACCTCGCCCCCGCGGGTCAGCAGGGTCTCCCGTGTGATCTCGTCCTCCAGGCTCGGCTCGAGCTTGCCGTCCTTCGCCAGGTGCAGGAAGAACGCGGTGAGGTTCCGGGCGTACAGCTGGCTGGCGTGGTAGGGGACGGTCCCCGCCAGGTTCACGGCGCCGATGATCGTCACGCCGTGCTCCACCACCGTCGCCTCGGCGCGGGTCAGCTCGCAGTTGCCGCCCCGCTCGGCGGCCAGGTCCACGATCACCGACCCGGGGGCCATCCCGCCGACCATCTTCCCCGTGATCAGCACGGGGGCCTTGCGGCCGGGGACCACGGCGGTGGTGATCACCACGTCGCTCTCGCCGACCGCCCGGGCCAGGAGCTCCTGCTGGCGCCGGTAGAACGTCTCGTCCTGGGCCTTGGCGTAGCCGCCGGCGTCCTCGGCGTCGGCCACCTCCAGGGGCAGCTCGACGAAGCGGGCCCCCAGGCTCAGCACGTGCTCCTTCGCCGCGGACCGGACGTCGTAGGCCGACACGACGGCGCCGAGCTTCCGGGCCGTCGCGATGGCCTGGAGCCCCGCGACCCCCGCCCCGATGATGAGCACCTTCGCCGGCGTGACGGTGCCGGCAGCGGTCATGAGCATCGGGAACATCCGGGGGAGAGTGGCGGCGGCGAGCAGGACCGCCTTGTAGCCGGCCACGGTGGCCATGGAGGTGAGCGCGTCCATGCTCTGGGCGCGGGTGATCCGCGGAATCAGCTCCACGGCGAAGGCGGTGGCGCCGGTGGCCGCGATCTCCTTGACGGCTTCCGGCGATCCCAGGGGCCGGAGAAAGCCGATCAGGGCCTGGCCGGGGCGCAGGAGCGGGAGGTCGGCGCGACCGGTCTTGTCGTTGGCGCCGTGGCAGAGGACCTGGAAGACGGCGTCCGCCGAGGCGAACACGTCCGCTCGGGAGGCGGCGATCCGGGCCCCCTTCTCCACATAGGCCGCGTCGGGGTAGAACGCGGCGGCGCCGGCGCCGGACTCCACGAGCACCTCCCACTTGGCCTTGGCGAGGGTGGGAATGGCCGCGGGCACCAGCGCGACGCGCCGCTCCCCGGGGAAGGTCTCCTTGGGCACGCCGATGATCATCCCCCCGACGCTAGCGGCGCCTCCCGCCCCTGTCAACCGCCAAGTGTCCCCGGACCTGAGGCGCTCCCGCCTCACCCGAGCCTGCCCGGCCTGCGTAACTGGCGGATTCTCGGGAGTTCTCCCGTGGCATTCCTCTTGCTGTTCAATCTACGGAGGTATTTGACATGGTCGAGGCCGTACGGGATCACTGGCTCATCGCCCTGGCGGTGATCGTCCTCGTCGCCGCGCTGATCGCCCTCCGCTATGTCGGGCGGTAGCGCGGTTGCGCTCCTCTCCCCCAACGCCCTCAGGGTGCTCCATGCCCGCTACCTGCGGCGCGACGCGGCGCGGCGGGTGATCGAGACCCCGGAGGCCCTGTTCCGCCGGGTGGCCCGGGCCGTCGCCCAGGCGGAGCTCCTCCTGGGGACGGCGCGGGAGGCCGACGACTGGCAGGAGGCCTTTCACGGCCTCCTCACCTCGCTCGACTTCCTCCCGAACTCGCCGGCGCTGATGAACGCCGGCACGCCCCTCGGCCAGCTGAGCGCCTGCTTCGTCCTCCCCGTGGAGGACACGATGGAGGGGATCTTCGGCTCGCTGCGCGCGATGGCGCTGGTCCAGCGCACCGGCGGCGGCACCGGGTTTTCCTTCTCCCGCCTCCGGCCCCGCGGGGAGGTGGTCGCCTCGACCGGCGGAGAGGCCTCGGGGCCCGTCTCGTTCATGCGGGTCTTCGACTGCGCCACGGAGAACATCAAGCAGGGTGGGCGCCGCCGCGGCGCCAACATGGGAGTGCTCCGGGTGGATCACCCGGACATCCTGGAGTTCGTCGAGGCCAAGCTCGACGGGCGGAGCCTGCAGAACTTCAACCTGTCGGTGGCGGTCACCGACCGCTTCATGGAGGCGGTCGAGGCGGGCGAGTCGTACGAGCTCGTCCATCCCGGGAGCGGCCGGAGCGTCAACCGGATCCGGGCGCGCGAGGTATTCGATCGCATCGTGGACGCGGCGTGGCGGACCGGCGACCCGGGCCTCCTCTTCCTGGACGCCGTGAACCGCGCCAACCCCACGCCGGCTCTCGGGGAGATCGAGACCACCAACCCCTGCGGCGAGGTCCCGCTCCTGCCATACGAGAGCTGCGTCCTGGGCTCGATCAACCTGGCCAACATGGTCCAGCCGGTGAGCGGGGAGCCGGACGTGGACTGGGACCGCCTCGGCCACGCCGTCAGCGTCGGCGTGCGCTTTCTGGACGACGTGATCGAGGTGACCCGCGAGCCGCTGCCGGAGATCGGGGAGGTGACGCGTGGCAACCGCAAGATCGGCCTCGGGGTCATGGGGTTCGCCGAGTGCCTGATCCTCCTGGGGGTGTCTTACGACTCGGATGATGCGGTCGCCTGGGGCGACAGGCTGATGGCGTTCATCGCGGAGGAGGCGACCAAGGCGTCACGGGAGCTCGCCGAGCGCCGGGGCGTGTTCCCCAACTGGGGCCGGAGCGTCTACGCGGCGAGTGGCGAGCGGATCCGCAACGCCACGCGGTTCTCCATCGCCCCCACCGGCACCATCAGCATCATCGCCGGGACCAGCGGCGGCATCGAGCCGCTCTTCGCGCTCGCCTACCGCCGCGAACACACGCTGGGCGGCGCGCCGCTGCTGGAGGTCAACCCGATCTTCCAGCGCTACGCCGAGGAGCACCGGTTGGACGCGAAGCATATCCTCGAGCAGGTCCTGGCCAGGGGGCACCTCCGCGGCGTTCCCGGCGTCCCGGAGGAGACCCGGCGGCTCTTCGTCACCGCCGCCGAGATCTCCCCGCGCCGTCACCTCCAGATCCAGCAGGCGTTCCAGCGCCACGTGGACAACGCCGTGTCCAAGACCGTCAACCTCCCCGAGGAGTCGGACCCTCAGGAGGTCGCGCAGGCCTACCTGGAGGCGTGGCGGCTCGGGCTCAAGGGGATCACGATCTTCCGCTCGGGCTCGAAGGACGCGCAGGTCCTCACCCTCGGAGTGGGGGAGGACGCGACGAGCCGGGAGTTCTTCGCCAGATGCGACCCCGGCGCCTGCCGCCTGTGAATGGGGTCAGGCATGCGTATTTGCGTTACGAGCATCCGCGCCTGTCTCTAATCCTGGACATTGACCGGTCGCCGTAACGCAAATACGCATGCCTGGCCCCACCAAGTACGTCGGGCTCGCGCTGGGCCCTGTCCTCTTCGTGCTGGTCTGGGCGTGGCCGCTGGAGGGCCTGAGCCCGGAGGCGCACCTGCTGGCCGGCGTGTTCGCCTGGACGGTGACCTACTGGGTGACCGAAGCCCTGCCCGTCCCGGTGACAGCGGTCTTCTCCTCCGTCCTGGCGATCGTCCTCGGCGTGGCGCCGGCCAAGACCGTCCTCGCCTCCTACGGCGACCCGATCATCTTCCTCTTCATCGGGAGCTTCATCATCGCCGAGGCGATGCGGGGGAGCGGCCTCGACCGGCGGTTCGCCTTCGGACTCCTACGCCACCCGTGGGCGACCCGGAGCCCGGGGCGGATCCTGGCGACGGTGGGAGCCGTCACGTGCGCGATCTCGCTCTGGGTCAGCAACACGGCGACGACGGCGATGATGCTCCCGGTCGGCCTCGGGATCCTGGGCGGCCTCGGGCCGGCGGGCGATCCGGCGCGGACGCGGTTCCCCATCGGCCTCTTGCTGATGCTGACCTGGTCGTCCTCCGTCGCCGTCGGCATTCCGGTGGGGTCACCGCCGAACCTGATCGCCATCGGGATGATCCGCGAGCTGACGGACCGGCGCCTGACCTTCTTCGACTGGGTCGCCGTCACCATGCCGTTGACGGTCTTGATGCTGGTGCTGGCCTGGATCATCCTCCGCCTCCGCTACGCCGATGGTGGCAGCGGCGCGGGGAAGCTCCAGCGGTTCGTCGCCGAGGAGCGGCAGAAGCTCGGCCCCTGGACCCGCGCCCAGCTCAACGTGTCGGTCGTCTTCGTCCTGGCCGCGGTCCTCTGGATGCTGCCAGGCGCGGTCGCCCTGATCGCCTCGCCCGAGGCCGCGCTCCCGCGATTCTTCGAGGCCCACTTGCCCGAGTCCATCGTCGCGCTGGGCGCGGCGATCCTGCTCTTCGCGCTGCCCACCGATCTCCGGCGCGGGGAGTTCACCATCGGCTGGCGGCAAGCCGCGCGGATCGACTGGGGGACGATCCTGCTCTTCGGTGGCGGGCTGGCGCTGGGGCGGCTGATGTTCGAGACGAAGCTCGCCGAGGCGATCGGGGCGGGGATGGTCCGGACGGTCGGGGCGGAGAGCGTCTGGGCGCTGACGGCGGTGGCGATCGTCCTCGGCGTGGTTCTCTCGGAGGTGTCGTCGAACACGGCGTCGGCGAGCATGGTGATCCCGGTGGTGATCGCCCTGGCCGGGGGCGCGGGCGGCAGCCCGATCCCCCCCGCGCTCGGGGCGGCCCTGGGGGCGAGCTTCGGGTTCATGCTCCCCGTCTCGACGCCTCCCAACGCGATCGTCTACGGCTCGGGGCTGGTTCCCCTGAAGGAGATGATCAAGGCCGGGGTCTGGCTGGACCTGACGGGCGCCCTTGTGATCTGGCTGGGCCTGCGCGTCCTCTGCCCCCTCTTCGGCGTCCTATAGGGTCAGGCATGCGTATTTGCGTTACGAGGATCCGCCCCTGTCTCTCATCCTGGACGTTGACCGGTCTCAACGCGTGGCGCACAATCCGGGGCATGGGAACCTTCACCGTCAGGGCCACGCTCGGTCACCCCGAGCATCGAGAAAGACAGATGGTCAATTACTCAGGCCTGACCCCACGCCGGAGAGGATCCGGCGGCGCTCGTCGAGGAAGGCGTCCTTCAGGGAGAAGGCGCGGCCCGCGAAGTGGTGGTCCATGGCGGCGACGGCCTCCGATGGCCCACCGGTGAGGTAGCGCGCCAGCACGTCGGCCTTGGCGGCTTCGTAGGCGGCCGCGCCCGGGAGGTTCCCGACCGAGCAGTGGTAGTCCTGGCCGCCGAGGTGGAGAACCGCGTAGCACACTTCCTCGATCTCGCCCGTGATCTCCGAGCGCGCGCGGACGCGGCCCACCATCAGGGTGGTTCCGCCCGCGGCGGCCCGCTTGGCGTCCAGTCGCTCCACCCGGAACGCGAAGATCCGGCGCTCCTCGCCGGGGTCCTCGAAGAGCGCCGTGATGGCATAGTGGGCGACGAGTCGCTTGGCGTCCACCCTGGCCGGCAGCACCGCCCACCGGAAGACGTTTGCACCGTTGCCGTGCTCGGGGACGTTCGACGGGGCCGCCGCCAGGCGGCGGGCGAACTCCTCCTCGAGGCCGGAGAAGCCGAGCCCGACCGCGAGCTGCATCGCCCGGGCCGCGTACTTGAGCACCTGGACCGCCTCGAGGCCCGAGATGTCGTCGAAGAACCAGCCGCAGGAGGTGAACATGAGCAGGCGCTGCCGCTGAAGCTCCAGCAGCCGGAGCGCCTCCACCTGCCGCGGGGGCTCGAGCGGGCCGCGCTGGTGCCGGGAGAAGAAGGCGGCCCGGCTTTCCTCGGAGCGGTCGACGATAACCTGGATGTAGTCGTCGCGGGCGGCCCACGGCTCCTTCACCAGCTTCCCCAGGCGCGTCTCGCAGAACGGGTCGAGCTGGTCGCGGAGCCAGTCCATCGTCTCGCGGAGAGGCGCCCGCCAGCGCTGGTGCCAGTCGGCGCGGCCCGCCCGGCAGCCGCAGTCCGCCCGCCAGCGCTCGACGCCGTGGACGCAGCTCCACGAGGTCCGCTCGGCGATCTCGACCTCGTGGGTCGGGGGGTGGGCGGCCAGGAAGGCGCCGTAGTTGGTCAGCGTCGCGTCCCCCGCGCTCTCGATGTGGTGCAGCGCCGCCGTCAAGGCCTCATCGCCATCAGGGTGGTGGTGACCGTAGGATTCGCCGTCGGTGGCGACGTTGACGAGCTGGGGCGAGGGGCGATCCGGCGCGAAGCCGGAGAGGAGCCGCGCTCGCAGGGTTTCGCCATCCGCCAGGGCGCCCTCGAAAGCGATGGCGCGCGAGATGGGGCTGTCGTAGAAAAAGAGCGCGAGGCTCGGGTCGGCCCCGGAGGCCCAGCGGTAGGCTCGACTCGGGTCGATCTTCCCGCCCTCCACGCTCCGCCACCGGCCGTCGGGGAGCGGCCGGACCCGGCGGGCCTGAGTGGGCGCCAGGATCGTGAACTTGAGACCGGCCTCGGCCAGCACCGCCAGGGTCTCCCTGTCCACGGCGGTCTCGGGCAGCCACATCCCCTCGGGCTCCCGCCCGAAGCGGTGGCGGAAGTCTTCCACGCCCCAGCGCACCTGGGTGACTTTGTCCCGTCGCGAGGCCAGGGGCATGATCAGGTGGTTGTACGCCTGGGCGATGGCGTTCCCGTGCCCGCCGCGCTGTTGCCGGCTGACGCGGTCCGCCTCCAGGATCTTCGCGTGCGTCTCGGGACGGTGGCCCTGGAGCCAGGAGAGGAGGGTGGGGCCGAAGTTGAACGAGATCTTCTCGAGGTTGGCCGCGTTGGGGGCGTAGCACTCGGCTGTGATCCGCTCGTTCCAGTCGTGATAGGGCGCGGCCCCCGCCTCCCCCTCCACCTCCTCGAGCCAGGGGTTCTCCCGGGGCGGCTGGTAGAAGTGGCCGTGCACGGTGAGGAACTTCACAGCTCTTCGCGGCTCCCCAGGAACTCCCGCCGCCCGCCGCGCGGGATCACCACGAGGCCCGCGGGGTCCACGTGGTAGTGCTGCCGGTCCTCCTCGCGGTCCAGGCCAATCTCTTTTCCGGTGCCGATGATGTTGAAGCGGTCCACGATGACGCGGCGGAGGTGGACGCCCTTCCCTATGGCGCTGTAGTCCATGATGATCGAGTCCTCGACGACGGCGCCCTCGTTCACCCAGACGCCCCGCCCCAGGATCGAGTTCCGGATGGTGGCGCGCTTCAGCAGAGAGCCCGCGCCGATCTCGGCGTTCTCGAAGTCGCCGGCGACGATGCGGGCCGGCGGGCCCTGGTACGGGCCGGTGAGGATGGGCCAGTGGCGGTTGTCGAGGTCGAAGCGGGGCTCCTCGCCCAGCAGATCCATGTGGGCCCGCCAGTATGCCTCCAGCGTTCCCACGTCCCGCCAGTAGGCGGCCTCCTCGTAGGGCTTCAGCCCGGGGATCTCGTTCCTGTGGAAGTCGTAGGCGAACACGCGGGCCCGCGGCACAAGGTCGGGGATGATGGTCTTGCCGAAGTCGTGGTCGGTGTCGCGCTCGGCGTCGGCGAGCAGGGCGTCCACCAGGGCTTCCCGCCGGAAGAGGTAGTTCCCCATGCTGACGTACGCCCGGCTCGGATCCCCGGGCATGGGGCGCGGCGTCGCCGGCTTCTCGACGAACTTGACGATCCGGCCGGTGGCATCCACCTCGAGGACGCCGAAGTCCGCCGCCTCGGCGAGCGGCACCCGGCGGGCGGCCACGGTGACGTCGGCCTCGCGCTCCCGGTGGAAGGCCACCATCTGGTTCACGTCCATCCGGTAGATGTGGTCGGCGCCGAAGACGGCCACCAGGTCCGGGTAGAAGTCCTCGACCAGGTGCAGGTTCTGGAGGACGGCGTCGGCGTTCCCGCGGTACCACATCTCCCCCAGGCGCATCTGGGGCGGGACCATGTTGATGAAGTGGTCGGGGATGAGGCCGCCCGGCCGCCAGGCCGTCCGGAGGTGCTCGATGAGGGACTGGGACTTGTACTGGACGAGGACGTACAGCGAGAGGATCCCGGAGTTGACGAAGTTGGAGAGCACGAAGTCCACGATCCGGTAGCGGCCGCCGAAGGGGACGGCCGGCTTCGAGCGGTCCCGGGTCAGGGGGTAGAGACGCCGGCCCATTCCTCCCGCCAGGATCATCGCGAGGACGCGTTCGCGCGCCATGGTCAGCGTGGGGACGGCTTTAGAACAAGGGTGGCGAGCGGCGGGAGCGTCAGCACCAGGGAGTGGGGCTGTCCCTGCCAGGCTGTCGGCTCCGCCCAGGCGCCGTGCGGGTTCCCCACGTTGCTGCCGCCGTAGAGCCCGGCGTCGGTATTGAGGCACTCCCGGTAGAACCCCTCGCGCGGCACCCCGAGCCGGTAGCCGTGGCGCGGGACCGGCGTGAAGTTGGAGACGAAGAGGAGGAAATCCTCCCCGTTCCTGGCCCGCCGCAGGAAGGACACCACGCTCTGCTCCCAGTCGCTGCAGTCGATCCACTGAAAGCCGGCGGGATCGAAGTCCACCTGGTGGAGCGCCGCCTCGCTCCGGTAGAGCCGGTTCAGGTCCTTGACCAGCCTCTGGAGGCCTCCGTGGTACGGCCCCATCTCCAGCAGGGCCCAGTCGAGGCTCTGGTCGTGATCCCATTCCCCGGTCTGGCCGAACTCGCCCCCCATGAACAGGAGCTTCTTCCCCGGGTGGCCGTACATGAAGGCATAGAAGGCGCGCAGGTTGGCGAACTTCTGCCAGTCGTCGCCGGGCATCTTCCCGTGAAGCGCCCCTTTGCCGTGAACCACCTCGTCGTGAGAGAGGGGCAGGATGAAGTTCTCGTGCCAGGCGTAGAGGAGGCCGAAGGTGAGCTGGTTGTGGTGGTACTTGCGGTGGACCGGGTCGCGGCTCATGTAGTCCAGGAGGTCGTGCATCCAGCCCATGTTCCACTTGAAGCCGAAGCCGAGGCCGCCGAGGTACGTCGGGCGCGAGACCATGGGCCACGCCGTGGACTCCTCGGCGATGGTCATGATGCCCGGGTGGTACTGGTAGGCGACCTCGTTGAAGCGCTTGAGGAAGGCGACGGCCTCCAGGTCCTCGTTGCCGCCGAAGGGGTTGGGGACCCATTCGCCGGGCTTCCGCCCGTAGTCCAGGTAGAGCATCGAGGCCACCGCGTCCACGCGCAGCCCGTCCACGTGATAACGCTCGAGCCAGTAGAGGGCGTTGCCGATCAGGAAGTTGGCGACCTCGTTCCGGCCATAGTTGAAGACGAGCGTCCCCCAGTCAGGGTGCTCGCGCTGCCGCGGGTCCTCGTGCTCGTACAGGTACGTTCCATCGAAGTACCCGAGGCCGTGAGGGTCGCGGGGGAAGTGGGCCGGCGCCCAGTCCAGGATCACCCCGATCCCGCGCTGGTGGAGGTGGTCCACGAAGGACATGAAGTCGTGGGGCGCGCCGTAGCGGCGCGTCGGCGCGAAGTAACCGATGGTCTGGTAGCCCCAGGAGCCGTAGAACGGATGCTCCATCACCGGCAGCAGCTCGACGTGGGTGTAGCCCATCTCCTCCACGTAGGCGGCCAGCTTCGGGGCCAGCTCGCGGTAGGTGAGGAAGCGGTTGTCCTCTTCCGGCACCCGCATCCAGGAGCCCAGGTGCACCTCGTAGATGGCGACGGGGCTGTCGGGAGCGTTCCGCCGGCCGCGCTCGGCCATCCACTCGGCATCCCCCCATTCATAGCCCTCGAGGGAAGAGACGACCGCGGCGGTTCGGGGCGTCTCCGGCTCGAAGGCGAAGGCGTAGGGGTCGGCCTTGAGGGCGAGCGGTTTTCCCGCGCGGGAGATGAGCTCGAACTTGTAGCGCGCCCCTTCACCGAGACCGGGGATGAAGATCTCCCAGAGGCCGTTGCCCGGATGACAGCGCATCGGATGGCGGCGGCCGTCCCACTGGTTGAAGTCGCCGACGACGCTCACCCGGCGCGCGTTGGGGGCCCACACGGCGAAGGCCACTCCCGCTACTCCCTCCAGCGTGCGGAGGTGGGCCCCCAGTTTCTCGTACGCCTTGTAGTGCGTCCCCTCCCCCAGGAGGTGCAGGTCGTAGTCGGAGAGCGTGGAGGGGAAGCGGTAAGGGTCATCGAACTCCCGGACCTGTCCCCGCTCGTCGGTGGTCTCCAGCCGGTAGGCCAAGAGGGCGCTGGCCGCCGGGAAGCGCGCTTCGAAGAGGCCGTCGGCGTGGATCCGCTCCATGGGCCGCGCGCCCTCGGCGGTCCCGAGGGGGAGCACCCGCGCCGTCTCGGCGAAGGGGAGGAAGGCGCGGACGGCCACGCCCGCGTCGCCCGCGAGACGATGGGGGCCGAGCACGGCGAAGGGATCGCTGTGGTCGCCGCGGACGATGGCCTGGATGTCCGACGGGAGGGCGGTGACTCTGCGCTCCGTCGTCAGACGGGGGGGATCGGGTACGCGGGGCATACCCGCACCCTATACCATCGGGGTCAGGTCATGCAATGCTGGGGTCAGGCATGCGTATTTGCGTTACCATAACGCAAATACGCATGCCTGACCCCATGCCAGCCCCCGAGTACCCGGCTCACCGCGAGGCCGACGTCGTCCTGAGGGACGGCGCCACCGTCCACGTCCGGCCGGTCTCCCCCGACGACGACCACCGCCTGCTGATCTTCTTTCGCAGCCTGTCGGCGCGCTCCCGGTCGCTCCGGTTCTTTTCCCCCGCGACCGACGTGTTCCTGATGGGGGAGGCGCGGCGGGAGGCCGACGTGGACTATGTGAAGACCTTCGGGCTCCTGGCCACGACCGGCCTGGAGGAGCGCGTCGTCGGTCACGCCATCTACGTGGTCCCCCGGGAGGGCGACCGCGCGGAGATCGGCATCGCGATCGCGGAGGACTTCCAGGGCCGGGGCCTCGGCACGCTTCTCCTCGGCCAACTGGCGGAGGTCGCCGCCGTCAACGGCATCCGGGTCTTCGAGGCCGAGATGCTCCCCGAGAACCACCGGATGCTCGAGGTGCTCCGCGAATCGGGGTTCCCCCTGGAGGTGCGGGCCGAGCCCGGACAGATCCAGATGACCTTTGCCACCTCCCTCACCGACGCGGCGCGCGAGCACTTCGAGCATCGCGAGGAGATCGCCGCGGCCAACGCGCTCAAGTGGTTCTTCGCCCCCTGCGCCGTCGCCGTCATCGGGGCGTCGCGGGACCGCGGGACGATCGGCGGCGAGGTCTTCGCCAACCTTCTCGCCTACGGCTTCGCCGGCCCCGTGTATCCCGTGAACCCGGCCGCGGAGGTGGTGCAGGGCGTGCCGGCCTTTCCCGGCGTCGAGGCCATTCCGGGCGCCGTGGACCTCGCGGTCATCGCCGTCCCGGCCGCCCGGGTGATCGAGGTGGCCGAGCAGTGCGCGCGCAAGGGCGTCAGGGCGCTGGTGGTGATCTCGGCCGGCTTCGCCGAGACGGGCGACGAGGGCCGGGTGCGGCAGGCGCGGCTGCTGCGGGTCTGCCGCGCGGCCGGGATGCGGCTGATCGGGCCGAACTGCATGGGCATCGTGAACACCGATCCCGCCGTCCGGCTCAACGCGACCTTCGCCGCCGGCATGCCGCCGGCGGGGCGGGTCGGGTTCTTTTCTCAGAGCGGGGCGCTCGGGCTGGCCGTCATCGACTACGCGAGCTCCCTCGGGCTGGGGATCTCGACGTTCGTCTCCATCGGAAACCGGGCCGACGTCTCCAGCAACGATTGCCTTTCCTACTGGGGATCGGATCCGGGGACCGACGTCATCCTCCTCTACGTCGAATCCTTCGGCAACCCGCGGAAGTTCTCGCGGCTCGCGCGCCGCGTGGGACGGGCCAAGCCGATCGTGGCGGTGAAGAGCGGCCGCACGGCCGCGGGCGCGCGCGCGACGTCCTCGCACACCGGCGCGCTGCTCGCGGCGTCCGACGTCACGGTGGACGCGCTCTTCCGCCAGGCCGGCGTCATCCGGGTGGATACCCTCGAGGAGCTCTTCGACGTGGCCTCCCTCCTGGCCCATCAACCGCCGCCCGGGGGCCGCCGCGTGGGAATCATCACGAACTCGGGCGGGCCCGCCATCCTCTGCGCGGATGCCTGCGAGGCCGAAGGGATCCAGGTTCCCGTGCTGAGCGCGGAGTCCCAGGCCCGGCTGAGCGCGTTCCTGCCCGGGGAGGCCGCCGTCGCGAACCCCGTGGACATGATCGCCTCCGCGACCGCCGAGCACTATCGTGAAGCCATCGGCATCGTCGCGGCCGACCCCACGGTGGACGCGCTGATCGTCATCTTCATCCCTCCGCTGGTGACGCGGCCCGCGGACGTGGCGGGCGCCATCGTGGACGGCGCGCGGGGCCTCGACGGGAAGAAGCCGGTGCTGACGGTCTTCATGTCGGCCCGCGGCGTCCCCGAGGAGCTGAAGAGCGCGGATGTCCGCCTCCCCTCGTACGCGTTTCCCGAGGCGGCGGCCCTGGCCCTGGCCCGCGCGGCCCGCTACGGCGAGTGGCGCGGGCGGCCGGAGGCGCCGCCGGCCGTGCTCCCCGGCCTTCGCCGGGACGAGGCGGCCGCGGTCGTGGCGACAGCACTCAGGCGAGGGGAGGGGTGGCTGGCGCCGGGGGAGGTGGCGGCGCTGCTCGCGTGCTACGGGCTTCCCGTCGCCGACCAGCGCGTCGTGACCGCCCCGGAAGAGGCCGGGACGGCGGCGCGGGAGCTCGGCGGGGACGTGGCGCTGAAGGCGATCGCCCCCGGAATCCTCCACAAGACGGAGGTCGGCGGGGTTCGCCTCAATCTACGCGGCACCGATGAAGTCAGAAAGGCGGCCGAGGAGATGGCGGCGCGCCTCGGCGCCCTGGGACATCCGCCCACGGGCTTTGTGGTCCAGCGGATGGTGCCGAAAGGGGTGGAGATGCTCGTCGGGGTCGTGCATGATCGCCAGTTCGGTCCGGTGGTGGCGTGCGGCGCCGGCGGCGTGCTCGTGGAGCTGCTCCGCGACGTGGCGGTCCGCCTCACCCCCGTGACCCGCGAGGACGCCGGGGAAATGATCGGAAGCCTCCGGACCTCCCCGCTGCTCACGGGCTACCGCGGCGGCCCGGTGTGCGACGTCCGGGCGCTGGAGGAGATGCTGCTCCGGGCGAGCACGATGGCGGACGACCTCCCCCAGATCGCCGAGGTCGACCTGAACCCCATCCTCGTGCACGCAGCAGGCGCCGCCGTCGTGGACGCCCGCATCCGGGTGGCGGCGGCCGAGCCTCCGCCGCCCCTGGGCGCGACAACCCGCTAGCGCCGGGCCAACTAACTTCGCCATACGGCGTTCTCGGTCGTCGTCGGTCCTCAACGTACAACGGCGTACGCCTCCGGCCGCCTCCTCCCTCGGGCCTTGTCTGGCTCGTTATTTGGCCCGGCACCTGGATCCGCTAGCGCGCGCCGCCCGCGGGGGCCTCGGCCGGAGGGAGGGGCGCCAGGAGGAGCGAGGTGATGCCGCGCTCGGTGTAGCGCTCCAGGATCTGGGTGGTCCGCGCCAGGAGGTCGAGCATGCGGCGATTGTCGCCCAGGACGTAGGCCCGGAACCGGCGAATCCCCTTGGTCGCCGCGTAGGCGAGCAGATCCTTCATGAGAATCGTTCCCAGCCCTTTTCCTTGCCAGTCGTCCTGGACGACTAGGGCGATCTCGGCCTCCTTCGCCTGGTCGTCGTGGTCGTACCGCGCCACCGCGATCACTTGGCCGCCGGGCGCGACCGCCACGATGGCCATCCGCTTGTCGTAGTCCACGTTGGCGAGGATGCGGGCCCAGTCGGGAGGGAGGCGCGCCATCACCGTGAAGAAGCGCTGGTAAGCCGTCTCGGGGCTCAGGCGCGCATAGAGGGCGGTCAGTTCCGATTCGTCCTCCGGCCGGATCGGCCGTATCGTGGGGTCAGGCATGCGTATTTGCGTTGCCGCCGAGGCGTTAGCGGGCGGGGACGCCCCACCGGGGGGCGGTGATGCCCCACCCGGGGCGCGCGACCTCGGCATAAGATGTTGATTTATCGCCCGTTCGATCCGGCATCGCGGTTGCAATTCTACCTCCTTCGGCGAAAGCCTGACCGTCCAATCGTTCGTGCATGGAGGAGGAGTACGTCATGAAAGCGTTGGCACCCTGGACAGGCCTCACGACCCTTCAGAAGGAGATCGACCGGCTGTTCGAGCGCTTCTGGGAACCCAAGTGGGACGAGTTCCTGGCCCTCGGCGGGGAGTGGACCCCCAGCCTGGACCTCTCCGAGACCAAGGACGCCCTGGTGGTGAAGGCTGAGATCCCCGGGATCGAGCCGAAGGAGATCGAAGTGTCCCTCCAGGATCAGGTCCTGACGATCAAGGGGGAGAAGCGGCAGGAGAAGGAGGAGAAGGACGAGCACTACTTCCGCATGGAGCGCTCCTACGGGGGCTTCGTGCGGAGCATCCGCCTGCCCGTGCCGGTGGACGGCAGCAAGGTCAGCGCCACGTTCAAGAACGGGCTGCTGACGGTCAAGCTGCCCAAGACGCCGGCGGCCAAGGGCACGACCATCCCGGTCAAGGCGGAGTAGCAGCGGGACCGGGCGGGGAGCCGTGGGGCGGTATGAGTTTCTCGAAGAGGTGGCGCTGGCCGATTGCGCCGTAGACGTCGAGGGAACCGACCTCGACGACCTCTTCGCCACCGCCGCCGCCGCCCTGGCGGACGTGATGGTGGACCCGGCGACGGTGCCCAGCGCCGTCGAGCGGACGATCGCCCTCACGGCTCCCCAGCTCGATCTCCTGCTGTACGACTGGCTGTCGGAGCTGATCTACCGGAAGGACCGGGACCGCGAAGTCTTCCCGCGGGCGGAGGTCCGCGTGAGCGGCGCCGGTCCCTTCGAGTTGACGGCGCGCGTCCACGGTGGTGTCATCGATCCCGAGCGGACGGCGCTCCGCGCCGACGCCAAGGCCGTGACGTTCCACCAGTTCGCCCTCGGACAGACGGACGGCACCTGGCGCGCCAGGATCGTAATCGACATCTAGGCGAGTGAGGGCCGCCCCGCGATCGCAGGGGCGAGGGAGGCCACCCGGAGCGAGGAAGTGCTGGAATCCGGCGAGGGCGGGCGTGACGGCCGGGCGAGTCGCAGGACGTCGCGGGGCCGCAGTGCGAGCCGCAGACCGCCCTGGGGCTGGGGCCCCAGCGGGCGAGGCGAGCGAAACCGGAGGGGCCCCGCCGTCCGAGACGAGCAGGTGAAGACAGCCCGGGGTGCCCGCCCCAGGTGAAGATATCGACATTTAGAGATGCCGATGGGAGGCGGCGGGCGGGGCGCCCCGCGGCGCGACCGCCGATAGGGCCCATCGGCATCTCTAGAGAAAGCGATTCGATGAAAGTCCTCCCGGTCGGCGACTGCGTGTGGGAGATCCCCCCGAGCGAAAAGCCCGGGATGCGGGTCCCGGCGCGCATCTACGCCTCCGAGGCGCTCCTGGCCCAGATGGACCAGGGCGTCTTCGAGCAGGTGACCAACGTCGCCTGCCTTCCCGGGATCGTGCGGGCCTCCCTCTGCATGCCCGACGGCCACTGGGGGTACGGCTTCCCCATCGGCGGCGTGGCGGCGTTCCGGGCGGACACCGGCGTGATCTCCCCGGGCGGCATCGGCTTCGACATCAACTGCGGGATGCGGCTCCTCAGGACGACGCTCACCGAAGACGAGGTCAGGCCGCGGCTCAGGGAGCTGATCAACGCGCTCTTCGCGGCCGTCCCCTCCGGCGTGGGGGCCAAGGGGTTCGTGCGCCTCTCGGAGGCCCAGTTCAGCGAGGTCATGGTGGAAGGATCGGGCTGGTGCGTGAAGCACGGCTACGCCTGGCCCGAGGATCTGGAGGGAACCGAGGGGCGAGGGTGCCTCCCCGGCGCCGATCCCGCCCACGTGAGCGCGCGCGCCGTCTCGCGCGGGCTCGGGCAGCTCGGCACGCTCGGCTCCGGCAACCACTACCTCGAGCTCCAGGTGATCCGTCCGGGCGGGATTCACGATCCCACCGCGGCCCGCGTCCTGGGGGTGGACGCGCCCGGGCAGGTCTTCGTGATGCTCCACTGCGGCTCCCGGGGCTTCGGCCACCAGGTGGGGACCGACTACCTCAGGCTCTTCGATCAGGTCATGCGGAACTACGGGATCGTGGTGAACGACCGGGAGCTGGCCTGCGCTCCGTTCAGGTCCAAGGAGGGCCAGTCCTACTTCGGCGCCATGACGGCCGCCGCCAACACTGCCTTCGCGAACCGCCAGGTGATCACCCACCGGGTGCGCGAAGTCATGGGGCGGGTCTTCGGCAAGGACCCCCGGGAGCTGGGGCTGTCGGTGGTCTACGACGTCTGCCACAACACCGCCAAAGTGGAGCGCTACGCCGTGGACGGCGAGCTCCTCGACCTCGTCGTCCACCGGAAGGGCGCGACCCGCGCCTTCGGTCCCGGCGCCCCGGATCTGCCGGAGGCCTACCGCGAGATCGGCCGGCCGGTCATCATCGGGGGCTCCATGGAGACGGGCTCGGCCCTCCTGGTCGGCACGGCGCGCGCGATGGCGGAGACGTGGGGCTCCACCGCTCACGGCGCCGGGCGGACGATGTCGCGGGCCCAGGCCAAGCGCCGCGTGTG
>JACPSW010000108.1 GCA_016193045.1 Candidatus Rokuibacteriota bacterium | reverse complement strand
GGCGGCGATACTTCATGACCACGGTGCCCATGCTGTCGAGCATGGGTTGCCCCTATAACTGCAACTTCTGCATCGACTGGGATACCCCCTATCGCCTGCTGCCCCTCGACCGCCTCGCCGCCGATCTTCGCTTCCTATCGGCGGAGTTGCCCGGGGTCCTGGTGGGTTTCCACGACCCCAACTTCGGCGTCAAGTTCGATCAAGTTCTCGACGTGCTCGAGACCATTCCTCCAGATTCGCGCAATCCCTACATGATAGAGAGTTCACTGTCCGTCCTCCGCGGACCTCGCGTGAAGCAGTTGAGGGAAACGAACTGCGTCGCGGTCGCTCCCGGCGTCGAGTCTTGGGTCGACTACTCGAACAAGGCCGGCGTGGGACGGGAAGCGGGGATCCAGAAGCTCGAAGGGGTGGCGGAACAGTTCCGACATCTCCATGAAAATATCCCCTACCTGCAAGCCAATTTCATTTTTGGGCTCGATACGGATGAGGGGGATGAGCCGATCGGACTCACGAAGGAGTTCATGACGCGCACGCCGTTCGCCTGGCCGGCGCTCAACATCCCGGTCCCGTACGGGGGGACCCCGCTGTACGACCGGCTCGGAGAGGAGGGTCGGATACTGACATCGATGCCCTTCAGCTTCTACTACGCGCCGTACCTCGTGATGACGCTGAAGAATTACGATCCGGTGACGTACTACGAGAAGCTGATCGAGCTCTTCGAGCACTGCTGCTCCCGGGAGATGTTACGGCGGCGGATGAGCAGTACGACGCGCCGGACTGTCAAGATCATTCATTGGACGCGGACGGCAAGCACCCGGGCGTGGATCAACGTGTACCGGAACATCCTCCGGATGTTGCGCACGGACCGGGAGTTTCGGAGGTTCCACGAGGGACGATCGCAGGTGCTGCCCGAGTTCTATCACCGCACATACGAGCAGATGCTCGGGCGGTACGCCGAGCTGATCTCCCGGAAGGACCGCATGCCGAACCTCGAGCATGCCGTGCCCGCGCCGCCTGGGACTTCCGCCGCCGAAGTCTTACAGCGAATTCCTCTCCGTAGGCGAGAAGCTCACGCAGGCTTGCGGCCGCGGTAGATTTCGTCGAAGAGCTCTTCGGCGGTCTCGAGCCCGGGCTTGCGCCGGAGCGCCTCGGTGATCAGCTGGGCGGCCTCGCTCGGCCGGTGGCCGAGCTGCTTGACCAGCACCTCCCAGACCAGGCTCCGGACCTCTTCCTCCCCCGCCGGCGCTTCCGTCACGGGCTCGGGCTCGCCGGCCCCCGGCTCCTTCAGAAGGGCGAACTTGGCGACCTTGGCCTGGAGCTGGGCGACGATGTTCCGCGCCTTCTGGGGCCCGATCCCGGGCAGCCGGCGGAGGAACTTCTCGTCCTGGCGCGCGATGGCGGCGGCCAGGTCGGCGACACTGCAGGTGAGAGACCGCGCGGCCACCAGGGGCCCGATGTCCTTCACGGTGATCAGCTTCTCGAAGAACTCCTTGTCGAGCTCGCTCGTGAAGCCGATGAGGAACGGCCGGGGCTGGTCCCGCGTGGCGTGATAGTAGATGACCAGCGAGAGGTCGCTGGCGTCGTCCTTCTCCGACGCCACGGCCTCCCCGAGGGCCCGGTACGCCACGGGAGGCAGGAAGACCTCGTACCCGACCCCCGCCGACTCCACCACCACGCGGTCCTCGAGCTTCTTCCTGAGCTTGCCGCGGAGCGACGCGATCATCGGGGCAAGCGCCCGGTCACCCGCGAGAGGCCGGTGACCGCCAGTCCCAGGGCGTCGGCCACGTGGCTGGGCTTGGGGACCGCCGAGAGTCCCAGGAGCCGCTGGACGCCCCGCTGGACCTGGGTCTTGGAGGCGGCCCCGTTGGCCGCGATGGCGCGCTTGACCTCGGCGGGGGCCAGGGGGAGCACCGTTACCTGGCACTGGCGCGCCGCCAGGCAGATGACACCGCGCGCGTGGCCCATGAGAATGGCCGTTCGGGGGAACTTGTACTCGGTGTAGAGATCCTCCACCACGAGGAGGCTCGGGCTGAAGCGCTCCAAGAGCCGGTGGACGGCGCCGTGGAGGGCGTGGAGGCGCGCTTCCAGGGGGGCGCTGCGGGAGGTGGTGATGACGCCGGCGTCCAGGAGCGACACGCCCCCAGGACCGGCTTCCAGGACGCCGAACCCGGTTTCGACCAGCCCCGGGTCGATGCCGATGACCCGGAGGCCGGGCGCGGCGCTAGGCGGCCGTGATGGCGTCGATGATCTCGTCGGGGATGTCGTAGTTGGCGTAGACGGCCTGAACGTCGTCCTGCTCCTCCAAGGCCTCCACCAATCGCAAGACCGCCTGGGCGTCCTTGCCCTCCGCGCGGACCGTGGAGAGCGGCACCATGCTCACTTCGGCCTCCAGGACGGGAACCTTCCGCTCCTCCAGGGCCCGGCGCACCGACTCCATTTCATCAGGAGTGGTGGTGATCTCGTAAACTTTTTCGACGCGCCTCATATCGTTGGCGCCCGCGTCCAGAGCGAGGGCCAGGAGCTCATCCTCGCTGATCCGCTCAGCGTCCACCTGGATCACGCCCTTGCGCTCGAACATCCACGCCACGCATCCGACCTGTCCGAGGTTGCCGCCGCTCTTCTCGAAGACGTGGCGGATCTCCGGGGCCGTCCGGTTCTTGTTGTCGGTCAGGACCCGGACCATGAGGGCCACCCCGCCGGGGGCATAGCCCTCGTAGGTGACCTCCTCGTAGGTTTCCCCGGGCAGCTCCCCCGTGCCCTTCTGGATGGCGCGCTTGATGTTGTCGGCGGGCATGCTGGCCGCCTTGGCCGCCTCAAGGGCGGCCTTCAGTCGCATGTTGATCTTGAGGTCGCCGCCTCCCGTGCGGGCTGCCACGGTGATTTCGCGGATCAGCTTGGTGAAGAGCTTGCCCCGCTGCTGATCGGCCTTCCCCTTCTTGCGCTTGATCTGGGACCAGCGTGAATGACCACTCATAACCCTAGTCCTCGTTCAGGAGCGATGCCTTGAGACGCTTGACCCGGGCCAGCCGGGCTTCCCGCCGGCTCAGCGCCGCTTCCCACCGGCGCTTCTCCCCGGGGCTCTCCGGGGTGAACGGCGGGACCGGACGGGGCTTGCGATCGAGCCCCAGGTGGACGAACGTGAGATACGCCGTGCAGGTATGGCGCACCTCCCCGGTCCAGGGCACCTCCGCCAGGACCTTCACGCCCATCTCCATCGAGGTCCTCCCCACGTGGTTCAGCCCCGCCTTGAACGTCAGGAGCTCCCGTGCGCGAACCGGCGAGTAGAAGTCCATGGCGTCCAGGCAGGCGGTCATCGTGAACCCCCGCGTGTAGCGGACCGCGAGGATCCCCCCGGCCTCGTCGATGTCGAAGAGCAGTTTCCCCGCGAACATGAAATCCTGGAACAAGACCTCATTGGGGCGGACAATGCGGGAGGATTCGAACTTCACGCGAAAATCCTCGACCTCCGCCGCCGCCTCCTTCAGTTTCTCCGCCTTCCGGGCGAAGCGCGCCAGGCGCTCTCCCCGCCGCGCCACCGCCGCCGCGACCAGGGCCTCTTCACCGGCCCCCGCCGGCACGATCTTGTCCTTGACCGGCCGGGGCTTGCCCCCCTCGTCCATGCTCACGTACACCAGGTGCGACGAGAGCGTCACCGCCCGCTCCCCCGTGGCCGGATTCTCGGAGAAGACGCGGACGCCGACCTCCAGCGAGGAGCGCCCCACGTATTCGACCTGGGCCCGGAGAATCGCGATCTCCCCCACGAGAACCGGATGGAGGAAGTCGATGTCGTCCATGGCCCCGAGTGCCACGGTCCCCCGCGCCACGCGGCAGGCCGCGATCGTCCCCGCATGCGTGATCCACTCCATCATCCGCCCGCCGTGGATCTGTCCCGGCGCCCCGGCGTGCTCCGGGAGCACGAACTGGGTCATTTCCACCGCGGTGTCTTTGATTGATGGCATCCGATCCTCTCGGGACGTTAGGCTACCACTTTTCCCGCGGCAGCCTGCGGGCAAGCAGTTTGGCGCCGGTCTCCCCCCAGGCCACGTCTTCGGGTTTCCTCAGATACCCCTCCACGTATCGCCGATCCAGCGCGCGAGCCTCCCGGCTCCTTCGCTGCCGGATGACCGCCTTGGACGTCTGCCTTCTGCGTACCATCATGTGTAAGAGGTACCATTATGGCCTATTCGCGTCAACGCGCAACCGGGGCCGGGTGATGAACCGCGTCCCTGGGGTCGGTCGGAGGCTCTCGCTGCTGTTTGCCGCTCCGGCGGAGGGCGCTCCGCCAGGACGAAGAGGACCTCAGGACTACTTGCCCCCCCGGAAGCGGGGGTCGAGGAGGTCGCGCAGGCCGTCGCCGAGGAGGTTCAACTCGGAGGGGGGCTCTGCCCCCCTTCCGATACCTCCCCCCGAGGGTTGCGCGGGCCTAGCCCGCGCTCGACCAGGGCAGCGGTGGGTCAACGCTTCAGCCGCGGGTCCAGCATATCTCGCAGGCCGTCGCCGAGGAGGTTGATGCCGAGGACGGCCAGCATGAGCGCCAGCCCCGGGAAGACGGCGACCCACGAGGCCGAGGCCAGGAAGGTCTGCCCCTCGGCGAGCATGGCCCCCCACGAAATCGTCGGCGCCTGGGCGCCGAGTCCCAGGAACGACAGCCCCGCCTCGGCCACCATGTTGCCGCCGACGCCGATGGTGGCGGCCACGAGGAGCGGGGCCAGGCAGTTCGGAAGCAGGTGACGAAACACGATGATGGTGTCCGGGACCCCGAGGGCCCGCGCCGCCTGGACGTAGTCCCGCGTCTTGAGCGACAGGACCTCGCCCCTCACCACGCGGGCGATCGTCGTCCAGCCGAGGAGGACGAGGACCAGGAAGACCTTGTCTAGGCCGGGCTTCTCGAAGACCGCGATGAGGCCGATGGCGAGGATGAGCGACGGGAAGGCCATCACCGTGTCGGTCACGCGCATCAGGAGCCCGTCGAGCCAGCCGCCGTAGTAGCCCGCCACGAGCCCCACGAGCGCCCCGATCAGGGCCGCCACGAGCTCCACGCCGACCCCCACCAGGAGCGAGACGCGCCCCCCGTAGAGCACGCGGGAGAGGAGATCCCGCCCCAGGGCGTCGGTGCCGAGGGCGTTGGGCGGGCCGGGCGGACGGAGCGACGCGGCGGCGAGCCCCGTGGGGACCTCATGGGGATCGAAGGGCGCCAGCCACGGCGCCAGGAGCGCCGCCCCCACGAAGAGAGCCACGAGAGCACCGCCGACCTGGATCCCATGGTGCCGGAAGGGCCCGCGCTCAGTCACGACGGATCCTCGGGTCGATGACGAGGTAGGCGAGGTCCACAAGCAGGCTGCCGAGGACATAGATCATCGCGAAGACCAGGACGGCGCCCATGACCACGGGGAGGTCGCGCTGCCCCACAGCCGCGACGAGCATCCGGCCGAGCCCGGGCCAGGCGAATACCGTCTCGGTGAGGGGCGCCCCCACCAGCAGGTCGGCGAGACCGATCCCGATCACCGTCACGACGGGGATGAGGGCGTTCTTGAGGGCGTGCTTACCGATGACCGTCACTTCGCCGAGCCCCTTGGCCCGGGCGGCCTGGACGTAGTCCTGGCGGACGACCTCCAGGAGGCTCGATCGGGTCATCCGCGCGATGGTGCCGGTGTGGAGCGCTCCTAGGGTCACCGCGGGCAGGACGAGGTGGGCGAGGGCCCCATCTCCGTACCCGGACACGGGGAGCCAGCCGAGCCACACCGCGAAGAGGAGGGAAAGCATGAGCCCGAGCCAGAACACCGGCGTCGAGATGCCGATGACGGCGGCCCCCATCAGGAGGTGATCCAGGGCGCCGCCCGGCCGGAGTGCGGCGGCGATTCCCATCCCGAGCCCGGCGGCCACGGCGATCGCGGTGGCGGCCACCGCCAGCCTGAAGGTCGCGGGAAAGCGCTCGGCGATCACATCGCTCACGGGGCGCTGCTGGTGGTAGGAGCGGCCGAGGTTGCCCTGGAGGAGGCGGCCCATCCAGGTCGCGTACTGGACCCAGAGCGGACGGTCGAGGGCGTACTCCTTGCGGATCTGGGCGATCAGCTCCGGGTCGCCGCGCTGGCCCAGCAGGGCGCGCACCGGATCGCCGAGGGCCAGGGCGTTCAGGACGAAGACCAGGAGGCTGATCCCGAACAGGACGGGGATGAGGGCGACCAGCCGTCTGGCGACCGGCCGGGCGAGCTGGGTGAGCATCACCGGCTCGGGCTGATGACGCGCCCCGGCGCCTTGAGGAGGAGGAGGAGAATGTCCACCACGGTCTCGCCGAGCGACTTGACCGGGGCCACGGAGATCGCAGGATCGGCCCAGGGTCCCTGCATGTCGAAGTACGTGATGACCAGGCTCTGCTCCTGGGGCAGGAGCCGGCCCAGGAGCGGGATCCGCCGGATTCCCTGCTCCAGCACCTGGAGCGGCCTCACCGCGAGGTCGAGGTCCACGGTCTGATCGGCGAGCATGATTTTACCCACGCCGCTCACCCGCACCACCTCGCTGTCCAGGAGGAGGTTCTTCGTCTCCATGATGCCGTCTCTGACGTCGAAGTCGGCGCCGATCCGGCGGTAGGGCATCCGCTCCCGCGCGAGGTCGGGGAGGCGGTAGGGCTGGGCGACGGTGCCCAGGAGGCCGAAGATCCTCACCAGCGCGGGATAGCGGGAGAGGCTGCCGCCATCCAACGCCAGCGAGACCCGCCCCCCGAGCGTCGTCAGCGCCGACTGGTCGGGAGCGGTCTCGAACGCGAGCGAGCCCCGGGCAAAGAGGTCGCCGGCAGCCCAGCGGCGATCCGACTGGATCTGCTCGTAGATCGGCTCCATCTGCGCCTTGTCCAGCCTGAAGTCCACCGTGTGCCGCCACCCCTGGCCGTCGCGGCGACCGGTCCCCTGCCCCTCGAGCCGGCCCCCGGCAGCCGCGCCCTCGCGGACCTTGTACTGGAGGCTGTCGTTGTCGAACCGCACCTCGCCGCTGGCAATGGAGAGCCAGATCGGGACGGGCTTGAGCTTGACGTCCACGCGGCTCAATTCGGCGCGACCGACGACTCTCAGGTCCCCCACCGGACCCACGAGGGAGAGACGCACGTCGGGGGCGCCCCGGAGATCCGCCAGGGGCGGCACCCACGATCTGACGATCGCGGCGGGGGCGTGGCCGGAGAGATCGAGGTCGGTCCTCTCGCCGGGCTGGACGCTGCCCCTGATCGCGACGGAGAGCCCGGGGCCGACCAGGTCCAGCGACTCGAAGCGGAGCGCCCCCGCCTCCAGCGTGAGCCGGGCCGGTTCCCGCGTCCGCCAGGCCACCTCCCCCGCCTGACCGGCAGCCGTCAGCTCGATCTGGCTCCCCAGGTCGCGCAGCCCCGGCAGCGTCCCTCGGAGTGTGGCGCGGCCGTCGGCGCGCGCGGTGAGCGGGAAGGGCAGCTCGGCCCTCAGCCCCGGGAGGAGCGGCATCAGATCCAGGCTGGTCGCGGTGGCCTCGGCCTGGAGCGGGCCGTCGAACGCCAGCGGGGCCACGCCGCGCGCTCTCAGGCCCAGCGCCAGGCCGAGCTCCCACCGCCACTGCCCGCCCTCCAGGGAGAAGCCGAGCTTGCCGTCGCCCGTCTCGATCTCGCGGAAGGCGGTGTCGGTCAGCGTGACGTCCCCCTCGACGC
>JACPSW010000045.1 GCA_016193045.1 Candidatus Rokuibacteriota bacterium | reverse complement strand
GGACCTTCACACCTACTACGGCGATAGCTACGTCCTCCAGGGGGTCTCGCTCCGCGTGGAGAAGAGCCAGGTGGTGGGCATCCTGGGGCGGAACGGTATGGGGAAGACCACGTTGATCCGCTCCATCATCGGCTTCACCCTGCCCCGGCGGGGACAGGTGCTTTTCAAGGGAAGAGACATCACGGGGTGGCCCTCCTATCGCTCGGTGGATCTCGGAATGGGGCTGGTGCCTCAGGGCCGCCGGGTGTTCGCCTCGCTCACGGTCATAGAAAACCTCACGGTGGCCGCCGGGGGGGCCGGTGGCTCGTGGACCATCGAGCGCGTGCTGGACCTCTTCCCTCGCCTCCGGGAGCGCGCCGAGCACCGGGCGAGCAAACTCTCCGGCGGCGAGCAGCAGATGCTGGCCATCGCCCGCGCCCTCATGACGAACCCCGATCTCCTCCTGATGGACGAGCCAACCGAGGGCCTGGCGCCGCTTCTGGTGCGAGAGATGGGCCGAGTCATCACGGACCTGAAAACGCGAGGGCTGTCGATTCTCCTGGTCGAGCAGAACCTGCCCCTGGCGCTCAGGGTGGCCGACCACGTCCACGTGCTCTCGCGGGGCCGGATCGTGCATTCTTCGGCGCCCCAGGCCCTCTGGGGGAATGAGGAAATCAAAGCCCGCTATCTGGGGCTGTAGGGATTGATGGCGACCGTCGGGCTCGTCGGCCTCGGGCTCCTGGGCGCGGCTGTAGCCGCACGGCTCCGCGCCCGGGGGCACGAGGTCCTGGGGTACGACGTGCTCCCCGAGAAGGTCCAGGGACTCGTGGCTCTGGGAGGGAGGGGCGCAGCCTCCGCCGAGGCCGTGGCGCGCGGCTCGGACGTGGTCTGCACCCTCCTCCCCTCCCCGGCCAGCGTCGACGAGGCGATTCTCGGCGCGGACGGGATCGTGGCGGGCGCCCGGGCCGGACAGACCCTCATTCAGATGAGCACTATCTCGCCGGCGCAGACGGAGCGTCTCGCGCGGGAAACGAGCGGGCGGGGTCTCCACTTCCTTGACTGTCCCGTGAGCGGGACCAGCGCGATGGTCGCCCGGGGGGAAGGGATCATCTTCGTCGGAGGAGACCCTGCCCTGGCCGAGCGCTGGCGGCCCCTCCTCGAAGCCATCCTCCCCCGCGCCGTCTACGTGGGAGCCGCGGGCCGGGCCATGGCCCTGAAGCTCGTCGCGAACCTCCTCGTCGCCCTCCACACGGCGGCCGCGGCGGAGGCCCTCCTCATGGCCGAGCGGGCGGGGCTGGACCCGGCGCTCGCGCTCGAAATCCTCACCGGCAGCGCCGCAACCTCGCGCATGCTGGAGGTACGCGGCCCCATGCTCGTTCGACGCGAGTTTCCGCCGCAAATGAAGCTCGATCTCTTTATGAAGGATCTGGCTCTCATCCTGGAGGCCGGCAGCCAGGCGGGAGCGCCCCTCCCCCTGACCCGCGTGGCGCAGCAACTCTATGGGGCCGCCCAGGCCGCGGGCCGTGGCGGGGAAGATCTCGCCGTCGCGATCACGGCGCTGGAGCGACTGAGGGATTCCTCGGCGGGATGACGGGGAGGAGGAGGTACGCCGCCTGATCGGGACCGCAGTGCAGGGTCACCTTCCCTCCGAAGATCTCGGGGGGCCGATCCCGCGGGTCACCGTGCAGGAAGGGCCCGCAGCCGCGAAGCTCATTCTTGAAGCTCGACAGCCGCCCGCCGCTCGGCCCCGGGTACTCGTAGTCCCTCCCGCGCACGGTCAGGCCGATCCGGTAGCCCGCCGGCACGACAACGCACGTGGGCCAGATCTCGATCTCGAGGGGGACCGCCTCGCCCGGCGTCAGCGACCAGCGCTCGTCATGGGCATGATAGGGACGGTAAGGGGCGCTGAGGCCGGGGTCCAGCTTCCGGTGGGAGGCCCGGAGCCACCCCTGGCCGACGGGCGTGTGGGGATCGATGGCGCCCTGGAACACCACCTCCCTCCCGTCCGGCGCGAAGACCCGCAGCACCACGAAAAGGTCGGCGTCCGTCGTCGAGGAGGACACGTGGAGCTTGGCCGCCGACGGCCCGGTGATCTCAGTCTCCTGCTCCAGCGGCGGGGAGAGGAAGGTGACGCCCTCCCCCAGGGCCTCGTACACGATGCTCCCGGTTGCGGTCGTGGGGGTCCAGCGGAGGCTCGAATCGATGGCGTTGAGGTAGAGCTTCGTCCAGCGGGTGCGGGCGATGGGCCACTCGTCCTCGAAGCGCCGGACGAAGCCATCAAGGCGGCGAACCTGGAGCTGCACGCGCGGCTGGGTCAGCCAGTCGTCGTTCCCCCCCTTCAGAAAATGGTCGAAGAAGCGCTTCTGGAGCCGCTGGCCGTAGTCCGTGTAGAAGTGGGTCCAGTGCTCGAGCCCATGAAGCTCCAGCCACTTCTGGGTCGAGGCGGCGCGCACGAAGCCCTCGACGTTGCCGCGCAGGTGGAGACCGTGACCGCCCCAGTTCCCTGCCGTCAGAAAGGGCACCTTCACCCTCGACCACACCGGCGAGCGGTCCTTGTGGTAGGCGTCGTCCAGCGGGTGGGCGACGATCTCGTTCCCGAGGTCGCACCGGCGCTTGGCCAGCTCCGCCTCGGGCAATGTCTCGGGGCCGCAGGCCGGCTCCCCGGTCACCCGGCTCCGCGCCCCGCGCGCCCCAAGACCGTACTGGACGGTCTTCACCTGCATGTCGTACCAGTTCGCCCAGAACGTACAGAGGATGCCGCCGTGGTGCGTCATGTCGCGGTACCAGTCGGCCGCGCCCTCCCAGACGCACATGGCCGCCAGGTGCGGGGGTTGGAGGGAGGCGACGTGCCACTGGTTGATCGCGTAGTAGGAAATCCCGCTGAGGCCCACTTTCCCGGTACACCACGGCTGGACGGCGGCCCACTCGATACAGTCGTACAGGTCCCGCGTCTCGCGCGGCCCAAAGTGATCGATGTGCCCAGGCGAGCAGCCGCAGCCCCGCGAGTCCACGCGGATGCAGACGTAGCCGTCGGGCACCCACTTCTCGGGATCGACGACCTCCCAGTTCTGGTACTTGTTCGTCGAGCCCGCCGCTACGTCGGGGTGCTGCGCGGTCATGCGCTGCCACTGGTTCGGATAGCCGTCCTGGAAGGCGAGGCCCTTGGCATAGGGGCCGTAGCTCAGGATGGCCGGGTACTTCCCCTCCGCGATCGGCCGGAACACGTCGGCCCGGAGCACCAGACCTTCGTCCATGACAATGGGGACGTTCCAATCGATCCGCATCCCATCCCTGACCTCGGACCTCTCGAGTCCCACCTTCCTCGCCCCCCTCTCCCGCGGAGACCATGGCACAGAGCCGGGGGCTGAGCAAGAGGCATGCCTCGATCCCAACCTCATTGCGCCCGCGGATCTGAGGCCTTAGACTTGGACCCGTTGCCCGGGAGGATGGACGCTCATCCGCGGGTCTTCTTCAGGAGGTCGTAATGGCGAACTTCGGCACCGTCGGGGTGGACTGGCAGCAGCGCATCAACTGGGATCGGCTCCGGAAGTACCGGCTGGAGCGCGCCCGCGAGCGGATGAAGGCCCACGGCCTCGGGGCGCTGCTCCTCATGTACGACGAAAACGTCCGCTACGTCACGAGCACGCTGACGCCGGGCTGGAATCGCCTGAAGCCGGGGCTGCGCTACGCGCTTCTCTGCGGCGACGGGGCGCCGGTCCTCTTCGAGCAGGGCGACATCGGCTTCCAGATCCAGCGCCACGCGCCCTGGATCCCCCAGGAAAACATCCGCTGGTCCTACGCCTGGATCAAGGGGGCGGCGGGGCCCGCCTCGAAGCAGCAGGTCAAGAAGTTCACCGACGCCATCGTCAAGGAGATGAAGCGGTACGGCGTCCTGGACCAGACGCTCGGCGTGGACTTCATCGACATCAACATGCTTGCCGCGTTCCAGGAGGCCAAGCTCAAGTGGGTCGACGGCATGACGCCGATGATGGAGGCCCGGGCGATCAAGAACGTGGACGAGCAGGAGTGCATGCGCATCGTGGGGGCCATCGGCGACGCCGCCCACTGGGAGACCATGCGCTTCCTCAAGCCGGGGCTGACGGAGAACCAGGTGACCGCCCACATCATGCACTACCTCTACAGCATCCCCGGCATGGAAGACGTGGAGGATGTGATCGTTTCTTCCGGCCCGAACACGTGGCCCAACTGGCGCAACTTCTCCGACCGCATCATCAAGCCGGGCGAGATCGTCTTCATGGACCTGGCGGCGCTCACCTGGAACGGCTACAAGTCGTGCTACTACCGCACCTACTGCGT
>JACPSW010000092.1 GCA_016193045.1 Candidatus Rokuibacteriota bacterium | reverse complement strand
GCCCGGAGCGCCTCCAGCCGCCCTTCGGCCCTGAGCCGCTCGTACTCCGCCGCGTGTTCCCGCTTGAATTCCTCCTCCTCCACGCGGCCCGTGAAGATCACCGGGTCCATGGGGAACTTCTCCGGCCGCATGTGCACGTTGAAAAAATGGATCGTGAAGATGAAGCCGACGGCCAGGAGCGCCTCGTCGCTGTGGATGATGATGGCCACGTTGAAGACCCAGCCGGGCAGGTAGCGGGCGAAGAAGGTCGGGAACCAGAGCAGGAGCCCCGAGGCGCCGATCACCGACACGCCCCAGAACACCGCCCAGTAGTCGAACTTCTCCCAGTAGGCCCAGCGGTCGAAGCGCGGGCGCGGCCCGAGGCCGAGGAAGTACTTGACGTGCCGGTAGATCTGCACGAAGTCGTGCGGCTGGGGGACCATGGAGTCGGGCCCCCAGAAGATCCCCCGCCGGCCGGTGAGGATCAGGCGCGCCACGTAGCCCAGGTGGAGCGCGAAGTAGGTGAAGGTCACGATGGCGAAAAAGCGGTGGAGGTAGCCGGCGGTGAACGGGCCCCCCAGGAGGTGCGAGAGCCACTGCCCCCAGCCGGTCTCGGCGTACTTGAGCGGCAGGCCGGTGAGGGCGAGCCCGAGGAAGCTCACGATCACCATCCCGTGGAGGATCCGGTGGTAGAGGTTCAGCCGGAAGTAGTGCGGGCCTGTCGCGCTCACCGGCGGAGCCTGTCGACGAGGGAGCGGGGGAGCCAGAGGATCGCGTGTAGGCCGAACGAGGTGAGGACGGCCACGAGGAGCCCCGTCATCACGAGGTAGGTGTAGTAGAGCTTCGGGAACCGGGCCTTGTTCCGGTAGTCGGCGTGGGGATGGAACTCGGCGAAGGCGGCCGTGGCCTGGGGATGGCACTGCCGGCAGGTCGCGACGATCCGCGCGGGGGAGACCGAGGAGCGGGGATCGGCGAGCGGCAGGACGTCGTGGGCCCCGTGGCAGTCCGAGCACTTGGCGACGCGCGTATAGCCCAGCGCGGTCACCTTGCCGTGGAAGGTGTCGCGGTAGGTCTTCAGCGACTCCTCGTGGCACGTGCCGCACTCGCGGATCGCCTCCAGCTGCCACGGCGCTCCCTCCACGCGGCGGATCTGGTGGGCGCTGTGGCAGTCGGTGCAAACCGGCGCCTTCAGGTCGCCCCGGGCCACGCGCGTTCCATGGACGGACTCCGCGTAGGCCGCCAGGATTCCCGCATGGCACGCGCCGCACGTCTTGGGGACGTTGGCGCGGAAGACCCGGGAGGCCGGCTCGGCCCGCGGGTTGATCTCGTGGGCGCCGTGGCAGTCCGAGCAGTTGGCCGCGACCAGGAGGCCGCTCCGCGTCAGCGCCCGGCCGTGGATCGAGTCCATGTAGAGCTGGTACACGTTCCCGACCGGGATGTTGTAGCGCTTCGCCAGCTCCGGATCGGCGTGGCACTGGGCGCAGGTCCTCGGCAGGTTGAGGTGGTACGTCGGCGCTCGCGCGTCGGTCTTCGCGAGGAGGGCGTGCGCGTCGCCGTGGCACGACCGGCACGTCGCCGCCTGGGAATCCCCACGCTGGCGGGAGCGCGCGTGAATGCTTTCCCGGTACAGCCCCACCTGGCGCGCGTGGCATGTGGCGCAGCTCTCGATGCCGAGGGTGGCGACCGGGCCGACAGCGTGCGTCCCATGGCAGCCCGCGCAGGTGGGCGCCGGCGCCCGTGCTCGCGCCTTCGCGCTCCCGTGGACTCCCTCGCTCAGGGCGGCGCGGGCTTTCGCGTGGCACTCGGCGCAGGCGACGGCCGGGAGCCGCTCGTCGTGGGGCGCCGTGGCGTTCTTGTGGCAGGCCACGCATTCAACGCTGGCGTGGACGGAGGCCTTCACGGCCGCCTCGTCGACGAAGAGGGAGAGCGAGCGCCCGGGAGCCGGGGCGCCCCGCTTCAGCTGCCGGTCTCCGTGACAGGCCAGGCATTCGGCCGCCGTCGGATCGTCGGCCGCCAGGGCGACGCCGGAGAGGAGCAGCAGGACGCTTCCCAGGAGCAGGAACGCGCCGCTATTTCTTATGACACTTCTCGCAGTTGGCCTTGTCATCCACCGCGAACGCCACCACGCCGCCCGTCTGCGTCTTGCCGTCGTGGCAGGCCCCGCAGAACTTTCCTTCCTTGAGTGCGGCGAGCGTGATCGTCCCCGAGGTCCCTTTCTTCATCTTGAAGACCTTGGTGTGGCAGGCGGCGCACTTTTCCGCCTTCTCCTTGTGCTTCTCATGGCTGAAGGTGACCTCCCCGGGGCTGTCCTTGCCCTTCTCGTAGGCGAAGTCCGGCGGGATCTTCACCTGGGCGTCGCCCCGGACGCCCGAGAGCAGCCCGATCCCGAACGCGAGGCCGAGCGCGAGACTTCCGAGTCGCATGAGTCGCAAGATTGCCCTCCTCCTTAGGATTAGCGCGGTGATGCTTCGGCGGAGCCCTTGAGAAACCCGAACAGATTCACCATCTCGTCTCCCGTGAAGCGCGGGTAGAGCACGCCCATCCGCGCGGAGTGCCCGGCCATCCGTGACGAATGATTCCAAATCGTGGTGGCCCAGGCGACGGGGGACTGGTAGCCGGCGTGATACCGAGTGAGCTCGATGCCGACCGACCCGCCCTCCCCGCGGAGCCGGTGGCACTTGAGGCACCCTTTCCGGATCAGGAGGACCTGTCCCTGCTGGAGGTTGGGCGCGGGATCCCGCGCCGGGTCGGCCTGGAGATAGGCCATGAGATCGGCCATCTCCGCCGCGCCGATCTGGGGCCACTCGAGCCCCTGCTGCTTGAGCAGCGCGAACATCACCGGCGCGTGGCTCCAGATGCGCCCGGCCAGCTCCAGCGCGCCCTGAGATCTCCTGACCTCCTCGAGCGCCGGGCCGATCCCGCGCTGACCCCGGGGCTGGTGACAGCGGGCGCACTGCTTCTGCTCGAAGATGGCGCTGCCGCGCGCCGCATCTCCCGGCGCCTGCGTTTCCGCGGGAGCGCCGGCGGCCAGGAGCGCTGCGCCGAACCACGCGCCCAGCAGGAAGAATGTCCGCCGCGCCGTCATTGAGTCGCGACCTCGGTGTAGCCGAGGTAGGTCAGCGCGACCATGTAGAGGATGATGGCGATGCCGATCCAGGTGAACAGGGGGCTCGGCTCGCCCCGGGCCGTCCGCCGGTCCAGGAAGGGGATGAGGAGCAGGAACAGGCCGCCCACGCCGAAGCCGACCACGCCGACGATCTCTCCCTCGATGCCGAGGATGTAGCTCGGCAGGTACTTCAGCGTCTTGAACATGAACATGAAGTACCACTCGGGCTTGATGCCCACGGGCGCGGACGCGAACGGGTCCGCCTTCTGGCCGAGCTCCGTCGGGAAGTAGGCGGCCAGCGCGGCCAGCATCGCCAGCGCCGAGAGCCACCCCACCAGGTCGCGCAGGAGGAAGTTGGGGAAGAAGGGCATCGTCCGCCGGCCGCCGCCGGCGCGCTCGGCGCCCGGGGGGACGCTCATGCCGTGCTTCTGGACCAGGAAGAGGTGGAGGCCCAGGAGGAGGGTCGTGAGCGCCGGCAGGACCGCCACGTGGATCCCGTAGAAGCGCGTGAGCGTGGCGCCGGTGACCTCATCGCCGCCGCGGAGGAGCCGGCCGAGAAACGGGCCGATCACGGGAACGACGCCGGTGATCTCGGTGCCGACCTTCGTGGCGAAGTACGCCAGCTCGTTCCACGGGAGGAGATAGCCGGTGAAGCCGAAGCCCATCGCCAGGCCCATCAACCCGATCCCCGACAGCCAGGTCACCTCGCGGGGCCGGCGGTACGCCTTGAGGAGCAGCACGCTGAAGAGGTGGATGAACAGCGTGAAGATCATCAGGTTCGCCGCCCACGAGTGGATGGAGCGGATCAGCCAGCCGAACTCCACCTCGGCCATGAGGAACTGGACGGACTCGTACGCCTCCTCGGCGCTGGGGCGGTAGTAGAAGAGGAGCAGGATGCCGGTGGCCACCTGGACCATGAAGAGAAAGAGCGTCATGCCGCCGAGGTAGTACCAGACGGTGTGCCGGTGGACCGGCACTTCCTTTTTCTTGACGACCTTCTCCAGCTCGGCCAGGCCGACGCGCTCGTCGAGCCACGTCCAGAGCCGACCGTGGGGCTTCGCGGACCCTGCCATCTCTACGTGCTCTTGCTTACTACAATTTGCTTCCCCCGCACGTTCACGGCGTAGGGGTCGAGCGGCCGGGGGGGCGGGCCGGCGATGTTCTGCCCGTTGAGGTCGAAGTGGCCGTTGTGGCAGGCGCACCAGATGTGGCCGAGGTCGGGCCGGTACTGCACCGTGCAGTTGAGGTGCGTGCAGACGGCGGAGAAGGCGCGGAGCTCGCCGGCGGGGGTCCGCACCAGGATGGCCGGGCGGTTGCCGAACTTGAAGATCTGCCCCGTGTTCGGCTTCACGTCGTCGGCCTTGAAGGGGAGCCTCACGGTCCCCGCCGTGGACTCCGCCACCGTGGGCGGGATCAGGTACCGGCCCACCGGGTAGAACACCGAGAGCAGGAACGCGACCGCGCTCGTGCCGAGAAACCAGTTGACGAATCCCCTGCGGGTTGGCTGCCGGTCGAGCGTCTCCTCAGCCATCAGGCGTCTCTCCTCTGTGCCCCCTCACGCGGGTGAGGAGCCTATGATCTGCGATCGAGCTGGCGGATCTTAACGACGATCCCCGCGATGACCGCGAGGATGATGACGAGCGATACTGCCAGCCCCTTCCGCCGGAACTGGAGCTCGTCGAGCGCCCGCACGCCCCGCGCGTACGCCTTGGCGCTGATCTCGAGCCCAGGCTCGCCCTCCTTCTTCACCGCCTCGACCCGGAACGCGTGGATGGCCGCGCGGGCCTTGACCAGCGCGTCCTTGGCGGCGTTCAGGTCGAACTGGGCCTGGCTGACCTCCATGCCCGCCCGCTCGGCCTGGAGCAGGATGGCGCGGGCCTTGTCGTACTCGCCGCCGAGCGAGTCGATGAGGGCGCGCATGTCCGCGGCGGCCTTCCCGCCCTTGTCCGCGGCGGCGTGGCACCCCGCGCACACGGCCTGGTCGGCGAGCACCAGCATCGCGTCCGTCGCCTCCTGGATGTCGTGGTTGCTGTGGCAGGTCGCGCAGCCGGGCACGCCCATCTGGGCGAACACCTTGGCGTGAGGACTCTTCCCGAAAAACTCCGCCTGCACCGTGTGGCACTGCCCGCAGACATTCCCCACCCAGGAGATCCCCGGCGGCGCGGCGCCGTGGTTGCCGTGGCAGTCGTTGCACGTGGGAGCCGACAGGTCGCCCTTCACCGACATCAAGCGCCAGTGGACGCTCTGCCTGTACTTGGCGAGCTGGTCGGTGGGGATCTTGTAGACCTCCATGTACTTCGGATCGCCGTGGCAGCGGCCGCACGTCTCCGCCACCTTGAGCGGGTGGACGCTCGACCGGGGATCCGAGGGCGGCTTGATCGAGTGGGCGGGATGGCAGTTCACGCAGGTCGCTACCTTCGGATCGCCGAACTCCCTGAGCCGCCGGCCGTGCACCGAGGTGGCATACTCCGTCACCTGGTCCACGCGCAGCGCCGGATTGTACTGCTTCATGAAGCGCGCGTCGGAGTGGCAGCGCCCGCAGACCTGCACCACCTGCTGGCGCTCGGGCTTGCCGATGTACCCCTTGGCGGGGTCCATCGCCTCCATCCCGGCCTCCCTGCCGTCGCCGCCATGACAGGCCACGCATCCGAATCCCTTGGCCGAATGGATGTCCTCGCCGAACTGCTTCACGGGATTCGCGAGGCGCTCGTCTCCCGTCTCGAGATGGCAGGCCGCGCAGCTCTCGGGCCGCTGCTGCTGGGCCGCTGCGGGCAACACGGTCATCCCCGCGAAAGCGAGCCACGCGAGAGCGAGGAGTCCCCGCATGCCCGTCACCGGGGGCGCCCCTGGGCCTGGAGGAAAGCCACGAGGTCCGCCATCTCCTCGGGGCGGAGCTTGGGCCAGGAGACCTTCCGCCGCTCGGCCCGGTGCTCCATGATGAACGAGTGGTTCCAGAGCGCCGCGATGACCGTGCCGGGCGCGTCGAGGCCCTTCAGCCGCGCCAGGTCGCCCGCGACCTTGCCGCCGGCGCCGGACACCGAGTGGCAGCCCAGACACCGCTTGTCGCCGACGAGCTGGCGCCCCCGCGCCGGATCGCCCGGCTCGGCGAAGTAGCGGACGGAGTAGAGGTAGGCGACCAGGTCGGCCATCTCCTCGGCCTGGAGCGGGGGGACGGCGATCCCGCGGGCCTTCATCGCTTCCATCATCTTCGGCGCCTTGTTCCACATCGCCGCCGCGAACTGGGTCAGGCTCCGGTGAAGCCCTCGTTCGACGAGGTCCGGGCCCACCCGGCCGCCCTCGCCGCCGGCGCTGTGGCAGAGGACACAGCGTCTCTCCGCGAAGAGCCGGCGCCCCTCCTCGGCGCGGCCGGGCAGGACGTACAGCGGGCCCTCGGTCGGCGCCGGCGCGGCGGACCTGAGGTAGGCGATCAGGTCGAGCAACTCGGAGTCCTTGAAGGACGGGCGCTCGATCTTCCGGACGCGCATCGCCTCGGCCATGGCCGGCCCGTGGTTCCACATCGCCGCCGCGACGAGGATCGGCGAGCCCAACCGCGCCACCCCGTCGAGGTTCGGCCCGACGACCCCGCCGGTCCCCCCCACCTGGTGGCAGACGACGCACTTCTTCTCCGTGAAGAGTCGGTGGCCGGCCTCGACGTCCCCCGCTGGATCGAAGTAGTTGAGCGTGTACAGGAAGGCGATGAGGTCGCCGGTCTCCCGTGGATCAAGGTGGGGACGGGCGATGCCGAACTGCCGCATCCGCTCGGCCATCTCGGGCAGGTGGTTCCACATGGCGGCGGTGAGGTCGTAGAACGACCGCGGACGCGGGATGCGGCCGAGATCGGGGCCGATCTTTCCGCCCACGCCGTTGACCGAGTGACACTTGACGCAGCCCTTGGCGCCGAAGACGCGCGACCCGGCGACGGGGTCCTGGCTCGGGCTGAAGAGCGGCTGGGCGCGCGCGGCCCCCGGAGACCAGAGGAGCAGACAAGCGACGGCGGCGACTGCCCACCTCACGGCCAGGTTCATCGCCCTCCCTGAAAAGCGAACAGCAAACGGCTGTACGGGCAAGCGCGCCCGTCGCGCCGCCCGCGTTATCCTACCTCTCTCGTCGGATATCATCAACCGCCGGCTGGGGTCAGGCATGCGTATTTGCGTTGGTAACGCAAATACGCATGCCTGACCCCAGGAGGCTTACTCGAACACCAGCTTCAGGACGCCCGGGCTGTAGGCGTGGCGGACCTGCGCGTTATCGAACACCGCCACGCCGAAGGCGTACTGCTTCTTCAGGTCGTTGAACTGGACGTCGAACTCGCTGCCGGTCACGAGCTTCCGTGAGAACTCCACGGTCCGCACGCCGTCCTTCCAGACGTGCCGGGCCGAGATGTCGCCACGGTCGCCGGTGAAGGGCGCGACGATGATGCCGGGCACCTCGTCGCCGGCCTTGTACTTGGAGCCGTCGAGCGCCTCCTTCTCGCTGTCAACGATCCAGTACGGCGGCGCGGGCTTGTTCCCCTTGAGCGCGAACTTCGGCCCCTTCTTGTCGTCGCTGACGTTGTCGGCGTAGCCGCCGCCCGTCTTGGGCTCGGTCTTCCTGCCGGCGTTGGGGCTCTTCTCCTTGTCGTACCGCGTGTTGTCCACGTACTGGTCGTCGATTTGCCCCGTGTACCCGGTGCGCACGCCCTTCCAGTGCCACATGTCCAGGCGCTCGCCGGCGTCCTTGGTGTACTTGTTGCCGAAGGGCTTCCCCTCGCCCGGGTGGCAGGCCGACAGGCACCCCTTGGCCTCGAAGGCGGGCGAGGAGATGTTCCAGATCACCGCCATCTTATCCTCGTAGTAGAGGGTGTTGTCCCCGCCCTTGTCGTTGGGGTCCTTCAGCTTCTGCCAGGAGCCGTCGGCCTGCTTCACCCACGGGCCCCGGCGGAGGCTCTCGGTCGCGTCCTTGTACTGCATGAGGAAATAAATCGTGTCGCCCGAGTAGACCGCGCGGAGCTTCACCTCCGTCTTGCCTTCCGGCAGGTTGCGGCCGCCGCGAACGGTCACCTCCAGCTCCGGCGCCGACTTCCAGGCGTCCTCCATCACCCCGTCGAGGGTCGGCGGGGCGGCGACCTTCTTGGCCACCAGAACGTTCTTCTGCTGAGCATCCAGCGGCCCGGCAAAGAGCCCCAGGCCGATCCCCGTCGCGATCAACAGCGCGGGGATGATCCACGTCCATGAGCGATTCATGAGTGCCTCCTCCTCTCTGACCTGGGCTGGGACCCCCGTGCGCAGCTCACGCCCAGCCCCGCCGAAATGCTGCGTTGTTTGATCCTCCTCACATGCCGTGGCGCATGCCCATCGGCTGGTTGAGCAGCACGATGCCGGCCACGGTGAACATGAATGACAGCAGGGCCATCGGGACGAGGGCCCGGCTCGCGGCCTCGACGTCGGCATAGGCCCGGAGCGAGAGCCGGTGCCCGGCGTAGAGCGACAGAACGAAGAAGCCCACGAGGAACGTCGCCTGGAGGAGCCCCACGACCGGCTCGGCCGCCAGCGGGGACACCTCCCAGTCGGGCTCCCCGAGGGAGAACGGTGTGTAGAGCGCCACGGCGCGCTGGACAACCGGGACGATCCCCCCTCCCTCCAGGAGCAGGTGGGCCAGGTTGTGGGCCAGGTGCATGGCCAGCCCGACCGGGACGAACATGTAGCCGAAGAGGACGAACGTCCGGCGGAGGCCCAGACGTTGCCGGCCGGCCAGCCGTTCGGCGAGCGCCGCGCCGCCAAGGATCAGGAGCGGCGCCACCACGAGGGCGCCGCCGAGGAGGACGGCGGACTCCACGAGCCCCAGGTAGGTGACCGGCTTCAGGCTGCTCCGTACCCCGAGGGGGAGCCAGCGGGCCAGGGCCGACATCCAGCCGGGCCACGCGGTCAGCATCTGAGCCGTCACGATCAGCGTGAGCCCCACCAGCGCCACCGCCAGGTAGGACTCGTCGAGGAACCGGCGCCCGGAGGCCCAGAGATCCTTGCCGAAGGCGCGCAGGTTGAGCGTGAGGTTGTCGTGCCGGCAGTCCGTCACGCACTGGAAGCAGAGGTTGCAGTAGTTGTTCCGGTCCATGGCGGCGGCGAACTCGAACATCGGACACCCCACGGCCGTCCCGCCGCCGCGATAGCAGAGCTTGTCCCTGTCGGCGGCGCAGACTGTCGTATCCTTCGTCCGCAGCTCCACCGGCGCCGTCATCGAGTAGATCCCGATGAGGCCTCCGATCGGGCAGAGGTGACGGCAGAAGCTGCGGCGCTCGTAGAAGAGCCCCACGGCCACCGCCAGCGCGGCGAAGAAGAGGACGATCCACGCGGTCACGACGGGGGAGCGCACGACCCCGAGCTGCTCGTCGGCCCACGTGAGGAGGACGAACATGCCGGTGGCCCACCAGATATTCCTGAACGGTTTCGGGAGCCGCCGGAGCGGCGCCGCCAGGCGGGAGGTCCACTCGTTCAGGGCCCCGAACGGGCAGGCCAGGCACCAGACCCGCCCCACGAGGAAGAACGTGAAGATGATCCCCGCCCACCAGATCGTCCAGGTGAGCTTGGTGGCGAGGTTGACGCCGCCGTCCTGGACGTCGGCGAAGCCGACGAGCACGACGATTGCCATCAGGAGGAGCAGGGGGATCTGGAGCGCCGGCTGGAACGCGGGCGAGGTGAGGAGCCGGCGGAGCCAACCGACGTCCAGCAGGTTGAGGCCGGTCCCCGCCGGTGGCGCGATCCGCGCTCGAAGCGCCCAGCCGTAGAGAAGGGCCGCCGCGCCGCCCCCCGCCAGGACGAGGAGCGTCCAGACGGCGGCGCCCAGGCCGGGCGCCTTCCCGACCCCCACCTGGAAGTCCACCGTCAGGGGCGGCCGGAAGCGCCGTCCCTCCAGCTCCTCCAGGACCACGCGGACCTGGTGGGCCCCCCTCCGCCCCGGCGTGTACGCGACGGCGTAATTTCCGGCCCAGGTCTCCTCCGCGGCGGGCCGGAGTTCGTGGGACGCGTTCGCGGGCGCGAGGCCGATCCGGACCGTGCCGCCCGAAACGGGAGCCAGCGGAGAGTTCTTGAAGACCTTCACCACCACGTGGCTCTCCTGGCCGACGGCGAGCGGCGCAGGGTGGCTCAGGAGCTCGAGCTGATACCCCTCGACGGTGACCACGCCCGTCTCCCCGAGAGGCCGGGCCGAGCCGTGCTCCCCGTGGGCCGCCGCGGCGACAGGGAGCAGGAGGACCAGCGCCGCCCCGAGCAGGCGCGGGATCATGCCGCGGCCTTCCGCCACGGCG
>JACPSW010000091.1 GCA_016193045.1 Candidatus Rokuibacteriota bacterium | reverse complement strand
TGACGGCCACGTGGCTCATCCTGGTCCTGGCCTACGCGATGCGCCGGCTTCCCTACACGGTGAGGAGCGCTTACGCGGCGCTCCAGCAGCTGCCTCTCGCCCTGGAAGAGGCGGCGCAGAATCTCGGCGCGAACCGCTTCCGGACTTTTGCCCGGGTGACGGCGCCTCTCATGGCCCGGGGCCTCCTGGCCGGCGGGTTCATCGCGTTCATCACGTCGGCGGTGGAGCTCTCCTCCACCATCCTGCTCGTGCCGCGCATCGAGCTCGGCCCACTCTCCTACGGCATCTACGTGTACATGCAGTCCGCCGTCGGGCGGGGGCCTGGCGCGGCGCTGGGGGTGGTGGCCATCGTCCTGGTCGGGTGCGGGACCTGGCTGGCCCACCGGCTGGCGGCCAGGGGGGGCGCCGGCTCCCTCTTCCGCCTTTAGTGCCGTGGCGATAACCGTCGCATCCCGGCGTTCTCGGTCGTCGCCGATCCTCACGTACAACCGCGTACGCTCCGGTCGGCTCCTCCCTCGGGCCTCCACCCACCTTCGGTGGGTACCCGGCTCGGTTCTCGCCGCGGCACCCGGAGTCTGATGCCATGATGCGCTTCATGTGGCCGTCACGACGAACACTTCCCTTGGCCCTCTTCTTCGGGACCTTCGCGTGGTCCTTCGTCTATGTCAGCCTGCCGTTCTACATCCAGCGGCTCTCCACCGTGGATCCCCTCTCCACGCTCAGGTGGACCGGCTGGATCCTGGGGATCTCGTCGCTCGTCACCGTCGTCACCGCGCCCGTCTGGGGACGTCTGGCCGGGAGGGGGAACCCCAAGACTTTCTACGTGGTGGTCGAGATCCTCCAGGGACTCGGCTTCGTCGGCATGGCGATGGCGCGGTCGCTGCTCGAGCTCTTCCTGGCCCGTCTCGTGCTCGGGGCCATGGGCGCCGCCTCGACCTTTGCCTTCATCATCGCGGGGCGATCCCCCGACCGGGACGTGCGGCGGGAGGTCTCAGCGATCCAGTCGGCGATGACCGTGGGGCAGATCCTGGGGCCGCTGGCCGGCGCCGTCGCGGCGGCCCGCATCGGCTTCGTGCCGTCGTTCCTCCTGGGCGGGGCGATCCTCTGGGGGTGCGCGGGGCTGGTCCAGTGGGGAGTTCCCCAGCCACGCCTCTCCGCGGCGGTCGATGAGGAGCGGCGCCAGATCTCCTGGAAGGAGATCTCCGTGGCGTGCTGCCTCGTGCTGGCCGGGTCCGTCCAGGTGTTCTTCTTGACGGCGGTGCTCCCCCAGATCCTTCCCCCGCTGGGCGTCGCGCCCGCGAGCACGCTGGAGATCGGCGGGTTGATCATCTTCGCCTCGGGGGTTGGGGCTGCGCTGGGGTCGCTCGCGGCGCCGCGGTTGGCCGACCTCCTGGGCGAGCGGAGGACCATCGCCTCGTTCCTCGCCTCTTCCTCGGGCCTGCTCGCGCTCCTGGCGCTGACATGGGATGCTTGGGGCTTCGGACTGGTCCGGTTCTTCCAGGTGCTCTGCGTGGCCCCCGTGTTCCCGCTGGCCGTGGCGCGGATCGCCCAACGGGCGGGCGGCGAGGCCATCGGCCTGGTCAACTCGGCCCGGATCGGCGCCGCGTTCATCGGGCCGGTCGCGGCCACCACCCTGCTGACGTGGACGACCCCCGCCGTCCTCTACGCTCTGCTTGCTCTGGCGGGCCTGAGTTGCGTTCCGCTGGTCCGGTCGCGAGCCCACGCGGAGAAGCCCTCATGAGGCCTAAGTTCTCCTCCGAGGTCAGGCTGGAAGGGGTCGGGAAGCGATATGGGGAGATCTGGGCCGTCCGCGATGTGACGCTGACCATTCTGCCCGGGGAATTCTTCACGTTGCTCGGCCCGTCGGGGTGCGGCAAGACGACGCTCCTCCGGATGATCGCGGGCTTCGCGCGGCCGGACACCGGGCGGATCCTCGTGGACGGAGAGCCCATCGATGCCGTCCCCCCCTGGAAGCGAGACGTCGGACTGGTCTTCCAGCACTATGCCCTCTGGCCGCATCTGACCGTCTACGAGAACGTCGCCTTCGGGCTGCGTGAACGGAGGCTGCCCCGCGCCGAGATCGCGGAGAAGGTTTCAGCCGCTCTCACCCAGGTCGGCCTGGAAGGCTTCGACGCGCGGCGGCCGTCCCAGCTCTCCGGCGCGCAGCAGCAGCGGGTGGCGTTGGCCCGGACTCTGGCGGTGCAGCCCCGCCTCCTCCTCCTGGACGAGCCGCTCTCCAACCTGGACGCGCAGCTGCGGGCTCAGATGCGGATCGAGCTCGCCCGGCTCCAGCGAGATCTTGCCATTACCACGATTCACGTCACCCACGACCAGTCGGAGGCCCTCGCCCTGTCGAATCGGGTCGCCGTGCTCCTGGGCGGCTCGGTGGTTCAGGAGGGGACGCCGGAGGACATCTACCGACGTCCCCGCAGCCGCTTCGTAGCCGAATTCGTGGGAGCGGCCAACCTGCTCCCCGCGCGAGTGGTCGAACTCCGGGAGACCGGCGTGCTGGTCGAGGCCGCCGGGGAGGCGCGCCTCCCGGTGCCGGGCGACCCGGCCCGGTGGCGGACGGGAGCCCGAGCGCTTCTCTGCCTTCGCCCCGAGGCCCTCAGGCTCGAGGAAGCCGCCTTGGGGCGCGAGACGGGATTCTTCGCGACCGTGGCCTCCCGAGTCTTCGAGGGGGATCGCCATATTTACGAAGTCAGGGTCGGCGAGAGCACGCGGCTCCGGGTTGAGCTGCCCGCGCTGGGCGAAGGACGGATCTTCCGGTTGGGGGATCGCGTCCGGGTGGAATTCAGCGCGGAGAGCGCCGTCCTCCTCCCGGAATCCTAGCCCGCATTATTCATGAACCATGGTCGAGTGTAGCGGGCGGGCTCCGTCACCCACTCGCCCGAACGCCGCGCTGCGCGCGGCGGACGGGACGAGGGGGGCCCACTGCGCGCGGCCCCGTGGGGGCTGCACCCTGCGCCACCCGCCCGGTCGCGCCATCGCCGTTCGTGAATAATGCGCGCTAGAGGGTGTAGGTCTTACCCTGCTCCAGGATGTGAATGCGGGCCGGGTCGATCTTCTGAAGTTCCTCGGCGACCTCCCCGAAAAAGTGTGGCTTGATGTGGTAGACCCAGAGGGGAAGATCGGACGGCATCTTCTTGATCTCCCGGCTCAGCATCGCCGGGGTCAGGTGCTTCGAGGCGCGGGCGAGACCGTCCAGCCGGACGGGGAAGGCTGTCTCGACGATCACCGCTTTGAGTCCCTTCAGCTCGCGCGCCGCCTGCCAGATCCGGTCGGTGGGCCCCGTGTCGCCGGAGTACACGAACCCCGTTTCCCCGTCGTGGATCACGAAGCCGACGGCGTCCACGGTGTGGTCCACGCGGATCGGCGTGACCCAGAGCTCGCCCACGCGCGATTCGACATCCTCCGCCAGCGTCCGATAGCCGAGGACGGGGGTCTGGGAGGTGGGGATCGTGGAGAAATCCGGCCAGAGCCGGTCGTTGAAGGCGTGCTTCTTCAGGTCGTCCACCACCGGCGCGATGCTGGTGGCGATCACCGGGCGCTTCGCGTTCGTGATGGCGAGCGTGTCGGTGAGGAAGGCCAGTCCCACGATGTGATCCAGGTGCGCGTGGCTGAGGAGGGCGTGCTCGATCTCCCGCTGCTCGTCGACGCCGAGGGCGCCAGGCACGCTCCCGGCGTCCACCAGCACCCGGTCGTTGATGAGGAAGGCGGAGGGACGCTGCCCCTGGCCCTCGCTGCCGAAGACGCCGAGCACCTTGATTTTCATTCCCCGGATTTTAGTCTAGCAGACTTTGCCGGTCAAGCCGCGGAATCCGTGGCGGCGGGGAGATGCCAGCTTCCCCCGACCTGTGCTACCCTGCCAGCATGAAATTTTTCTCCGGCGCGGCCCGGCCGTGGCTCATCGGGACCGGCGTGGGGGTGATCGTCGGGCTCGTCACCCTCCTGGGGGTCGTCGAGTTCGTCGAGCTCAAGAGCCTCAACTGGCGCTTTCTCCTCCGGGGCCCGATTCGCCCCGCCTCCCCCATCGTCATCATCTCCATCGACGAGGATTCCTTCGACGAGCTCGATCTGGCGTGGCCGTGGCCCCGGGCGCTCCACGGCCGCTTGCTGGATCTGCTCAGCAGGGGTCGGCCCGCGGCGATCGGCCTCGACATCCTCTTCATCGAGCCCAGCGCCCATGGGGCCCGCGACGATTCGGCCTTGGCGGCGGCCGTGGCGAGGGCCGGGAACGTGGTGCTGGGGGCCAACCTCACCAAGACTCAAGGGGAGTACGGTGTGAAGGACGACCTCAACCCTCCGCTCCCCCTGCTCCGGAAGGGAGCCGCGGCCTTCGGCTTCGTCAACCTCGCGACGGACGAGGACGGCTTCGTCCGATCGGGGGATCTCAGACTCCCCTTCCAGCAAGGGGTCCAGGAGAGCTTCGACCTCCATCTCTACAACCTGGCGATCAAGGCGGGGATTCCGGCCAAGCCGCTCCCGGGGGAACCGCTGGTCTACATCAACTATCGCGGTCCCCGGCGGACGTTCCCCGTCATCCCGTACTACCAGGTGCTGAACGGCGAGGTGGAGCCGGATGTCTTTCAGGGGAAGATCGTCCTGGTCGGAGCGACGACGCTCGCCCTTCACGACGACTTTCTCACCCCGTTCTCGGCCGGGCTGCTCACGAGCCTGGACCGGGTGCCCGGGGTCGAGGTCCACGCAAACCTGCTGGAGAACCTCCTCCAGGGCAATCGGCTGACCAGGATCCACCTGTACCTCGGCGCCTTCCTGACGCTGGCCGCCGCGGTCCTGGGGACTCTCGCCGCCTTCAGGCTGCGCGCGGTCCGCGCGTTCCTCTTGGTCGTGGCGGTCGGCGTCGCGTATGCCGTGGTCGCCTTCTGGTCCTTCGTCAGCCTCTATCTGTGGGTGGACTGGTTCTCGGTCCAGCTGGGTCTCGTCTCTGGCTACGGCACCGCCGTAGTGATCAACTACATCCGCGAGCAGCGCGAGAAGCGACGGCTGTCGCGGTTCTTCTCCCCGGACGTCATCAAAGAGATCCTGAAAACGCAGAGCGAAGGCTCGCTGGTCGGCAGTCGCCGCCGCGTCACGGTCCTCTTCTCCGACATCCGGGGCTTCACGTCGCTCTCCGAGAAGCTCAGCCCGGAAGAGGTCGTCGAGATGCTCCGCGATTACCTGACGACCATGACCGAGGTCGTCTTCAAGTACGGCGGCACCGTGGACAAGTACATCGGGGACGCGATCATGGCCCTGTACGGCGCGCCGTTCGAGCAGCCGAACCACGCCGAGCAGGCGGTCCGCACGGCCCTCGAATTTCAGGAGCAGGTCAAGATCCTCTCCGACCGCTGGGAGGCCAAGTGCGGCGTGCGGCTCCGCAACGGCGTCGGGATCAACACCGGGGAGGCCGTCGTGGGGACCATCGGCTCGCAGCAGCGGCTCGAGTACACGGCGATCGGCGACACGGTCAACCTCGCCTCCCGGCTCGAGAGCCTGACCAAGGACTTCCTCTCCCCCATCGTGGTCAGCGAGCATACCTACGAGGAGGTCAAACACCTCTTCTACTCACGCTACCTGGGAGAGGTGAAGGTCAAGGGCAAGGAGATCCCGGTGAAGATCTACGCCGTGGAGAAGGCGGAAGGGCGCCAGGCCCCTCGCGCCGTCCTCGAGGCGCCGCTCACCATCGTGGACGAGGACGTCACGATCACGGCCGCCATGCTGGATCTCAGCCACACGGGCGTCGCGGCTCGCAACCTGCCCAAGCGGATTCCGGCGAACCGCATCGTCGGCATCCGGATCGAGCTCCCCGGCTTTCCCGAGCCCCTCACCGTTGACGGGCGGGTCATCTGGAGCGAGGGCGATCGAGCGGGATTTGCCTTCCTGGGGCTGTCACTCGAGAACGAAAACCTCCTGGAAGACTTCGTCAAGCGCCGGGGGGCGCCGCCCGAATCCTGATTCCTGCCTGAGCCTGCCGCCGCCCTGGCGGGGCAGCTCCCCTGACGGATTTGGACACCTGCTCCGCCGTGATTTCTTCACAGCCGCGCCGCCCCCTGCCACCTTTTGTCGCCGAGTGACGGGCTGACAATCCTCTGACCGGTCCGCTGAGATTTTCCCCCTACCCTTGGGGCGTCTCGGCGCGTGTTCCCGCCACCCATCGGGCCGTTCCGGCCGCAACAAAAGGGTGCGTTTTCGCCGTTATTGGCACATGGGCTGCAGTTCAAGCGTGGAGCAAAGGGCGGCCGGTGAGGCCTCCATGTGCCAAGGGGGAGGTGTGCAGCCACACGCCTTTCCGGGATCGGATGGGGTTCTGTTTGTCATCTTGACAGAAACGGCTCAGATAGGGTTGCCAGATTGAGCTACTAGAAGAGGAGGGTAGTATCTCAAGACAATAGATTCAATAGGTTAGAAGTGGCACGAACTCTGCTTGATCTGGGCAGGGTTGTGTTATCCCCCTCTGGGTTCTGTGTGCTGTTCGCCCTGGGGGAAGCGTCGGCCAGGGGATCGAGGCCCGACCGACGGTCGGTGACCTGGAGAGTTCGTGAAGAACGCCCTGATTCTGCTGGTGACGGGGGCAATCGCGCTCCTTGTGCCTGGGGCCCCGCGGATCGCCAGCGCTCAGACCCCGACTGCTGTGGGTACCGTGATGGCGGTTTCCGGGAACGTCACGGTGACGCGGCGGGCGGCGGCTCCCCATCCCCTCAAGCTTCGCGAAGCCCTCTACTCGCGCGACGTGGTCGAGGCGCGCAAGGACGGGATCGCCCGCATTCTGCTCGGGGGGAAGACGACCGTGACGGTGCGGGAGTTATCGCGGCTCGAGCTGCGCGAGGAGGCGCAGGTGGGCGGGGTGCGCTACACGGTGGAGCTCCTGGCGGGGAAGGTACGGGCCTCGGTGGCGCGGGCGTTGATGCGTCCGGG
>JACPSW010000090.1 GCA_016193045.1 Candidatus Rokuibacteriota bacterium | reverse complement strand
CTTCTTCGTCACCTCTTGCTCCACGTACTCGTAGAGCTCCTGGAGCGTCACGATTCCGTCCCGGTTCAGGTCCCCCGCCCCCTTGAGCGCCTGGACGAGATAGTAGGTGAAGATCCCGTGCCCGAGCTCGGGCAGCTCGATGGACACCTCCGCCGGCCGCGAGGCGGTGACGATCGCCCGCCCCTTGGAGCGCGTCAGCCGCTCCAGGAAGAGGTCGTCCACATTTACGGCGCGCGTCTTCTTCGAGGCGAAGGTGCGCCCCCCCGCCGCCCCGCTGTAGCAGGAGTCCAGGAAGGCTACCACCCGCTCCGCCTCGATCCGCGCGAAGATCGTCTGGATCTCGTCCATCGGCAGCGCCGTGGAGTACAGGTCGTCGGGATCGGCGTCGAGAGGCACCAGGTACTTGGCCAGGCCGTCCCGCTCGATCCCCCGCGGGTCCACCTCGGGTGCCCCGTGGCCCGCGAAGAAGATCACGACGGTATCATCCTTCCTGGCCGAGCGCGAGAGAAACGTCCCCAGTGCCCACCGCACGTTCCGCAGCGTGGGTTTCTTCTCGGTCTTGTCCGTCAACAGGAGCACGTGCTCCTTCTTGAAGCCCCCCGGCCCGATGAGGGTCTGGTAGATCGCATCGGCGTCCGGCACCGTGTAGCGCAGCTTGGGAATATCCGGGCTCTCGTACCGCCCCGCGCCGATCACGACGGCCCAGCGGTCGCGGGTGGGTGGTGGCGGCGGCGGGGGCACCGCCACGGCCACCTCCCTGGGCTTGTCGTAGATGACCGTCCGGATCTCCTGGCGGAGCGTCCCGTCGGGCTCGCTCGCGCTGACCGCGAGAACGTTGGGCCCCTCCCGGAGCGTCACCGGCACCGTCACGAGGAGGGACCGCTGGGGCGCGCGCTCGGCCTGCTGGTGAATCTCCTTGCCGTTCAGCAGCACGCTGACCTTCGCCACGCCCTTGCTCGAGGTGACGACGGCGGCGACGACGCTCGATTCCTGCGCGACCTGGGCCCCGTCCTGGGGATAGCGGAGGGCGACGGTCAAGGGCACAAGCTTCTCGTAGTGGACCGTGCGGACCTCCTGGTGGATCCGCCCGTCGGCCTCGGTGGCGGTGATGACCAGCGTGTTCTGCCCCTCCCGGAGCTTCAGGGGGAGATTCACCGCCAGGGCCGGCTGGGGCGCCTTCTCCTGCTGGCGCGAGACCTCCACGCCGTTCAGCGTGATGGCCACTCGGCTGATCCCCTTGCCGCCCGACACCAGCCCCGCCAGCGCCACCGTCTCCTGCTCCACGCGGGCCTGATCCCGCGGCGACGAGACCGTCACCTGGAGCGGCGGCAGCGCGGCGACCGGCGGTGGCGCGGGCGCGGGGGCGGCCGGGGCCGGCGCCGGCGGAGGCGCCGGCTTGGCGATGACGGTCGGCGGCACCGGGACCGGAGCGGGCGCCGCCTTGGGAGGCTCGCGCTCGCGCGGCTTCGCAGGGGCGGGCGGCGGAGCAGCAGGCGGCTCCACCGGTTTTGCCGCAGCCGGCGCCGGAGCGGGCTTGGTCGCGACGACGGGAGGCGGCGCGGGCTTGTCGTAGAAGACGGTTCGGGCCTCCTGACGCGTTTCGCCCCCCGCCTCGAGGGCGGTGACGATCAGGACGTTCTTCCCCTCTCGGAGCTTCAGCGGGAGACTGAGCGGCCGTTCCTTCTTGGGCTTGGCCCGTTCGTCGAAGGCGGCAACCTCGTCCCCGTTGAGGGTCACCGTGATGCGCTCCACCCATTTGCCCGTGGTCACCTTGCCGGTGACCTCCACCTCTTCCTTGGAAACGCGAACCTGGTCCTTGGGCTCCAGCAAGGCGACCTGGAGCGGCACCGCCTCGGGCCGCTCCACGGCGACGACCTGGAAGTCGATCGTGCCCAGGTTCTTGCTGTCGGCCTTCACCAGCTGCCGCAGCTCCGGGGCGTACCAGAGTTCGAACTCCCGCTTGTCTTGCTCCAGCGCCGGCGGCCCCCCTGGGACGCTCTTGGACCAATACGATCCCGAACCTGTTCCGATTTTCGGTCGGTCCTGGTAACGGGCATCTCTTTCGCCGGTCCCCTCGGCCACGAAGGCGATCCGGAAGGCCTTGAATGTGCCGGCGGGGATCTCGACGTCCTCGTACGCTTCGACCTTCCAGGTGACAGTGCCCTTGAACTCGCTCGGCCCGTAGCTGTAGGGAGACCGCCAGGTCGACTTGCTTTTTCCCCGCTTGCCGACTTCCAGCGGCCAGGCGAGCTTCGGCGGCGGGTCGAACTCCAGCCAGGACCGGCCGTGCCTCACGATCTTCGCCACCGTCAGGTCTTTGGTGAGGTGGACCTCCCGGCTTTCGCCGGAAGAAAAGATGTAGAGATCGTTGTCGATCCTGATCAGGTCAAACGCCCCGTCATTCCGGACCCACTTCTCGCCGAGCGTATAGGCCGGCCGCTCGGCGCGCGGCTTCTGCGCGAGGGCTGGCTGCGCCGACGCGGTCAGGGCACCGAGGGCAAGGAGGAGGGCGACGGGCCGCCACATGGCCGTCAGCCTCGCGGAAAGCCTGGGGCGGCCTTGACGCCCCGCAGCTGCTGGAGGTGGTCCGCGTCGTGCCGCGCCTGGAGCATCCACCACTGGGCGAGGTTCAGCTCTCCGAGCGCGAAGTGTTTCCAGGTGAGCGCGCGGGCATCCACCGAGCCGAGCCGCTCCATGGACTGGCGGCTCCGCTCGCGCGTGGACTTGATGTCCGCCAGGAGCTGGGCGATCGGATGCCCTTTCTCGGGCCTGACCACCGGCGGCGCCTCCATCGGACCGGGCGAGGGCGGAGGGAGCGGCTGGAACGCCTTGAGGTCGGACGGGTACGGGGCGAGCCTGCCCGCCGCGTCGGCCTCCTTGATCAGCTTGGAGGTGAGCTTGCCGGTGTTGATCTCGGCCAGGGTCAGGTGATGGAGAATCTCCCCCACCGACCAGTCCGTGTCGCTCGGACGCCAGTCGGCCTGCGCCTGGGAAAGCGCCTCGGTCTCCTCCAGGACCTTCTGGCGCACCGTTTGGAGCTCGTTCCAGAGGGTCTCCACCGCCGGGGACAGTGCCATCGCCCAAGCCTCCTCTTCGTACGAGGATTATAGCCGGGGAGGGTTGCCGGGGTCTAGTACGGAAGCGCTACGCGGCCCCTTTCCTCTGCCGGGTGGGCGTGATAGAGTCCCGCCGATGCTCGACGTCGGCGAGCTGAGAAAAGAATTCCAGCCGCTCTCGGGCCAGCCCGTCGTGGCGCTCGGGAGCGTCTCCTTCAGGGTCGGGAGCGGGCAGTTCGTCTCGATCGTCGGCCCGTCCGGCTGCGGCAAGTCCACTCTCCTCCAGTGCATCGCGGGGCTCTCCCGTCCCTCGGCCGGGCGGGTGCTCCTGCACGGCCGGGAGGTCACCGGTCCGCCGGAGGGTCTCATCCTCCTCTTCCAGGAGTACAACAAGTCCCTCATGGCCTGGCGCTCGGTGCTGAGAAACGTGCGCTTCGGCCTGGAGAACCGCGCCGGGATGAGCCGGGTGGAAATGGACGCCGAGGCGCGGCGCTACCTGGAGCTGGTGGGCCTCACGGGGTTCGAGGCGCACTACCCCTGGGAGCTCTCGGGTGGCATGCAGCAGCGCGTCGCGATCGCCCGCGCCCTGGTCCGGCGGCCCGAGGTGATGCTGATGGACGAGCCGTTCGGCTCGCTCGACGCGCTCACGCGGATCGAGCTGGAGGACGCCCTGCTCCGCCTCTGGGAATCCCTCCGCGCGACGATCCTCTTCGTCACCCACGACATCGAAGAGGCAGTCTACCTCTCGGACCGGGTCTACGTCCTCTCCTGCCGCCCGGCCCAGGTCATCGAGGAGATCGAGGTGAAGCTCGAGCGCCCCCGGAGCCAGCTCGCGACCCGGGAGGATCCGCGCTTCATCCAGGCGCGCCACCACATCTTCGAGCTGATCTCGAAGGAGATGGCGAAGGGATAAGCCCGATGGCGCGGCTTCCCGGGAAGGGGCTCACCGTTCTGCTGGGATGCCTGGTCCTCTGGGAAATCCTGGCCCGTCAGTCCGGCGCCCTGGCGCTCTATTTCCCGCCCGCCTCCCGGGTGCTCGCGACCCTCGCCGAGATCCTCGGCAACGGCGAGCTGCTCGGCCACATCGCGGCGAGCCTCTTGCGCTTCGCCGAGGGGTACGCCCTCGCTGCCGCGCTGGCGGTGAGCATCGGGCTCTGCCTCGGCCTCTGGCGCCCGCTCTACACCCTCTTCGAGCCTCTCATCGAGCTACTGCGCCCGATGCCGTCGCCCGCGACGATCCCGATCGCCATCCTTTTCCTCGGCATCGGCGACGAGATGAAGGTGGCGGTGACCGTCTACGCGTGCTCCTGGCCGATTCTCCTCAACACGATCGACGGCGTACGCGCGATCGACCCGGTGCTGCTGAACACCGCCGCCACCTTCCGGCTCGGCCCATGGGAGCGCTTCAGGAAGGTCGTGCTCCCCGCCGCCTCGCCGCAGATCGTCACGGGCCTCCGGGTGTCGCTGGCCATCGCGCTGATCCTCGTCACGACCTCCGAGATGGTCGTCTCGAACGACGGCTTGGGGTTCTACATCCTGGACCGCCAGCGCTCGTTCCAGATCCCGGAGATGTACGCCGCCATCGTGGCGCTGGCCGTGATCGGCTACGCGCTGAACCGGCTCTTCCTGACCCTGGACGGGTGGGCCATGGCCTGGCACAAAGGCCTCACCCGCAAAGAAGAGATCCTATGACAGGGGCTATGAACTGGTGGGGATCGCGCTGGAGCGGGTTCGGCTTCCTCCTCCTGCTCGTGCTGCTCTGGGAGGCCGCGGGACGCTATGGCTGGGTCCACAAGCTCTTCTTCCCTCCCGCGACCACGATCCTCGCCTCGTTCTTCCAGATCGTCGCCTCCGGCGAGGTCCTGGGGCACGTCGGCGTGAGCATCTGGCGCGCGGGGCTCGGCTACGGGCTGGCGGCCCTCGTCGCCATCACGCTGGGAGTGTTGATGGGCTACTGGCGGGTGGTCTACGAGTCGCTTGAGATCGTCGTGGAGCTCCTGCGCGCAATCCCCCCGCCCGCCGTCATCCCGGTCGCCATCGTGTTCCTCGGGATCGGTGACCAGATGAAGGTCTTCATCATCCTCTTCTCCTGCGCCTTCCCGATCCTCGTGAACACCATGGACGGCGTGCGGAGCGTGGACCCCGTCCTGGTCCGGACGGCCCGCACCTTCGGCCTGGGCCAGGGCGCCCTCCTCTGGAAGGTCGTGCTGCCGGCGGCCTCGCCGTTCATCATGACGGGGCTCCGGATCGCCCTGGCCATCGCGCTGATCCTCGTCGTGATCTCCGAGATGGTGGGCGCCACCTCCGGGATCGGCTACTTCATCCTGGACGCGCAGCGCTCGTTCAGGATTCCCCAGATGTACGCCGGCATGCTGGTCCTGGCCCTCCTGGGGTACGCCCTGAACCGCTGCTTCCTCGTGGCGGACGCGCGCCTCATGGCCTGGCACAAGGGCCTCACCGCCCGCCAGCGGTAAAGCGCGAAGGCCGGGGCGGACTTCTCCCCGGCCTACGTGGTCGCGTACTTCGAGATGACCTCCCGCGGCGGGAACCTCTTCTCGATGAGCTTGTACTTGAGGGACACGTCCAGCATCGGCTGGAGGTCGGACTCGAGGATCTTCTTCTCGAAGGCCGGCACCACGAGTTCCTTCAGGAGCTCCGGCTTGAGCCCCGTGTGCTTGGCGAGGACCACCTTCGCTTCCTCGGGGTTGGCGTTGTGGGCGTCGATGCCGCGGTTCAGGGCGGTCACGAATCCCCTCACCGTCTCCACGTTCTTCTGGATCCAGGCGTCGCTCGCGAAGTAGGAGGCGATCAGGAGCCGCGGCGCGATCCCGCCGAGCGGATACCCGAGCACCCGGGTCTTCTTGTTCACCTTCGAGGGGATGGTCACGAACGGCTCCACCGCGACGAAGGCGTCGATCTGCTTGTTGACGAGGGCCGGCTCCATCTGGGGGAAGGGCAGCTCGATCCACTTGACCTTCGAGGAGTCGCCGCCGTTGCTGTCGATCCAGTGCATGCCCGCGACGTGGATGATGTTGCGCAGGGTGTTGGACGCGCAGGTTTTCCCCTCGAGCTCCTTGGCCGACCGGATCGGCGAGTCCACCCCCACCTGGAAGCCGAAGACGTCGTTGGTCCCACGCTTGTTGATGGCGCCGTTGGCGATGAAGCGAAAATCGAACCCCTGGAGGTGGCCCTGGTACACGGAGACCACGTTGGACCAGCCGATGTTCAGCGACCCGGACGCCAGGGCGGGCGCGACCGCCGCCCCGCCGACCATGGCCGCCACGTTGATGTCGAGACCGGCATCCTTGAAGAACGCCTTCTCGATGGCCAGGAAGAAGGGCGAGAGGTCGCCGATCTTCATGGTGCCGACGTTGAGCTTCGTTTGGGCCAGCGCCCGGTCCCACTGGAGCACCGGGGCGCCCGCCACCGCGAGGCCGGCTGTGGCCGCCGCGCCGAGGAACTTCCGCCGCGTCAGCGTCGTGAAATCGATGCCGACAGTGATCTTCTCCATGGTTTTCCCCCTTGACGGTGACGGTTAGGATGTGCCCGCCGAGCGCCTGACGACGCGCCTGGCCTTCAGCTCGTACCGTGGAAGGCTCCGCGGCGGGACCGGGACCACCTCGACCCGGATGCCCAGCTCGACGCGGAGCCGCTGCTGGACCTCCCGCGCCGTGGGGGCCGGGGTCCCGTCCACCTCGACCAGGAGCCGGACCTCGTCCATCTCCGAGCGTTTATACACTTCAAGCAGGAACTCGTCAACGGCCGTGAACTCGCGGACGATCCCCTCGATGGCGGAGGGAAAGACGTTCACCCCGCGGACGATCAGCATGTCGTCCACGCGGCCGAGGATCCCGCCCGGGAGCCGCAGGAACGTCCGGTTGCAGGAACAGGGCTCGCGCGCGATCCGCACCCGATCCCCCGACAGGTAGCGGAAGACCGGGGAGCCCGCGCGACCCAGGTTCGTCAGCACCAGCTCGCCCTCGGAGGCCGGCGCCCCGGTGGCCGGATCGATCACCTCGGCGATGAACTCGGTCTCGTTGATGTGGAGGCCGGCCTGGGCCACGCACTCGAAGCTGAGAGCTCCCACCTCCGTCATCCCCGAATGGTCGAACGCCTTCGCCCCCCACGCCTCCTCGATCCGCTGCCGGACGGCGGGGATGCCCGCTCCGGGCTCGCCGGCGTGAATCGCGATGCGCACCGGCAGCTTGGCCAGGTCCAGACCGCGCTCGCGCGCCACCTCCGCCAGATGGAGGGCGTACGATGGCGTGCAGACGAGCACGGTGGCGCCGAGCGCCTCCATCCAGGCGAGCCGCGTCGGCGAGTCCTGACCGCCGCCCGGGATGGCCATGGCCCCCAGGGCCCGCGCCCCCTCGAAGCCCCCCCAGAACCCGACGAAGAGGCCGAAGGAGAACGGAAAGAACACCCGGTCCTCGGCGGTGACGCCCGCGCCGCGCAGGACGAATGCCCAGCAGCGCGCCCACCACTCCCAGGACGCCTGGGTGTCCAGCCAGCGGATCGGCGCCCCGGTGCTGCCTGAGGTCTGATGGACACGGACGTAACGCTCCAGGGGATAGGTCAGGTTGGTGCCGAAGGGCGGGCGCTCGGCCTGGTCGGCCACCAGCTCCGGCTTCCGCGTGAAGGGAAGCCGCGCGAAGTCCTCCCACGAGCGAAGATCGTCCGCTGAGCGGATCCCAGCGGCCGTCCACTTCTCCCGGACGAACCGGTTCGCCGGGAACACCTCCCGGGCGAGGCCGGCCAGACGCTCCCACTGGAGGGCACGGAGGCGCTCCCGCGGAAGCGTCTCGAGCGCCTGGTCGAAGTACGGAACGTCAATGACCATGGGGATGAGCGTGGTCGTGATCCGGGCGCGGAGGATAGTGGTGCGCGGTGATCGCGTGGTAGCGCCCAGGAATGTCCTCGAATGGGTCCACGTGAATCGTCACGTCGGCGAGATGGGGAATCTCGTGAAGGAGGGCATGGCGGACCTCCTCCGCGATCTGGTGCCCCTCGACCAGCGAGAGCGACTGCTCCACGCTGATCGTCATTTCGGCCACAAGGCGGTGGCCGAGCCAGCGCGCGCGCAGGTCATACACGTCCCGCACGCCCGCAACCCGGCGCACCAGGCCGGCAAGGGTGGCCAGCAACTCCGGGTCGATGGCGTCCATGAACCGCGCCAGGACGTCTCGGCTCACGTCCCAGAGAATCGCAACGATCGCCACGGTAATGATCAGGCCGGCGAGGGGATCGGCGAGCGGGAAACCGAGGGCCACGCCGGCAAGACCGGCGAAGGCCGCCAGGGACGTCAACGCGTCGATCCGCGCGTGCTGCCCGTCGGCGACGAGAGCCGCACTGCCGATCTCCCGCCCAACCCCGAGTCGAATGCGTGCCACGGCCTCGTTGCCGAGCGCGCCGACGACTGCCGCCGCCATGGCAAGGGGTATATGGCTGGGAGTGATGGGAGCGAGGAAACGAGAGATGACCTCATAGCCAGCCCAGACCGCGCTCGCGAGGATCACGAGGAGGATCGCCAGCCCCGCGCCGTCTTCGGCTCGATGGTAGCCATACGAGAACCGGGCCGTCCGACCCTTGCGGCTGAGGCGAAAGGCGATCCACAGGGGGAGACTCGTGAGCGCGTCGGCCAAGTTGTGCAGCGTGTCAGCGAGGAGTGCCACGCTGCCGCTCAGCGCCACCACGGCGGCTTGAAGCAGCGCCGTGGCCAGCAGACCGGCCAGGGAGACCTTGAGGGCCCAGATCCCCCGGGCCGACGACTCCGGAGCGCCGGCGGGTTCGTGCCGATGGCGATGGAAGACGCCCACTCAGTCCCTCTGGCGCAGCTTGAAGCGCTGGATCTTCCCCGTGGCCGTCTTCGGCAGCTCGGAGACGAACTCGATCCAGCGCGGGTACTTGTAGGGGGCGATCTTGTCCTTGACGAAGTGCTTGAGCTCCTGCTCCAGCTCGGCCGAGGCGGTCTGGGTGTCCTTCAGCACGACGTAGGCCTTGGGCTTGACGAGCTTGTCGGTGTCCTCCTTGCCCACGACGGCCGCCTCCAAAATGGCCGGGTGGCCCACCAGGGTGTTTTCGACCTCCACGGGGGAGACCCAGATCCCGCCGACCTTCAGCATGTCGTCGGAGCGCCCGCAGTACCAGAAGTAGCCCTCCTCGTCCTGGTAGTACTTGTCGCCGGTCTGGATCCACTCCCCGAAGAGCGACGCCTTGGTCTTCTCGTGCTTGTTCCAGTAGTAGGCCATCGTGGAGTCGCCCTTCACCCGGAGGTTCCCCACCTCGCCGCGGGGAACGGGCTTCCCGTCGTCGTCGAGAATGACGGCCTCGTACCCGGGGACGACCTGCCCCGTGGACCCGGCCCTCACCTTGCCCGGCCGATTGGAGAGGAAGATGTGGAGGATCTCCGTCGTGCCGATCCCGTCGATCAGCTCCACCTTGAAGCGCTCCGTCCAGCGCTTGTACAACTCCGGAGGGAGCGCCTCCCCCGCCGAGACGCAGAGCCGGAGCGACGAGCAGTCGAAGCGCTTCTCCGCCTCCTTCACCTGGAGCATCGCCGCGTAGAGCGTGGGGACGCCGAAGAAGATCGTCGGCTTGTGGCGGTCGATGACCTCGAACATGCCCTCGGGCGTGGGGCGGTGCGGGTGGAGGACCCCCTGGGCGCCGACGCGCATCGGGAAATACATGTTGTTGCCCAGGCCGTAGGCGAAGAAGAGCTTGGCGGCCGAGGCCGTGCGGTCGCGCTCCGTGATCCCGAGAACCTGGAGGGCGTAGGTGTCCGAGCAGACCACCATGTCGTGCTGGAGGTGAACGGCTCCCTTGGGAAAGCCGGTGGAGCCGGACGAGTAGAGCCAGAACGCCGTGTCGTCCTTCGACGTCTCCACCGCCTCCAGCCTCGCGGCGGCCTTGCCCACCCACTGGTCGAAGGCGATCTGCTTGCCCTCGGCCTTCCCCACGATCACCACGCGCCTCAGGTACTTGGCCTGATCGAGGATGGGGCCGGCCTCGGCCAGGAGCGGCTGAGAGATGATGGCGACGCGCGCGCGACTGTCGTTGAGGAAGTAGAGGTAATCCTGGGCCCGCATCATCGTGTTGACGGGGATGGGGATGGCGCCGATCTTGATCGCGCCGAAAAAGGAGGCCACGAACTCGGGGCAGTCGAGCAACAGGAGAAGGACCCGGTGCTCCATTTCTACGCCGAGGCCCAGCAGGGCGTTGCCGACGCGGTTCACCAGTTCCTGGAGCCCGGCGTAGGTCACGGCCCGGTCCTCGTGGAGAAAGGCCGCCTTGTCGCCCCGCCCCTCGGCGACGTGGCGGTCCACGAAGAACGAGGCGGCGTTGAACCGGTCGGGGATCTCGATGAGCGGTGCGGTCATCATCCTGAGCCTCCTCCCGCCGGTGGTCTCACCGGCGCTTGCGTGTCGCCCGGGCCGTCCGCGCTCGGGACTTCGCTGCGCGCTTCGGAGCCACCCCCGCCCGACTCGGCCTGACCGCCATCGCCTCAATCTCGACGAGGAGCTCGGGGCGGACGAGTCGCGAGATCACGAGCAAGGTGTTCGGCGGATAGGCCCCGTCCGGGTAGTAGACGGGGAAGACCTCCCGGCGCGCCTGCATGAACCCCTCGATATACTCGGGGCCGGTGAGAAAGGTCTGGAGCCTGATCACGTCGCGCATCCCGCACCCCGCGGCCGCGAGGACCGCGCGCACGTTCTCGAGCGCCCGCTTGGTCTGCGCCACGACGTCGGGCCTCGCCAGCTTGCCGGCGGCGTCCATGCCGACCTGCCCTGCCACCACGATCAGTTCCCCAGCCGGGGCGACCATCCCGTGGGAGTACATCCCCAGCGGCTTCCCCAGCTCTCTCGGCACGAGGACCTTGACACTCATAAGAGGCTCCTTCCCCTCGGGAGGAACTCCCCCCTCACCCTCCCCGACTCAATGCCCCTCACCTCTTCTCCTCTCCCCACCGGGCAGAGGTAGGGTGAGGGGGGGAGAGGATACAGGTGGCTCAGGCCAGCCTCACGTACTCGAAGTCGATCGGCTGCCCGTTGATCCCCCGGGCCGGCGGCGCGATCCAGTTGGCGAACTTGCCACGCTCGACGACGGGGCGCATGAGGCTCTGCACGAAAACCTTGTCGTTCTCGGTGGGCAGCCACTCGTCCTTCCGGGCGTCCCACTCGGCCTCGCTGATGACCCGGCCGTCGGGCGACACCCTGACGTCGGCGAAGCTCCCGATGGCGCGGCGGAAGCCGCGGTGGGGCAGCGCGAGCTCGGAGCCGAGGCCGTGCCGCTTGATGATCTCGTTCCAGCGCGCGACACCCCGGGCGCAGTCAGCGATGTAGTCGTCGCGCAGGCGCTCGTTCAGCGTGGGAAGCGCGGGCTCCTCCCGCGTGACGACCCGTTCGCCGTCGAGAGCCGTGACCCGGTAGGTCGCGTCCTTCAGCCGGTGGTCATCGTCCTTCTTGGTCTCCTCGAAGCGCCCCTTGAGCCCCATGGTGTAGAAGTTCGCGGCATTGGTGGAGATCTCCGAGCCGAACAGATCCAGCGACACCGAGTAGTGAAAGTTGAGGTACCGCTGCAGGGTCCGCAGGTCGATCCCGCCGAACTGGCGGATGTCGTCGGTCTTGTGCTCGCGCATGAGCTCGCACGTCCGCTGGACGATGCGCCCGATGCCCGTCTCGCCGACGAACATGTGGTGGGCTTCTTCCGTGAGCATGAAGCGGCAGGTGCGCGAGAGCGGGTCGAACCCGCTCTCGGCAAGGGCCGCCAGCTGGTACTTGCCGTCGCGGTCGGTGAAGTACGTGAACATGTAGAACGAGAGCCAGTCCGGCGTCCGCTCGTTGAACGCGCCGAGGATCCGCGGCTTGTCCCGGTCGCCCGAGCGCCGCTGGAGCAGCGCCTCGGATTCTTCCCGGCCGTCGCGGCCGAAGTAGGCGTCCAGCAGGTATACCATCGCCCAAAGGTGCCGGCCTTCCTCCACGTTGACCTGGAAGAGGTTGCGCAGGTCGTAGAGCGACGGGCAGGTCCGCCCGAGGTGGCGCTGCTGCTCGACCGAGGCCGGCTCGGTGTCGCCCTGGGTGACGATCAGCCGGCGCAGCGTGCCGCGATGCTCGCCGGGCACCTCCTGCCAGGCGGGCTGGCCCTGGTGGTCACCGAAGTTGATCGCGCGCCCAGGTTCCGGCTCGGCGAGGAAGATACCCCAGCGGTACTCCGGCATCCTGAGGTACCCGAACTGCGCCCAGCCCTTCGCGTCCACGCTGATCGCGGTGCGCAGGTATACCTCTTTGGCCTGGAACCCGAGGGGACCCATCTCGCTCCACCAGTCGAGGAACTTCGGCTGCCACTCCTCGAGGGCGCGCAGCAGGCGTCGGTTCTCCCTGAGGTTGACGTTGTTGGGAATCCGCTCCAGGTAGTCGACGGCCGCCATCACACCCTCCTCCGGTCGAAGTCGCTCCGCTGGCCCGTGCCGTACAGCCCGAGGGCGCCCTTGGGGCCGACGGCGTTGGGGCGCTGGAAGATCCAGTTCTGCCATGCCGACAGGCGGCCGAAGATCTTTGTCTCGAGCGTCTCGGGGCCCCCGAACCGCAGAGACGCCTCCATGCCGGTCAGCGCGTCGGGCGAGAAGGCGGCGCGCTCCTCGATCGCGAGCCGGACCTCGTCCTCCCAGTCGATGTCGTCCGGCGTAAAAGTGACGAGGCCGGCCTCGTCCGCGCTCGCTGCGTCCAGGTCCTTCCCGATGAGCACCTTGAGCTTCTCGACTCGTCCCGGCTCGGCGAGGAAGCGGCTGGCCAGGCGCGTGAGCCCGTTCGGCATCGGATAGGCGCCGAAGTTCAGCCCGGCCAAGCGGACCGTGGCCGGCGGCCGGCTGTCGCCCGGGCGCGCGCCGCTGAGCATGTACGAGCGGTCGGCGGCCAGCGCCAGCTCGAGCAGCGTCCCCGCGAAACACGAGCCGGGCTCGATCAGGGCGAAGATCGAGCGCGAGGAGACGTCGAGACGCTTCAGGGTGCGCTTGAGGTACAGGCGAATCTCGCGCACGAGCCAGTCGCCCTGGTGCTCCGCCAGCAGGCGGTCGTAAGCCTCGACCAGATCCGCGCTCCCGGCGGTCCTCAACACCCAGATGCCGATTCCCTCCTCGTTGGTCCTGAGGTGCAGGATCAGGTCGTCGAGCTCGCGCGCGAGCGCCAGCGGCCAGAACGCGCAGCCGAGGTCGCGCATCCCCTGGAGGGCGGGCGGCGGCGGGGCGGCCGGGCCGGTGACCGTGATCTCCGCGACCCGGCGCTCGCGGTCGAGCGTGCACGCGACGTGGCTGTAGGTGATGCGGTCGTCGTCGATCGTGCGCGAGAGGGGGAGGAGCGCGATGCCGCGGGCCGCCGCCGGGCGGTCGGTGCGGGGGGCGAACTCGGCCGCGCGCCGCCTCGCCGTCTCCTCGAGTTTCGAGCGGGGCACGAGCTCGTCCACGAGCCCCCAGTCCAGGGCGCGCTTGCCCTTGATGCCTTCCTCGAGGGTGCAGAAGAAATCCGCGCGGTCGCGGCGCACGCGGCGCTTGTCCACGAGTCGGGTCAACCCGCCGGTCCCGGGCAGGACGGCGAGGAGGGGCACCTCTGGCAGCGCCACCGAAGTGTTGCCGTCGTCGGCCATGATGATGTAGTCGGTGGCCAGGGCGAGCTCGTACCCGCCCCCGGCGCAGGGGCCGTTGACGACGCAGAGGTAGGCCTGCCGCGACTCGGCCGTGGCCTCTTCGATCGCGTTCCGCGTTTCGTTGGTGAACTTGCAGAAGTTCACCTTCCAGCCGTGCGAGGACTGGCCGAGCATGCGGATGTTGGCGCCGGCGCAGAAGATCCGCTCCTTCGCCGAGGTCAGGATGACCGCGCTTACCTCGGGATGCTCGAAGCGCAGGCGCTGGACCGCGTCGTACAGCTCGATGTCCACCCCCAGGTCATAGGAGTTGAGCTTGAGCTCGTAGCCGGGCCGGAGCCCGCCGTCCTCGCGGACATCCATGGACAGGGTGGCGACCCGCCCGTCCACGCTCAGCTTCCAGTGCTTGTACTTCGACGGCTCGGTGCGGAAATCAATCAGGGTGCGCTCGTGGTCTGTCTTTGCCATCTTGCTTTACCCGAGAATCACCCAGAGCGCCTTGGCCTGCCTCGTCCCCAGGTTCTCCCAGTTGTGCGGGATGCCTCCATCGAGAACCGCGCTCTCCCCCGCCGCGAGGACGTGGCGGTCGCCGTTATAGTGGAGGGCGACCTTTCCCTCGATCACGTAGAAGAGCTTCATCTGGCCGGGCTCGATGATCACCTTTTCCGTCTTGACTCCCCGACCCTTCCGGCCGATCGTGGACACGACCGCGCGGATCTTCCCCTGAAAGAGCCCCGCCCCGAGCACGTGCCACTTCTCGGTCGTGCCGTCGAAGGACACGACGGGGTAGTCGCCCCTCCGGCTCACGTGGATCCGGCCGTCGGGCCTGGTCTCGAAGAGCGAGGCGATGGGGACGCCGAGCGCCGCCGCCAGCTTGCCGAGCGTGTGAAGCGATGGCGTGAGCCGGCCGGATTCGATCTGCGAGACCATGCTGGGCGTCAGGTTCGCCTTCTCGGCGAGCTGGCGCTGCTGGAGCCCGCGCTCCAGCCGCAGGGTCTTCAGGCGCTCGCCCACCGTCACGCGACTTCCTCCTCGTCGCGCGGGCTGTCCGGCAGGCCGGCCAAGCGCCTGAGCGCGCGCGCGACGAAGACCTTCGTCATCTTCTTGCGATACGGGTGCGTGAGATCAGTGTTGTCGAGAGGCTTGGACGGCCGGGCGGCCACCTCCGCCACCTCGGCGATCAGCGCGGGCGTCGGCCGCTCGCCCACCAAGAGCGCCCCGGCCTCCGCCGCCTCGCGCGGCCGGGAGGCCACGGCGCCGAGGACGATCTTCGCCGTCTTCACGCGGCCGCCGTCCAGGCCGAGCGCGACGGCGACGCCCAGGACCGGGAAGTCGAAGGAGCCGCGGCGCCGGAGCTTCAGGTAGGCGCACCGGAGCCCGTCGACCGGCGGCAGGAGGATCTCGGTCAGCACCTCGTCGCGCGCCTTGGCGAGGTAGTCGATCCCGTCGTCCTTGAAGAGCGAGGCGACAGGAACGACCCGTTCGCCCCCGACTCCGACGAGCCGCGCCCGGGCGCCGAGGCTCCAGAGGACCGGCGCCGTGTCGGTGGACGAGACGGCCCAGCAGCGGGGACTCCCCGGCGCCACGAGGCAGATGTCCCCGTCCTTCTTCATGCAGAAGCCGATCGCCCGCCGCCACTGGTACGACTGGTTGTAGTAGTTGCAGCGGGTGTCCACGCAGACGTTGCCGCCGATGGTCCCCATGTTGCGGAGCGGGGGCGTCGAGACCAGCCCCGCCGCGGTAGCGAGAGCCGGCAAGTGCCCGCGAACTGCCGCGTGCTCGGCGACGTCCGTGAGCGTGGTCCCTGCCCCGATCACGAGGCCCGTCGTGGCCTCCCCGCGCACGCCGACCAGCTCCTGGATCCCCCGGAGGCCCACCAGCACCTTCGGCTCGAACTGGCGGCGCTTCATATTGGGGTAGAGGTCTGTCCCCCCGGCGACAAACATCGCCTCGGGACCGTGGTCGACCATCATGCGTACCGCTTCCCCCACCGAGCGGGGCGCCAGGTACGCGAAGGGCGGAAGCCTCATCATACCTGAGTCTTCCTCTTGACAGACGGGTCGGCCGCCTCGCCGAACGCGGAGGCAACCTTGACGGGCTCGGGAAACGTGAAGACGGGGAGCCGCTCGGGCCCCACGCGCGCCGGCTTGCCCTGCTTCTTCAGCTCGACCGCCCTCGCGACCTTTTCGGGCGAGATGGGAACCTCGTCGATGCGCGCCCCGACGGCATCGTACACGGCGTTGGCCACCGCCGGCGGGACCGGCAGGAGGGGCCCCTGCCCCGCCTCCTTGGCGCCGAAGGGGCCTTCCGGATCCACCGTCTCGACGAGGATCGTGTAGATCTCGGGCGTCTCGAGCGTGGTCGGGCTCTTGTACTCGAGCATGGAGGGAATCTTGTGGAGCCCCTCCCGGAACACCTGCTCTTCCATCAGGGCCTCGCCGAGCCCCATGTACACGGAGCCCTCGACCTGCCCTTCCACCAGGAGCGGGTTCAGGGCGCGCCCCACGTCGTGGGCGATCCACACCCGATCCACCGTCACCTCGCCGGTGTCCGGGTCCACGCTGACCTCCGCCACGCAGGCCGTGTAGGAATAGCAGGGCGAGGGGCCGACGCCCGAGCCCTTGAACTTCCCCGCGCGCTTGGGCGGTGTATAGGAACCGGCGCAGGCGAGAGTCCCGTGCATGGTCTCGGCGAGCACCGCGGCCTCGGCGAAGGAAACGCCCCGCTCGGGATCATCCTTCACGAACACGCGCCCGCCCCGTGAGACCAGCTCGCCCGGGACCACCTCGAGCTTCTTCGCCACGGCCTCGTGGATCAGGATGCGCATCCGCTCGGCAGCCCGGGCGGCGGCGTGGCCCGCCATCAGGGTCACGCGCGACGAGTAGGAGCCGAGGTCCACCGGCGTCAGGTCCGAGTCGGCCGTGGCCATGCGGATGTCCTTGGGGTCGATCCCCAGCTGCTCGGCGACGACGTAGGTGAGGACCGAGTCCGATCCCTGGCCGATCTCGGTCGCCCCGCAGAGGACCGCCACCCCGCCGCCACGGTCCACCTTCACGATGGCGCCGGAGTGCGGCATGTCGTTCCAGTAGATGGGAAGGCCGGCCCCCGTCAGGTAGGACGAACAGGCGAATCCGACGCCCTTCCCGTAGGGCAGCTTCCCGTGCTTCTCCCGCCACCCGGAGGCCTCCACGACCCGGTCGATGCATTCCCGGAGCCCGCAGGTCGTGATCGTGAGATGGTTCGCGGTTTTCGTGTATTCGTCCACCACGATCCGCCGCCTCATCTCTGCCGGATCGAGGCCAAGTTGCTCGGCGATCTTATCCAGGTGGCATTCCAGCGCGTAGCGGGGCTGCGGGGTGCCGTGGCCGCGCTTGGGCCCGCAGGGCGGCTTGTTGGTGAAGGCGCGCATCCCCTCGAACTTATAGCGCGGCACCCTGTAGGTCACCGTCTGGAGCGCCCCCGTATAGAGGAGGGAGGCCACGCCGTAAGAGCCATAGGCGCCGCCGTCCACGTAGGAGCGGAAGTGCATCGCGAGAATTTCGCCGTTCTTCGTCACGCCCGTCTTGACCCACATCGACACCGGGTGACGGCCACGGTGGCAGTAGAAAACCTCCTCCCGCGTGAGCCCGATCTTCACCGGGCGCCCCGTCAGCTGGGCGAGCCTGGCGACGACGATCTCGTGGCTGAACGGGTCGGTCTTCCCGCCGAACCCCCCGCCCACGGGGGCCGCGATCACGCGGATCCAGGCGGGCGGCATCTGAAGGGTCTTGGCGAGGGCGCGGTGAACGTAGTGCGGGGTCTGGGTGGAGGACCAGAGCGTCAGCTTGCCGTCGGGCGACCACTGGGCGACGGCGGCGTGCTGCTCCATGGGCAGGTGCGTGTTGCCCTGGTAAAAGAAGACGTCCTCCCGCACCAGGGCGGCTTGTCGGAAGCCCTCCTCCACGTCCCCGAACTCGAAGGCCACGGCCTTATGGATGTTGGGGCCGTCGCCGTACTCGTGGATCCGGACCTTGTCCTGGGCCAGGGCCTCCTCCACGGACATGATCGGGGGCAGCACCTCGTACTCGACGTCGATCAGGTCCGCCGCTCTCTCCGCGGTCTCCTCATCGACCGCCGCCACCGCAGCGATCGGGTCGCCCACCATGCGGACCTTATCGGTGCAGAGCGCCTCCTCGTCCTGGCTCACGGGCAGGATGCCGAACCTGACCGCCGGAAAGTCGCGGCCGGTGACCACCACGTAGACGCCGGGAAGGGCGTTCGCACGCGTGGTGTCGATCCTCTTGATCAGGGCGTGAGGGTGGTCGCTGCGGCGGATTTTCGCATAGGCCATCCGTGGAAGGAAGAAATCGTCGGCGTAGCGGGCGGCCCCGACGACCTTCTCCCAGGCGTCCACCCTGGCGAGCGGCTTGCCGATGACGCTGAACTCTTCCGTGCTCATCTCATTTCACCTGGGGCGGGCACCCCGGGCTGTCGCCACGCCCGCCCCCGCCGGAATTTCGCGCGTCCTCATGCCCCTGCCCGATCTCTGCTCAAGCGGTCGCGCCCCGGCCATGCTTTCCGCCAGCTACTTCACCGGACATTCTGAGGGCGGCCAGCTCCACCGCCTCCAGGATCTTCGTGTAGCCGGTGCAGCGGCAGATGTTGCCGCTGAGCGCCTGCCTAATCTCGTCCCGGGTGGGCTCCCGCTTGTCGGCGAGCAGCGCCATCGACGTCAGGAGGATCCCCGGGGTGCAGTAGCCGCACTGGGCGGCTCCCAGCTCGGCAAAGGCCTGTTGCAGGGGATGGAGTTGTCCCGGGGGCGCCATCCCCTCGACGGTGACGATCTCCTGTCCCTCGAGCTCCACCGGGAGCGCCAGGCAGGAGAGGACCGGCTGGCCGTCAACGAGGACGGTGCACGTCCCGCACTCGCCGAGCTCGCAGCCGTGCTTGGTGCCGATGAGCCCCAGATCCTCCCGGAGCACCTCCAGGAGGGTCTTGTGAACGGGGACGGCGACCTCGTGCGCCTCGCCGTTCACCCGAAGGGTCAGGATGGGCTTCGCCGGCATGGTTAAGTGGGGCTGATTTGCGCTTAAGCATAGATGAATCGCAAAGGGGCTGTCAAGAGGGTAGAACGGAGCTGTGAGGGCCGGACCCTACGAGCGGACCCGGGGGCGAACCTCCGCCGCGAAGCGCTCGAGGACATCACCCATCTCGGACGGCGTGGGCACGGAGAAGTCGAGGACGAAGTGCTGGACGCCGGCGGCCATGTATGCCTGGAGGTCTTCCACGATCTCGGGCGGCGATCCGCTCAGGGGCGCGCGCCCGGCAACGGCGGTCTCCTGGAACTTCAGCGGAGCCTTGAAGGAAATCGTGATCGTGGCCGGATCGCGTCCTGCAGCGGCGGCCATGTCGCGCAGTCGTCGCACCCTGGCTGCCATCTCGGGCGGATGGAGGCTGACCGGCGGACGGAGGCCCAGCGGGTGCCAGCCGTCTCCCACCTCGACGGTCCGGCGCAGCGCGGCTTCGCTATGTCCGCCGATCCAGATCGGGATGTGCGGCTGGCGGGCCGGGTGCGGACGGACACCCCCGGCCTCGGCGATTCGCGCGAAGCGACCGTCGAAGGCCACGCGCGGCTTGGTCCAGATCTCCTTCATGATTCTCAAGTACTCGACCGTCCGGGCCGCGCGGTCCTCGAACGGGACGCCAAGGGCCGCGAACTCCTCCCGCCACCACCCGACCCCGGCCCCCAGGATCACCCGTCCCCCGGAGAGGTAATCGGCCGTGGCGAGGGCCTTGGCGGTGTGGACGGGATTCCGGTACGGGATCACGAGGACGCTCGTCCCCACGTGGATCCTCTGGGTGATGGCGGCGAGGTAGGTGACGGCCGAGAGGGCCTCCAGCCACGGCTCGTCGGGCCCCAGCGGAAAGGCGCCGGTCGGCGAATAGGGGTACCGGGAGCCGCTCTGGACCGGGATCAGCAGGCGGTCGGTCACCCAGATCGAGTCGTAGCCGAGCGCGTCGGCGCGCTTGGCGAGCGTCGTGATCGCCTCCCGGTCGGCGAGCGGGCCGCGGCCGGTCAGCGAGAAGCCGATTTTCGCGATCATCCCTTGAGCCCTCCGCTCCCCCAGCCCGCCACCAGGTGCCGCTGGACGGCCACGAAGAAGGCGAGGGCCGGGATCGTGATCAGCACGCCGGCGGCCATGATGAGCCCCCAGTCGGTGAGCGCCGAGTGGAAGAGGTCCTGGACCCCTACCGGCAGCGTCTTCAGCTCGTCCGAGGAGATCAAGATGCGCGTGAAGACGTAGTCGTTCCAGGCCAGGATGAAGGTGAAGATGCCGGTGGCGACGAGCCCCGGCAGCGCCAGCGGGAGCACCACGTAGACGACGGCGCGCGGGCGGTTGGCTCCGTCCACGAGCGCCGCCTCCTCCAGCTCCAGGGGGATCGTCTCGAAGAACGCCCGCAGGAGCCAGAGCGTGAAGGGGAGGCAGAACGACGTGAAGGCCAGCACCAGCGCCAGGTGCGTGTTCTCGATCCCCGCCCGCTTCACCAGGATGAAGAACGGGATCACGATCATGATCGGGGCGAACATGTAGGTGCAGAGGATGAGCACCCCGATCTGCCCGCTCCCCGCGTAGCGGTACCGGGTCAGGCTGTAGGCGCCCGCGGACCCCACGGCGAGCGTGAGCAGGACGGCCAGGCCCGACACGACCACGCTGTTCCTGAAGTAGACGAGGAAGTTCGTCCCCGTGAAGAGCCGCCGGAAGTTGTCGAGGGTGGGCGCGTTGGGCACGACGGTGGGCGGCTCGGCGAAGACCTCCCCCGGCGGCTTGAGCGAGGTGGAGGTCATCCAGAGGAACGGCGCCCCCGCTTCGAGCACCAGGAGCGCCGCGCCCGCGTAGAGTAGCCCCCGGGCGAGCCCCCGGCGCACGCCCCACAGGCTCATCCGATGTCCGCCTCCTTCCGGAAGAGCGTGAAGTAGACCACGGTCGAAGCCATGAGGATCCCGAACATCACCACCGCCACCGCCGAGCCGAGCCCGGCCTGGTAGTAGGTGAGCGTGCGCATGTAGGCGTACACCGGCAGCGTCCGGATGAACCGCCCGGCGCCCGCCCCCTCGCCCATCAGCCACACGGTATCGAATTTCGTGAACATCCAGATGCTCCGGAGGAGGATCACCACGAACAGGATCCCCCGGATGTGCGGGAGCGTGACGTAGACGAAGCGCCCGACGGCCGAGGCTCCGTCCACCTTGGCCGCGTCGTAGAGCTCCTCCGGAATCGTCTGGAGCCGCGCCAGGATCGCGAGGAGGACGAAGGGAAAGAACTGCCAGACGCTCACCGCGATCAGCGAGAGCATGATGTGGTCTGCCCCGAGCCACGAGATCGGGTCGCGCACGACCCCCCACGCCAGAAGCAGGTAGTTCAGCACGCCGTAGGTGTCGTTGAGGAGCCACTTCCAGAGGATCACCGCCACGATCGTGGGGATCATGTAGGGGAAGAGGACCATCGCGCGGGCGAGCCCCCGCCCCCTGAAGGGCTGGTGGAGGACCAGCGCGGCGGCGACGCCCAGCAGGATCTGGAGCACGATCGTCGAGACCGAGTAGACCACCCCGTACCAGAGGCTCTGCCAGAACTCGGCGTCGGTCCAGAGGTAGACGAAGTTGTCGAGGCCGACGAAGCGCTGCTCGGGGAAGAAGGAGTGCTTGTCGAGGAGAGACAGCCAGAGGGCGTAGCCGACGGGGTAGACGGTGAGGGCCAGGATCAGCAGAAGGCCGGGCGCGATGGCCAGCCAACCGACCGCCTGCTGGGCGAGCGGCCGCCGCATCACGCCCGGCTCCGCCGTCCTACCAGCGCTTGTGGCCGAGCTTCGTGATCAGCTCCTCGGCCCGGGCCTGGGCCTTGGCCGCCGCCTGCTGGGACGGCATCCCCCGCACGGCATCGGTCACCATGTCGGGAATGATCCCCGAGCCGAGGACCTCGAGCCCGAAGGGGAGTTGCAGATCCGACCACTCGATGATGAGCGTCGGCTTGGCCTGGTCGGCCTCGAAGTAGCGGTACTGCATGTCCTGCCACTCCTTCCAGCGCCGGATCATATCGTTGGCCTGGTAGGCGGGATTCCGCCGCACCGACTTCAGGCTCGGCAGGAGGTGGATGGGGACCGAGTGCAAGTACTTGATGTAGTGCTCCTCCTTGAAGAAGAACTTCAGGAACTCAGCCGCCTCGTTGGGGTACTTGGCGTTCTTGAAGATCATCCACGGCTCGGCATCGATCTGGGCGGCGGTCACCTTGCCAGAGGGGCCGATCGGCCTCACCAAAACGCCGAAGTGGTCGGGATTGGCCATCTCCTTGCGCGCGTACTTCTCGATCAGGCCGGCGCCGCGGCCGTACCCCTGATAGAGCATGGCCGCTTTCCCGGTGGCCAGGTTGGTGAAGGTGTCCAGGTAGCCGTGCCCCAGCCATCCCGGGGG
>JACPSW010000089.1 GCA_016193045.1 Candidatus Rokuibacteriota bacterium | reverse complement strand
GTCCAGGCGCTGAAAGCCCATGGCGGCGTGACGCAGATCGAAGTGGCCGGCTCGACCCGGCGACGGAAGGAGACGGTCGGCGACATCGACATCCTGGTCACCTCCGACGATCCGGAGCGAGTGATCAAGACGTTCGTGTCGCTCCCCTCGACCCTCGACGTGCTCGCCCACGGCGAGACCAAGGCCTCGATCCGCCACCAGGAGGGGATCCAAGTGGATCTCCGCGTGGTCGAGCCGGAGGCGTTCGGCGCGGCGCTCCAGTACTTCACCGGCTCCAAGGAGCACAACGTCCGCATCCGCGAGATCGCCTCGAAGAAGGGGCTCAAGCTGAGCGAGTACGGAGTCTTCAACGAAAAAACGAACCGGCGGATCGCGGGGGCCACCGAGGAAGACGTCTACAAGGCCATCGGGCTCCCGTGGATTCCGCCCGAGCTCAGGGAGAACGCCGGCGAGGTCGAAGCGGCCCTGAAGGGGAATCTCCCGGATCTTATCGAGGCGGACGCCATCCGGGGAGACCTGCACGCCCACACGGACTGGTCCGACGGCCACCACTCGCTCGAACAACTCGTCGCCGCCGCGGAGGCGCGCGGCTACGAGTACATCATCGCCTCCGACCACTCCAAGTCGTCCACGGTGGCCGGCGGGCGCGTGGTCGACGAGCTGCGCGAGCAGGTGAAGAAGATCCGCGAGCTCCAGAAGAAGCACACGATCCGGATCCTGACCGGGAGCGAGTGCGACATCCTGGCCGACGGGACCATGGACTTTCCCGACGAGGTCTTGAAGGAGCTGGACATCGTCCTGGCGGCGGTGCACTCGCGCTTCAAGCAGGCGCGCCCGGAGATGACGGCGCGCATCGTCAAGGCCCTGGAGCATCCCTCCGTCCACATCCTTGTCCACCCAACCGGCCGCCTCATCGGGGAGCGCGAGCCCTACGACGTGGATCTGGAGCAGGTCTTCGCCGCGGCCAAGAAGCACGGCAAGGCCATCGAGATCAACGCCTACCCGCAGCGCCTCGACCTCAAGGACGTCCACGCCCGCCGGGCCGCCGAGCTGGGGATCCCCATCGCGATCAGCACCGACACCCACTACCTGGACAACCTCGACTACATGGCCCTCGGGATCGCAACGGCGCGCCGCGCCTGGATCACGAAGGCCCAGGTCCTGAACGCCCTGCCGCTCAAGAAGCTCCTCGCCTGGGCCGAGAAGCCCCGCGGCTGACACGAAGGGAGGCTCCCATGACGCGAGTGCATGATCGAGGCGGCTGGCCGGGTTCCGGCCCCATCGACAAGTCCGAGCACGACCTGTCCTGGTGGGAGAAGCGGACCGATGCGATCGCCTCGCTCCTGATGAGCCCGGAGAAGCGCGTCATGCGGGTGGACGAGCTCCGGCGCGCGATCGAGGACATGGAGCCCGCCCGGTACGAGCAGTCCAGGTATTACGCGAAGTGGCTCCACGCCATCGAGACGATCATGGCGGAAAAGGGCGTCCTGACGCGGGAGGAGATCGACCGGAAGGTCCGGGAGCTGTCGGCGCGCCGATGAGCGCGCGATTCAAGGCCGGGGACCGCGTCAGGGTCCGGGTGGGGTCGCCTCCGGGGCACTTCCGGACGCCTGCGTACGTCCAGGACAAGATCGGCGCCGTCGAGCGGTTTCACGGGGACTATCGAAATCCGGAGTCGCTGGCGTACGGGGGCGACGGCCTGCCCAGGCGGCCGCTCTACCTCGTCCGCTTCCCTCAGTCCCAGCTATGGCCGAAATACACAGGGCCGGCGCGGGACCAACTGCTGATGGACATCTTCGAACACTGGCTGGAACCGGCCTGACGCGGCAGGAGGACGACATGCGCGAGGATCATCACGATCAGCCCCACGCCCCCGATCACCCCATGACCGAGTTCGAGTGGCGCGTGGATGCCGTCCAGGCCCTCCTGATCGAAAAGGGGGTCATCACGGCCGACGAGGTCCGGCGGGCAGTGGAGGAGATGGACGCCCGGACGCCGGCCCAGGGGGCGCGGGTGGTTGCCAGAGCCTGGGTGGACCCCGCATTCAAGGCGCGGCTGCTGGCCGACGCCAAGGCCACGATCGCCGAGATCGGGATCACCGTCGGCTTCGACGCCACGATCGTGGCCGTCGAGAATACCGAGAAGGTGCACCACGCCGTCGTCTGCACGCTCTGCTCCTGCTACCCTCGCGGGCTCCTCGGCTACCCGCCCGACTGGTACAAGAGCCTGAACTACCGCTCGCGGGCGGTGGTCGAGCCGCGAAGCGTCCTGAGCGAGTTCGGCCTGGAGCTCCGGTCGGACGTGGAGGTGCGCGTCCTCGACAGCACGGCCGACATGCGCTACCTGGTGATCCCCGTACGGCCGGCGGGAACGGAGGGGATGAGCGAAGAAGAACTGGCGGATCTCGTGACCCGGGACAGCATGATCGGAGTGGCTCAGGCGCGCACCCCGGCGCTACGCTGAGGAACCCGTAAATTGCGCCCGCCGCCGCCGCGGGTGTAGACTCCAACGCATATGCCGGGGCGCGCTCGGCCGGCACAATGGGAGGCACGATGAAGATCGCGGGGGTGATCGGTCTCACGCTAGCGGTGGCGCTCGGCGCGGCCGAGGCCCAGGAAAAGGAGACGGCCGTGAGTCCCGCCATCGAGAACGGCGCGAAGGTCCGGCTGGAATACACGCTGAAAGACGACGGCGGCAAGGTGCTGGACTCCAACAAGGGACGGGATCCCCTCACCTACACCCAGGGCCAAAAGCAGATCATCCCCGGCCTGGAGCAGGCCCTGAACGGGATGCGCGCGGGCGACGAGAAGACGGTGACCGTCAAGCCGGTGGACGCCTACGGCGAGGTGAACCCGAACGCCGTCACGGAAGTCCCGAAGGAGATGCTCCCGCCGGACGCGCTGAAGGTCGGGACCGAGCTCGTGGCCCAGAGCCAGGGCGGCGACAGGCAGATCGTCCGGATCAAAGAGGTCAGGGAAAAAACCGTGGTCATCGACCTCAACCATCCCCTAGCCGGCAAGACCCTCTTCTTCGACGTGAAGGTGCTGGGCGTCGAGTCACCCAAGAAGTAACGGTGCAGGCGCCGCGCCGGGCCGCCCTCTGGGGAATGCTGGCCGCCAAGCTCCGGGGGGGGGCGTCCGCTGCCTCGGGCTCGTCGGGACGCGCGGGATACACTGGGCCTGGTGGGGAATCCTGATCACGATCCTGGCGGCGCCCATCGACGACCTCTGGCACCTCTTCGGCCTGGACGTCACGCTCTGGAGCGCCCCATCTCCTGGGACTGCTCGGCAGCCAGGTGAACTCCGCGGGGTGCCTCCTCCTCGCGGCCGAGGCGTATCCGGCGGGTCACCGGGCGCGGAGCGCGGCGGTCCTTCTCGGCGGCGCGCTCTTCTTCGGGGGCAACCCGAGCCCGCGATCGAGCAGGCGATCGCCGGCGATCCGACCTCTTCGATCGCGACGGCCCACCGGATGGCGCGCGAGAACGGCGGGCCCGTGGCCACCTACACCGGGCGGGCGCGGTCCATCCTGTGGGCGCTCCTGCCGGCCGTGGCGCTCGGTCTCATCGGCGCCGGTCGCCGCTCGCTCGTCGGGAGCCTGGCCTTCGCCCTCGTGTTCGCCGCCGTCGCGGGCTCCCGCCTCGCCCAATTCCCCGCGCTTCAGGCGGGCCTCCCCACCGCCTCTCAGATCGCCGCTGGCCTGATCCTGGTCCTCGCGGCCGGGGCCGCCGGCGGCATCATCGGGCGCGGGGTCGGCTCGTCCCTGGCGGCCAGTAGCCCGGCCCCGCGTCAGGCGTAACTCGCCGCACTCTTCGGCCCCCGGCGCGGGGCCGACGCGCTCCTTCACCTGAATACTGCCGCCTCAAGTCGTCATAATAGGCTGCACCGAGTCCGGCGTTCATCTGTCGCTGCTCAACTTTCCACCACCACCATCGTAGCGGGGAAGCCACCACCTCACCTAACCGTCTAATTTCTCAGACATCCGCCCTTGGCACCCGGGTTGCCCTCTTAGCAGGCCGGGTGACGCAATGAAAACAGGAGCGAGCCTGATCCTGATGGCGGTCCTGCTGGCCGTGTCCGAAGCCGCGGCGAGCAACATCAACCCTCTGGTGGCGCCCACTGCCCCCTGGGCCAGCCACCTCCGGGAGATGGACGAGGCGCTGGCCCAGAGGAACGTGGAAGCGGCGGAGGGGGCCTGGCACGACGCCTATACGGCGGCGCTTGCCAGCCGACTCTGGCAGGGGATGGTCGAGGTGGGCGACGCCTCGCTCCGGATCGGCGCGGTCCGAGGGTTCCGCAAAGCCTCGGAGGCCACGGCGCGCCAGTCCTACCTGGCCGCGCTCTCCCGCGCCCGTCTGCTGGGCTCGCTCGAGGGCGTGCTCCGCACGGCCCAGGCCCTCGCCGCGCTGAGAGACCGCGACGTCGTCGAGCAGTGCCTCCGGATCGCCGAACACCTCGCCAGAGAAATGCGCACCGCTCAGGCCAAGAACCGCGTTCGCGCCCTCAAGGCGCAGTTCGCGGCCATGAAGTGGGAGGGACGATGATGCCGAAGGAGATCTTCTCGATCAGCATGCTGGCCCTGCTGCTGGCTGCCATCGCCTTTGCGGCGCTGGAGACGTGGGTCGAGGTCCGCGCGCGCCAGGGGCACTACGAAACCTTCAGGCTCGAGGATCCGCCACGGGCCTCACACATCCGGCGCGGCGCCGAGCCGAGCCAGAATCAGTGACAGGTCGGGGCTGAGGGTCCCCGAGCAGACCTCTTCCACGGGCCCCTGGAGGCGCAGCGACCAGTCGGGCCGCACCTCGACCGTCAGCTCGCCCCCCGGCATCAGCACCGTCACAAGCCCGTGATCGCAGAGCCCGTTCTTCACCGCCGCGGAGGCCGCCCCGCAGGACGAGGAGCCCGAGGCGAGGGTGTAGCCGGCCCCTCGCTCCCAGATCAAGATCTGGAGCCGGGTGCGGCTCAGCACCCTGGCGAACTGGACGTTGGTCCGGTTCGGGAACGCCGGATGATGCTCGATGAGCGGGCCCAGGCGTTTGATCTCGGCTTCGTCCAGCCGCTCGGTGAAGACGACGCAGTGAGGGTTCCCGACGGAGACGGCGGTCACTTTGAGAAAATGCTCGTTCACCTGGAGCGGCACGCCCACCACCTCGCGGTCGGGGCCGTTCATCGGGATGTCGGGGGCGCGGAACGTCGCCCGGCCCATCTCCACGGTCACGGCAACGACCCGCCCGCCGGCCAGGTGGCACCGGCACTCGACGATCCCGCCCTTCGTCTCCACCGTGAAGGTCGTCTTCGTGGTGCGGCCGTGGTCGTAGAGGTACTTGGCGAAGATCCGGAGCCCGTTGCCGGATTTTTCGGCCTCGCTCCCGTCGGGGTTGAAGATGCGGAGGCCGAAGTCGGCATGGGGAGACTCGACCAGGAGGAGGACGCCGTCCGAGCCGATCCCCAGGTTCCGGTGGCAGAGCCGCTGGATGGCCGGCGGGGTCAGGGGAAAGTCCAGGTCCTTCCCTTCCAGGACCAGATAGTCGTTGCCGAGGCCGTGGCCCTTGACGAACGGGATCATAGGGCCGCGGCTCCGAGCGCCCGGGAGCTCAGCCAGTCTCTGACCCGCTGAGCCGGTCGCCTGACGTCCGACGGCAGCCGGTGCCGCCACTTCGCCGCGAAGCGCGCCAGCGCTTCGCGCCGGCGCGCCAGATCATCAACGAGTGGCCCCTCCGCGGCGACGGAGGTCCGGGTGCCCCCGCCCCGGTGAAGGAGAGAGGCGTTCACGACAACGCAGCGGCTTCCCGCCTCCCTCACCGCGAAAGACAAGTCCCGGTCATAGCCGTGGAAGAAGCCGTAGCCTTCGTCGAAGCCCCCGAGCGTCTCCAGCAAGCTCCGGCGGAGGAAGAGGCACACCCCATCCACCGCCGCCACCTCGACCTCGGGCTCGCGGATCGTCGGGGCGTCTGCCAGGCAGTGGACGATCGTGCGCCCCACATACCGGCCGTCGCGCCTCACCCGCCTCGCCCCGTACAGCCCCGCGAGCCCGACCCCTCGACCCCCCTCCAGCGCGGCGACGAGCCGCTCGAGCCAGCGCGGGTCCCGCATCTCGGTGTCGTTGTGCAGGAAGCAGACGAACTCGCCCCCGGCAAGCCGCCACCCCTGGTTCAGGGCTCGGATGAGGCCGAGATTTTCCCGGTTCTGGTGGGCGCGGAGCGGAAAGGGATACGGGAACGCGCGGAGGAATTCGGCGGTGCCGTCCGTCGAGCCGTTGTCCACCACGACGAGGTCGAAGGGGACCGTGGTCGGCCGGAGGCTCTCGAGGCATGCCCGGGTCAGGGGGAGCTGGTTGAAGACCGCCATCACCAGGCTCGCCCGGCTCATCGGGCTGCCTAGCGCTGGCTGAGGGGAATGTACGCGGCCTGCGTCGGACCGGTGTACTCCGCCCGGGGCCGGATGAGCCGATTGTGGGCGTGCTGCTCCAGGACGTGCGCGGCCCAGCCCGCGATCCGGCTCAGGGCGAAGATCGGCGTGAACTGGTCGGCGGGAATCCCCATGATGGCGTAGGCGGCGCCAGAGTAAAGGTCCACGTTGGGGTAGAGGTGCTTCTCCGCCGTCACGACTCGCGCTACGGTATCGAGGATTTCCACATAGGACGTGTTCCCCGCCTGACGGCCCAGCTCGGCGGCCAGCCGCCGGAGGTGCTTGGCCCGCGGGTCCTCCACGCGGTACACCCGATGGCCGAACCCCATGATGCGCACTTTCTCCGCGAGGGCCTTCCGAATCCAGGTCTCGGCCCGCGCGGGCGCCGCAATCTGATCCACCATCAGCATGACCTGCTCATTGGCGCCGCCGTGGAGCGGCCCCTTGAGCGCGCCGATGGCCGACGTCGCCGCGGAGTGCAGGTCGGAGAGGGTCGCAGCCGTCACGCGGGCGGCGAAGGTGGAGGCGTTGTACTCGTGATCGGCGTGGAGGATGAGGGCGACGTCGAAGGTCTTCGCCTCGAGGTCGGTGGGCCTCCGCCCCGACAGCATGTAGAGAAAGTTCGCCGCCAGGCCCAGGCGCGGGTTCGGCGGCACGGGCTCCTTGCCCCGGCGGATCCGCTCCCAGGCGGCGACGAGGGTGGGCATCTGGGCCGCCAGGCGGATCGCCTTGCGGAGCGTCGCCTCGCGGGAGTTGTCCCGCTCGTCCGGATCGAAGGCGGAGAGCGCCGAGACCCCCGTGCGCAGGACCTCCATGGGGACCGTCTTCCGCGGGAGATTCTTCAGGATGCCGATCAGGCGGGCGGGGAGCCGCCGCGACGCGGCCAGAGCCTTGACGTGGGCATCGAGCTCCTTGCGGGTCGGCAGGGCGCCGTACCACAAAAGGTAGACGACCTCCTCGAACATGGAGTGGACGACGAGGTCGTCGATGTCGTAGCCGCGATAGAGCAGCCGGCCCTGCTGACCGTCGATGAAGCAGATCTCGGAAGTGGAGATGACGACGTCTTCCAGGCCGGCCTTGACGAGATCGGTCATGGGCTGGATTCTGCCACAGCCCCTGTCGTTCTTCAAGACTTCCACCGCCTGGGACGCGGGGATAGACTCTCCGCATGGAGCCCAGGCAGGTCGTGGACTTCTACGACCGGCACCCGATCAACGAGGGCCAGATCCTGGACGCCCTCGCCCGCCGCGGGAAGGATCTCTCCGCGCTGACCCCCGAGGATCTCTTCGACCTGGACCAGGACCACTACGGCGGGCTCCAGGCCGTGGACGCCCTCGCCCGCCTGGGAGGGGTGGGCCAGAACTCGAGGGTGCTCGATCTTTGCTGCGGGCTCGGCGGCCCGGCCCGCTTTCTCGCCTCCCGCTTCGGCTGCCGGGTCGCCGGAGTGGATCTCACCCACTCGCGCTGCGCGAGCGCCGCGCGCCTCACCCGGCTGGTGGGCCTGTCGGGCCGCGTGAGCTTCGTCGGCGGCGACGCCGTGCGCCTCCCCTTCAAGGCCGGCAGCTTCACCGCCTGCCTGAGCCAGGAAGCCTTCCTCCACGTTCCAGACAAGGCCGGCGCCCTCGCCGAGTGCGCGCGGGTCCTGATCCCGGGTGGACGGCTCGCTTTCACCGACTGGGTTGCGGGGCCGAAGCTCTCGCCTGGCGAGCGCCGGCGACTCAGTGAGTGGATGGCGACCGCGGGCGTCGAAAACTTCGACGGCTACAGGCGCCTCCTAAGCCGGGTGGGCTTCGGGGCCATCGAGGCCGAAGACCTGAGCGACTGGTGGCGGCGGATCCTGAGGGAGCGCCTGCAGATGTACCGGCGCCTCGAGGCCGAGACGGTGGCCCGCTTCGGCCAGGCTCGCTACGAGGAATACGATCAGCTCTACGCCTTCTTCGTGGGACTCGTGGAGGCCAGCAAGCTCGGCGGGGGCCGCTTCTCCGCCACTTTAGCCTGCCCCCAGATGGCCAGCACTTCTAAGCTCCACTACTAACTCCGAGGGCCTCACGACTCGAATGGAAGGGCATCGTCTCTCAAGCAACAACCGTCGATTGAGAAAGTCTTTGTCGAGCGTGACGAACCAGTCACAATCGCTCGCGGCGGCGTACATGAAATGCCGTGCATCGGGGCTTCGGAGACCACCAGATCGCGGGCGGCTTCGAGCTGAGATCGCCTTACGGCGTCTCGCGTCCGCTCCTGCTCCGCCCATGATTCGCGAGAGGTCACTCTCTTGATTGTGCCTGCCGCATGAGCCCGCTCGAGTTCTCGCAATGCGGCCATTTCCGCTTCAGGCGCGATATCACCGGTGATCAGACCGGACGCAATGACGTTATCGTAGTAGACCCGCATCAGGATGGTCATGTCAGGCTATCGCGCACGCTCACCGGCCAGAGCGAGCAACGCGAGCTCCGGTCCGGTGAAGCGTGATGTTGGGCGGCCTTGAGTCATTCAATTACATGGTCCGCCCGCAGCAATAGCCACTGCGGGATCGTCAGGCCAAGCGCCTTCGCTGCCTTGAGGTTGATTACGAACTCCCACCTCGTCGGCTGTTCGACAGGGAGGGCGGCAGGCTTCGCACCTTTGAAGATCTTGTCGGCAAAAGTCGCCGCGCGATGATACATGTGAAAGTCGCTCGATCCGTACGTCATCAGCCCTCCGACGTTGGCATAGTCCTTGGCCGGATAGATCGACGCCAGCCGGTGCCTTGCCGCAAGCTCGGCGATCGGTCGCAGATTTGCCTGCGTGACGCCGTCGAGTCCAACAACGAGCGCCTCCGCACGGTGCTTCGCTGCCGCATCGAACGCCTCCCGTACGTCCTCGGGGCGCCGCACATCGAGCAGCTGAGCCTCGATCCCGAGCGAACGCGCCGACGCCTCGACGATTCTCCACTGAGGTGGGATCACAGGATTACCCATATTCAAGATTGCTGCGATCCGTTTCAGCCCCGGAAGCAGGTCCCGCAGCAACTCGACCCGCTTCGGATAGGATTCGGTTATTCCGCTGCTTAACCCGGTGACATTCCCGCCCGGCCGGGCGAGGCTTGCGACGATGCCGGAGCCGACAGGATCGCCACTTGCCGCCATGACCACCGGGATGATGCCCGTCGCACTTTTAGCCGCCAGAGCTGCTGGCGTCCCCCGGGTCATGATCAGATCGACCTTCAGGGACACCAGCTCGCTGGCCAGGCCCGGAAAGCGCTCGTCGCGGCCGTCTGACGATCGGTACACGATCTCCAGGTTCTGACCCTCTTCGTACCCAAGTGCCCGCAGCCCTTGTCGGAAAGCATCGACGTTGGCACGGTTGAGTTCGGTGGATCTCGTCTCCAGCATGCCAATGCGATAAACCTTCTCCGCCGCCCGCACCACGGCGGCAAACGGTGCTGTCGGGAGCAGGAGTGCGAGGGCGGTGAGGCAGCTAGCAATTGTTAGTCTCACGGCAGTCTCACGGCTCCATCTCGCCGAGCTTCGTTGGCCTTGAAATGAAATCAGAGGCAATATCCGCCCCTTGCAGAACATTGTCAAGTCTCTGGTCCGTGACAAACACTGCAAGATTCGCAGCTTATCCGGATATCAGCCCGCAGTATATCCGGCTAACGAACCGCGGTCACAGGCGGTCCGTGGGGCTATAAACCGCGCGGCCGCCCCGATTCAGAGCATGACCGTCCGAATGTCATAGCCATCCTCGAGTAAGAGCATGGATGTTCTGCTCGAGATGCCGATCCGAGTCCAGGCAAGGCATTGTCAAGGTGTATCCGAATCGAGACGCTTGACAGCAGGATGCAGGTCAGGTAGAGGTAAGGACCACCCATGACCGCCGGCGAATATCAGGAGCTCGTCGAGTTTCTAGGGCGCCGGTTCGACGCCATCGATCGCCGGTTCGACGCGACCGACGAAAGATTCCGTGAAGTCTTCGGCCACTTCGACGAGATCTACCGGCGCCTCGAGAGGCTGGAGCAGCGGCTCCACCTGGGCGGCTAGCGGGCGGGCGGTTTCCCGAGGCCTTCGAGGAACTTCTGGAGGCCCTCCGGGATCTTGCTGGGATCGGTCCGGAGGATGGTCCCCGGCAGCACGCGGATCGAGGGCGAGGCGGCCGTGCCGGTCACCGTGGCCTTGATCTCGCCCCGGCCGTGCCTCATGGTGACGTCGAAGTTTATCCGGCCGTCCGCGAGTCCGTACTCCCCGGCCGCGGCGACCTTCATCCGCTCGCTCGTGTAGAGGAAGTCCTGTGTCGTGAGGCGCCCGTCCGTGATCCGGTAGCTGGCCGTGACGGACTGAAAGTCGAGGGGCGAGGAGAAGAGCGTGAGCGGAAGGTCCACGTTGAGGACCGAGGAGAGACCGCCGGCCAGCCTGACCACGCCTCCCATGAGCGCCAGGGCGGCGGGCCCCACGACTTTGCCGGCGCCGATCTTCATCTGGCCCTGCCCGTTCATCGTGCCCAGGAAATTCTCCGGGCGCGCGGAGAACTCCCCCGTCAGATCCAGCGGCCCGCTCACCGCGTAGCCCTGGCAGAGGTAGTCCACCAGGACCGGCGCGAGGGGGAGCGCCTTGATCGTGCTCTCCTTGAGGGAGAGGAGCGGGGCCGGCTGGAACGCGAGGGTGAGGGCGAGCGTGACGCTTCCCCCCGACAGATTCGCCGACAGCGGTCGGCTCAAGAGCCGCTGCGGGTCGTAATCGAGCGGGAAGCGGACCGTCTCGATCGTC
>JACPSW010000044.1 GCA_016193045.1 Candidatus Rokuibacteriota bacterium | reverse complement strand
GAGGCGGGAGAAGACCAGGCCGTCGAGGAGCTTCGGGTAGAAGTAGGTGGACTTCTGCGGGAGCAGCTCCCCCGCCCGCACGACCGCCTGCAGCTCGGCGGGAGTGGTGGGCGGGATCAGGAACCCGGCCTGGTAGTTTCCCTTCCTGACCTGCGTGACCGCCTCGACGGCGTCGGCCGTGTAATCCACGGACGTCTGGCGGAGGAGGACCTCTTCCGTGACGCCGAGGAACGGCTTCAGCAGACCCTCGTGCAGCACCGAGACGGCCAGCCGCCGCCAGGCGGGCGACGTCCCCGCCGGCCACGGCACGGCGTCGAACGCCTCCGGGCGCAGCGTCAGGAGCCAGCCCGGGGCCTCCGCCCCCGCGACCACCGCGACGGCGAGGCGCCCCGCTCGGGCGCGCGCCTCGAGGGCCCCGGCCAGCGCTCGGGCCTCCACCGCCGTCTCGCCGAGGGCGGGTCCCCGCTCGATCTCGAACCACCGCGCGGCCCGGCCGAGGAACGTCTCCACGTCGAACCCCGGGACGTCGTGGAGCAGGCGGTGGGTGGGGAAAATCGTGAGCCCGGGGGCCTCGAGCGGAACAATCGCCATCAGCTTCCACTCGGCGGCCGGGTGGCGCCGGCGGTATTCGAGCGCCGTCTCGTAGCGGTGATGCCCGTCGGCGATGATCAGCCGCTTGTCCGCCATCAGCGCCTGCACCCGGGCGATGGCGGCGGGATCGGTGGTCCGCCAGAGCTGGTGGAGCTCGCCCTTGAGGTCGCGGGCCGCGGCGACGGGCGGCGATGCCGCCGGCGCGGCCGCCTGCCGGAGCTCGCCGGACGGGTCGGGGGCGAGCACGAAGATCAGCCCGGTGTCGGCCTCCGTCGCCTCGAGCTGCTGGAGGCGTTCCACCTTGGGCCCGGCGTGCGTGCGCTCGTGGGGAAGCACCACACCCTCGGCGTACTCGCTGAGCTCGCCCAGAGCGATGAACCCCGCGCGGCTGAGCGTCTCGCCTCCCGCCTGGTAGGTCGTGAGGCACGGATAGAGCGCCGGCTCGGCATCGCGGATCAGGACGTGCTCGGCGATCCACCGGTCGAGGCACCCCCGCGCCCGCCGGTGGCGATCGGCATCGCCGGCGTCGCCCGGCTCGGGGCGACCCAGCGTGACGCGGACGAAGTTCCACGGGTGGAGCGCGTGGAGGGCCTCGCGAGTGTCGGGGTCGACCTGGTCGTAGGGGGGCGCGACGACGCGCGAGAGGTCCGGGACCTTGGCCGGATTGTACCGGTAGCCCCGAAACGGCCGGATCTTCACGGGAACTCGATCCCGCGCGCGCCGATCCGGTACTCTGCGATCTCGTCCGACATGGCGCTCCCCCGGTGCTTCACCACGCAGAGGAAGCGGCCCACCCGCGTCCCGACGCGCTCGCTGCCCATCACGAGGATGGTGTTGGCGACCGCGCCCAGGTCGCCGGCCTCGGTCTTCCGCCCCAGGAGATCCTCGATCCGCGTCTCCTCCGTCGTAACGAGGAGGAGCGTGGTGATCTCGCGATGCTCGTAGGGGTGCGCGTCGATGAACTGGCGGTGCTTCCAGACCGGGAGGCAGATCTCCATGCCGAGGGTCTCCGCGTCCCGGTGGATCACCTTCCGGTACAGCTCGTCGAAGAGGAGGAACTGGATCGCCTCGGCGGGGACGTTCATGGGCTCCACGCCGTCCACCGTCACGCGGCGCGACCCGGCGGCGAAGTGGAAGTAGAAGAACGGCCGGACCGTGTAGAGCGCCCGGTTGTGGGCCGCCTTCCAGCCCCAGTCGAACTCGACGCCCTCCGGCGTCGCGAGCTGGTAGTCGCGGGCCTTCCCCACCCACGGGAAGGCATCGGAGTAGTACGCCTGCATCTGCCCGTCCGGGGGATACGGGTCCGCCATGGGCGTCACGGCGTGCGTCCAGCGCCCGAGGGGCCAGTCGAAGAGGCGCTGGGCGTACGCGTGGTGCTGCTGCGAGTCGCCGCGGCCGTTCATGTCGAAGACGAGACCGGGAGCGCCGTCGGCGCTCCGGCCGTGGTGGGCGAAGGTCAGTCCCAGGTGGGTCTTGCCGATGCCCGTGGCCCCGTACACGACGGCGAGCGTGCCGGGCAGCAGCCCGCCGCCCAGCATCTCGTCCAGTTTCCCGATCGCCGTCGAGACCCGCGAAGTCACGAGCGCGATTCTACCCTCGGCGGCCCTTGGAGGCAAACTGACGCTCGTAGAGGGCGCGGAGCTCCCCGAGCGTCGTCGCCTGCGCCGGTCCCTTGTCCTCCCGGATGCGCGTCACCCGCGCGAAGCGGAGGGCGAAGCCCGAGCGGTACCGGGGGCTCCGCTGGATCTCGTTGTAGGCGACCTCCACGACCACCTCCGGGCTGACCGTCACTGTGTAGCCGTCGTCGTCCACGGCCAGCGCCTGGAGCCGCGCCGTCATCTCGACGAACTCCCGGTCCGTGAGCCCCTTGAAGGTCTTTCCGACCGGGGCGAAGCCCCCCGCCTCGTCCCTCACCGCCAGGTGGTAGTTCGAGAGCCACCCCCGGCGGCGGCCCGAGCCCCGGTCCGCGGCCACGATGACGCAGTCCGCGGTCTCGGCGCGCTTGACCTTGAGCCAGCGCTTGCCCCGGCTGCCGGGCGCGTACGGGCTGTCCAGCGCCTTGGCCATGACTCCCTCGTGCCCGGCCGCCAGCGCCTCGGCGAAGAACGCCTCGCCGGCCGCCGCATCGCCGGGGACCAGGCGGCGCGCCAAGCGGCGCCCGCCCGTCACTTGCTCCAGCGCCTCCCAGCGCTTCCCGTAGGGCTCGTCGATCAGCGGCCGGCCATCGACGAGGATGCAGTCGAAGAGGTAGAGGGCGACCGGCACCTCCCGGACCGCGGCGTCCACATCGTGGACACGCCGGAAGCGCCGCATCAGCTCCTGGAACGGGAGCGGTCGGTCGCCAGGCCCGACCGCCACCACCTCCCCGTCGAGAATGACCGAGCCGGCGCGGAGCTCGCGGGCCGCGATCGCCACGACGTCCGGGAGGCTTCCCGTCACTTCCGTCAAGCGGCGGCTCCAGATTCGCACCTGATCTCCCGCCTTGTGCAGCTGGATGCGGGCCCCGTCGTACTTGAACTCGAGCGCGGTCCGGCCGCCGTGAGCCTCCCACGCCTCCGACAGATCGCCGGCCAGCTCGGCCAGCATCGGAAGGAGCGGGACGAACAGGCGGACCCCGACCGCCTGGAGCCCCGGCACCCCTTCGGTCAGCGCGATCCGGGCCACCTCGGCCAGGTCGGAGCGGAAGAGGGCGGCCCGCCGGACGAGCCCGGGGTCGGCGCCCGCCGCCCGGGCGATCGCCTCCTCCAGCAGGCCTTCGTGAAGCCCGATCCGCATCTCGCCGAGCAGCACGCGCCGGAGGATCTCTCGCTCGTCGGCCGTCGCCCGGCCGAGGAGCTCGCCCAGCCGCTCGACCTTCGCGCGCCGGGCCCCCGGGCCCGACACCTCCGCCACGGCGGCGAGCCCCCGCGCCACGTCGAGCAGGGTCAGGCTCCCCCCCGCGGGCGGTGGGACGAGGGCGTGAAGGACCTCGGCCAGCGTCGCCCAGCTCACCTCCAGCACGCGGGGATCGGAGGCGGGAAACACGCGTCCGGACAGGAACGCGACGGCGGAGGGAATTTCATCGACATCGAGCCGCTGGAGGAACTCCGCGGCCAGCTCGACCTTGGCCAGCCGGCTCGGCGTGGCCTCGAGCCGGCGGCAGAGCACCTGGAATTCCGCAACCCTCACAGATTCATTCTACGGGGTCAGGTCTTGCAATCACGCATCCACCGATGAGGGTGTTGCAATGCAAGACCTGACCCCATGAGGGGATCGAGGAGCGTGGCGGCGGCCCGGCGGCAGAGATCGGCGTAGAAGGCGCGATCATAGGGGCTCCGCTCGTCCACCAGCGGGACTGCCAGCACTCGCGCCTCGCGCTTCTTGGCGCGGGCGTTGACGACCAGGTACTGCACCGACTGGCCGGGCTCGAGCCTGAGCCCGCGGCCCAGGAGCTGGCGCGCCGCCAGCGCCTGGAGACTGTCGTTGACGTACTCCTCCGGGGCCATCGAGAGGCGCCGGCTGACGACGAGATCCCGCGGGGGCGCCTGTCCGGCGAGGACCCGCGCGATCTCGCCCTCCGCGATCCTCCGGGCCCGGGACGCCAGCGCGCGCAGCCCGGCGGGATTCTCTGCGGCCGCGAGGACCGCCAGCATCCGCTCCTGCATGGCCCGGACCAGCGGCGGCGTGTCGTCGCGTCTGAACTCGATGCCGCGCGCTTTGGTGCGCCCGTCTTCGAATACGCCGAAGAAGCGGTTGGGAACCGTGGTCTTCGGCAGGATGCGGGCCGGGCAGAAGACGATCCAGCGGTAGACCCCCTCCACGCTCACCGGAATGCCCGTGTCCGCGCCGATGTCCCGCGCCAGCGCCGCGTAGTCGGCCTCTCCCGCCCCCCGGCGCTGGAGCCAGAGGCAGTCGGTCAGCCCGTGCAGCATCCTGAAGCCGCGCGCCTCGGCCAGCTCCTTGGCGCGAAGCAGCGCTTCCCGCCCGAACGCCGTGATCGCCTCGTGGGCCTCGATCTTGCCGAATCGCGCGTTGTGGTAGCCGAGGTAGCCGAAGGAGACGACGCCGATCCACTTCAGCGCGGTCTGGCGGCGGTCCAGGACGTCACGCTCGGATCCCACCGCCTGGCGCATCGCCTGCTTGAGCCGCCGCCGCAGCTCCACGAGCGGGCCGAGAACGCGCCGCATGAGGCCATCGTGCTGCCAGCAAATACGATACCCATCTTCGGGCACGAGCACCCCGCCGCAGCAGGGGCAGTTGACCGTCTCCGGGGACACATTGTGGTGGACCATGATGGCGGGATACATGGAGGCGAAGTCCAGCTCGCCCACCCCGGCGTACACGCCCGGGCTGGGGCGATAGACGAGCCCGCCCTTGTCGGCGGTGAGCAGCGCCAGGCCGGACTTGAAGGCCTCCGGCTCGCGCTTCTTCCACGGCACGAGGACGCCCTCGCGCACCGCCAGGTCGAGCTGCATGGAGGTGATGGCCGTCCCGGGCGTGGTGCGGGCCATGCGCTGGACGGGGACGCGCGCCAGCCGCGCCGTTTCCAGGAGGCCCTCGAGCCCGGTCTCGCCGAAGAAGAAGGAGGCGCGGCGGTCCACGTGCCAGCGACCGCGCAGCGGATAGGCCCGGCCCCGGTAGAGGACGCGGCCGTAGGAGAGGTACGAGCGCCCGGCCCCGCCCACCGCCTGGCGCCCCGATTTGGCGACCACCGCGCTGCCGCCCCTTCTCGCCTCGCGTCTGACCCCCTCGCCGCCTCTCGCCCCCTCACCCTCCCCTCTCCCCCGCGGGGGGAGAGGATTAAGGTGAGGGGGGACAGGCTCGCGGTCCAGCGGGAGCGCGATCCCGTGGCGCCGGCCGAGGTCCGCGAGCCCGGGAAGCAGCAGGTCGTCGCCCCAGTCGGTGAGGAGCAGATCGGGGTCCTCTGACTCGAGCACGTGCCGGAGCCGCTCGAGCAGCTGGAGGGGGCGCGCGGCGACCAGCCGCTCCTCCCCACCGGCGGCGCGCACGATCAGATCGAGCGGGGTCCCTGGCAGCCGGTAGGGAACGCCGTCCGCCGGCGCGAGCTCCAGCACCCCGAGCGCCGGGAGGCGAGGAGCCAGCGTCCACGGCGAGTCGAGGCTCTCCACGGAGCTGAGCGCGCTCCCCCCGGCTTCGACGCGACACCGGGCCAGAGGATAAAGCGCCCGCTCATAACAGTACCGCTGCCCGAGGGGCAGGTCGGCATTGAAGAGCCGGGAGGGTCCGACGGCGCCGCCGAGCTCCCGGGCCAGCGAATCGAGCGCCTGGGGCTCTACGACCTCGAGGCGGAGCACGGGCCCGGGGGTGGGATTCCAAAACTCCCGGCGGTGTTCCAGCCGGATCCCCGCGATCCGCGGGTCGGTTTCAAGCCGGCGGCGAACCAGGGGCAGCCCGGGAGCGGCCGCATCCACGTAGAGCGCCGGACGCCAGGGGTCGAGGAGCCGCACTCGCGCGCCGTCTTGTCCGATCCACCAGGTGGCCATCCCTCCGGACACGGGATAAACGTCAAAAAACCACGCTTCAAAGGGCATTTATCCTTCCTTGACAGGACGCCGGCCGACACCATACGTTAGATTCATGACCCATCGGCTCTTCTATTTCCGGGGCTCCGAGGCGGAGCGCCTCGCCGCGGAGCTCGGGGGAGCCTACGAGGGGGTGCCCCTCACCCCCGACGACGCGGACGACCCCGGGAGGGTCGGTCCCGGCGTCCTGGTGGTGGAAGCCTCGGATCGCCATCTCGAGCTAGCCAGCCGCTTCAAGGCCACCCGGCCCGACGTCGAGGTCGTGGTGCTGGCGGACCCCGCCAACATTCCGGCCTTCCCCTCGGATCAGGTGTACGCCTATCTCCCCAAGCCCACCTCGGCGCCCCTCCTCGCCAAGACCCTGGCCAACGCCCTCGCCCACATCGATCTCCTCCGCGAGCAGGCGCGGGCCCAGGCCGACCTCTCCGAGCTGGCCCAGGAGCTGAAGGAGCTCAACAACATCGGCGTCAAGCTCTCGGCCGAGCGCGACACCGACGCGCTCCTCGAGCTGATCCTGACGAAGGCCCGCGAGATCACCCGGAGCGACGCCGGCTCGCTCTATCTGGTCGAGGAGGACGCGGAGGGCGTTTCCCGCCTCCGATTCAAGCTGGCCCAGAACGACAGCCTCAACGTCCCCTTCAAGGAATTCACGCTCCCCATCAGCCACCAGAGCGTGGCCGGCCACGTGGCGCTCACCGGCGAGATCCAGAACCTGGAGGACGCCTACACGCTGCCGCCCGGCTCCCCGTTCCAGATCAACCTGGCGTTCGACCGCCAGGTCGGCTACCGGACCAAATCCATGCTCGTCATCCCGCTGAAGACCCAGAAGGACGAGGTCATCGGCGTGCTCCAGCTGATCAACTGCAAGCCCGACCCGGCGCGGCGCTTTGCGTCGCCGGCGGAGATCGAGCGGACGGTGATTCCGTTCTCCCCCCGCTACCAGGAGCTCGCCGCTTCGCTGGCGTCCCAGGCGGCCGTGGCCCTGGAGAACAGCCGGCTCTACAAGAACATCCAGACCCTCTTCGAGGGCTTCGTGAAAGCCTCAGTGACCGCGATCGAGGCGCGAGACCCCACCACCGCCGGCCATTCGTTCCGCGTGGCGGACCTGACGACGGGGCTGGCCGAGGTCGTGGACCGCGTGGACGACGGCCCGTACCGCGTCGTCCGGTTCACACCCGAAGAGATGCAGGCGATCCGCTACGCCTCCATCCTCCACGATTTCGGCAAGATCGGAGTCCGCGAAGAGGTGCTGGTGAAGGCCAAGAAGCTCTACCCGACTCATCTGGAGCTCGTCAGGCAGCGGGCGGAGATCATCAAGCAGGGGCTCGAGCTCAGGCACAGCCGGCGGAAGATCGCGTACCTGCTCGATCGGGGCCGGGAGCGCTTCGCCGAGAAATTCGCGGCCGACGACGCGGAGCTGACCGCCCTCATCCAGGAGATCGACCAGTACCTGAAGACCGTGATCGCGGCCAACGAGCCCTCGGTCATGCCCGAGGACTTCGCGAACACGGTCCAGCAGATCGCCCTCAAGTCCTTCGTGGACCACCTGGGCAACCCCCGCACCATCATCACCCCCCAGGAAGCCCGGATCCTCACGATCCCGAAGGGCAGCCTGACGGAGGACGAGCGCGTCCAGATCGAATCCCACGTGGTCCATACCTTCCAGTTCCTGGCCCAGATCCCCTGGACGAAGGAGCTCCGACGCGTCCCCGAGATCGCCCGCGCGCACCACGAGAAGCTGAACGGCTCCGGCTATCCCTACGGCATGCGGAACGAAGACATCCCGGTCCAGTCCAAGATCATGACGATCTCGGACATCTTCGACGCGCTGACCGCCGCCGACCGTCCCTACAAGAAGGCCGTGCCGGTGGAGCGGGCCCTGGACATCCTGCAGTACGAGAAGAAGGCCGGCGCCATCGACGGCGAACTCCTGACCATGTTCATCGACGCGAAGGTCTACCAGCGCGTCACCGCCGGCAACTAACGCCGGGCCGATACCCGTCGCATCCCGGCGTTCTCGGTCGTCGCCCATCCTCACCGTACAACCGCGTACGCCTCCGGTGGGCTCCTCCCTCGGGCCTCCACCCACCTTCGGTGGGTACCCGGCTCGGTTCTCGGCCCGGCGCGTCAGGCGGCGAGCAGGACGAGCAAGCCTCCCCACAAGAAGATCCCCCCCACCATCACGAGTGCTGCGACGAGATCGGCACCCAAGGTCCTCATGTGACGAGTAGAACGGGGCAACAAAAAAGCCCGCCCGGGGCGCGACGCCGCCCGGGGATCCCGAACGGATGCGCCCCGTGGAAAGCCGGGCGCGGGAAAGGGAGACGGCCGGGGCCTGCGGCTGCCCGACCGCCGGAGGTTCAACGCTCGCGTGATCATATTTCGCTCCCTTCTTCGGAACGCCGGGCCACCTCGGCCTGCAGGGCCCGGATCGCCTTCTGCTGCTCGACCAGAATTGCCATGACGACCACCTCGTAGGGATCCGTGCGGGTCGCGTAGGCGCCCTCGGCGGCGTGCATGAGGGCCGCCTGAAAACAGTCGTCCAGCGCCGACTGATCTTCCTTCCTGAGCGCTCGCCTGAACTTGGCCCACGACGCCACCTCCTCGTGGATGGCCTGGGTGATTGGCAGTACGGTGCGTCCCATTACGCGATCGCCCCCTCACCATGCCTCTCCCCCCTGGGGAGAGGAGAAGAGGTGAACGGCGGCATCGGGTGGGGGTGGGCGACGCGGAGGGCGAGGCCGTCCTCCGCCGGATCCACGGCGAGGACCACGCCGGCCGCGCGCGCGAGCGCCCGGGCGAACCGGGGCTCCCGGTAATCCTGGGGGAGATAGGGATTGACGACGAGCACCGGGACGCCCTGCGCCGCCAGCCCCGAGAGACCCTGGACGACCTCGTCGAAAAGAGCGGCCGCTTCCGGGCCCGGCACCTCGTGATCGTGGAAGGTGGCCGCGGGCCCCACCGCCACCACGCCGTCGGCGGGCAGCTCGCTCACGGCTTGAGGAAGGCGTTTGATCACGAGGGCGTGCAATTGGTGGCAGGTGAAGGCCCGGGAGACGTACACGCGCGCGAGCAGCTCCCGGGGATCGCGCCCCGCCCGCTTGGCGAGCCGCGCCACGGCGTAGGGATCGAACGCGTTGACGCCGTCCACCCAGCACAGCCGGTCGCCCGCCAGGAGCGACCGGACCGCGATGGTGAGCCCCAGCCGCATGACGAACGGCATCCCCTGGAGCAGAACCAGCCCGGCCATCAGAACCCTCGAACGAGGCCGACCACCTTGCCGAGAATCTTGAAGTCCTTCTGCCCCGGCCGCACCAGGATCGGCGCCATGGTGGGATGCTCGGGCTTCAGCACGATGGCCTCGCCCTGCCGCGCGAACCGCTTCACCGTGGCCTCGCTGTCCAGGAGCGCCACCACGATCTCCCCCGGCTCGGCGCTCTGCTGGCGCCGCACCAGCACGAGGTCCCCCTCCACGATGTGGGCGTTGATCATGCTGTCGCCGCGCACCTTGAGCGCGAAGACCTCCTCGCCCTTGGCGGCCAGCCACTCCGCCCCGACGGGCAGGGTGCCTTCCAGGTTCTGCTCGGCGAAAAGCGGCTCGCCGGCGGCGATCCGGCCGTACACCGGAACCTCGCGCGTGGCGGGGGCGCGCTCCACCAGGGTCAGGTTGCGGGATGCCCGCCCGGCGGTCGCGCGCCGCCGCAGGTGACCCTTCCGCTCCAGCGCCCGGAGATGGTCGAAGGCCGCCCGCGGCGTGACGTGGAAGCGCGCGCCGATCTCGCGCACCGTGGGCGGCACGTCGTGGCGCTGGGTGAAAATCTTGATGAAGCCCAGGATCTCGCGTTGCCGTCGGGTCAGCTCGCGCATAGGCCTCCTCCTCGACACGAGAATAGTCATCTCATGTTGAGTAAGTCAAGCAAAAAAATTAGGCGGCCTCCCAGGGGTCGCACACCGGGCAGGTCGCGAAGCCCTGCTCCCTGGCCTCCGACACCCGCTTGAAGTAGAGCCGGTCCGGCTCCGGGATGCGCCCCGCCCACCCGCAGCTCCGGGCGTGGAAGAGCCGCGAGCCGCGCTGGGCCAGGTAGGGCTCCCCCGGCGCCTCCGCGCTCCCCTCCCCATCAGCCGTCGGCTCCGTGGTGTCAGACACCGGAGCCGCCGCGGTGTCTGACACCGTGTCTGACACCGTCGGCTCAGGGGGCGCGGCGGGGATGGGATCCGGCTCGTTGATGTGGAGATTCGTTTCCACGGTCGAGCGAAACTCATCCGTGGCGCGGCGGAACTCGCGCATGGCGCGACCCAGCGCGCGCCCAAGCTCCGGCAACCGCCGCGGCCCGAAGACGAGCAACGCGACGGCGAGGATGAGGACGAGCTCCTGAAACCCGATGTCAAACACAGGCCGGCCCCGTCACGTTCCGATCATACCACCGCTCTCCATCTCGGCGAGGAGCGTCCCGAGCTTCGCCTCGAGCAGGCGGAGCAGCACGGGATCATGGCGGTGGTAGCGATCCTCGATCTCCAGCACACGGACCTTGGGGGCGGCGTCGGGCCACCGCTCCACGATGAAGGCCCGGTGATCGCCCTCCATGACGGCCACCACGTCGGCCCAGCCCACGTCGTCCCGCGAGAGGGGGCGAGGGCAGAAGGGCGAGATGCCGGCCGAGCGGGTCCCGAACCTGCCGCTCGTGATCTGCTGGAACACGGCCTCCGCGGCCGGACTCCGTGACACGTTCCCGGTGCAGACAAAGAGGAAATTCACGCCGCGATTCTAGCACGGCCACCCTGGCATCTTGATGTCAGCATGGCCTCGGCAGCCTGGCATGCGGATGGCCCCGTCGGCGGGGAGATTCAAGGAAATCGCGCAGTTTTTCCGCCGGCGCTCTCTGGCATTTATCCTGCTTGCGGGTTTCGAGGGGGGAAATCCGCCATGTCCACTCTGCTCGTCCTGGAAAGCCCTGAAGCCGCCCCGCGCGAGGGGCAGTGGTTCCCCGACCCAAGGACGCCGGATCGCCTCCCCACCCTGGGCCAGGCCGAGCGGCGAGTCCAGGCCATCCCCGAAGAGAAGACGGACGCCGCGCGACCATCGGCCCGCGCCCGGATCATGGTCGTGGACGACATGCTGGACGTCCGGCAGTTCCTCAGCGATTTTCTGGAGGAGGAGGGCTACGCGGTGGAGGCCTTCGGCACCGCCACCGATGCCCTCCAGCGGCTGGACGAGTTCCGTCCCGGCGTGATCCTGCTGGACATCCTCCTGCCCGGTCTCTCCGGCCTCTCCGCCCTCGAGCAGATCCGCGCGACGAATCCCGAGGTGGGAGTCATCATGGTGACGGGGATCGGCGATGACGCGATCGCCCGGAAGACCTTGGCGCAAGGCGCCTTCGACTACATCGCCAAGCCCATCGACCTCGACTACCTGAAGCGGAGCCTCGAGACCTTCCTGCTGGTCTAGTTTCGTTCCAACCGGCACCCGCAGACAAGGGGCGCGTGCGCGTGATACGCTAGCGGTAGACGTGGGGGCCCGGTCGGCGTGCGGTCAGGCCCGAACCCGCCGGAAAGGATGGGCACCATGTCGAACGAGACTCGCTGGCCACCCCCGCTCCGTCAGCCGAGCACGCCCCGGCCCCCCTCAGGAACGATCAACCGCGCTGCCGCGGATGCCTTCGCGCGGCGGATCCGGGACGAGCAGAACCTGGTCCGCGGCTTCCTCGCCGGCGTCGCCGCCGCCGGCCTCGGCGCCGCGCTCTGGGCCCTGATCACCGCAGCCACCAACTATCAGATCGGCTTCATGGCGCTCGGCGTGGGCTTCCTGGTCGGCTACGCCGTCCGAGCAGCCGGGAAGGGCGTGGACGCCGGCTTCGGCATTCTCGGGGCGATCCTCACCCTGGCCGGGTGCCTCGCGGGGAATCTGCTCGCCGCGTGCATCATCGCGTCGCGCGAGATGGGCGTCCCGCTCTCGGCCATCCTGGCGGGGCTCACCCCCGCGCTGGCCGGGCGGGTCCTGAGGGCCACGTTTCAGGTCACGGACCTGCTCTTCTACGCCATCGCCGTATACGAAGGCTACCGCTTCGCGATCAGCGGCCGCCCGCGTTGACAAGGCGGGGCGGTCCGTGTATGGTTCCGAGCGACCGATGAACCTCGTCTCCGAGCGCCTGAACGTCGACGACTACGAAGAGGCGATCGAGCTCTTCTACAAGCGCCACTGGACCGACGGGCTTCCCGTCGTTCTGCCCACGCCGCGCCGCGTCCAGGCGATGATCGAGCACATCGGGCGGGACCCCCAGGAGAGCCTCGGGGCCATCCCGCCGCGGGGCGGCGAGGCGACGCTCGAAAAGCTCGCCATCAACGCCGTGATGGGCGGCTGCCAGCCCGAGCACTTCCCGGTGGTCCTCGCCGCGATGGAGGCCCTCCTGGACCCGGCGCACAACCTGAACGGCGTCTCCCAGACGACCCACATGTGCGTGTCGCTCATCATCGTCAACGGCCCCATCGCCCGCGAGCTCGGCTTCAACTCCCGCGACGGCGTCTTCGGCAACGGCTACCGCGCCAACGCCGCCATCGGGCGCGCCGTGCGCCTCGCGCTGTGGAACCTGGGCGGCGCCTTCCCCTGGGACACGGATAAGTCCACGCTCTCGCACCCCGGCGAGTACGCGTTCTGCATCGCCGAGGAGGAAGAGGACAACCCCTGGCCGCCGCTCCACGTGGAGCGCGGGTGCCCGCCCGGCTCGGACGCCGTCACCGTCTTCGCATGCGAGGGGCCGCACAGCGTCTTTTGCTACGGAACACCCGAGGAGATGCTCCACGTGCTGGCGGACTCCCTGCGCGGACTCGGAGGCAACAACATCCACGTCCTCGGCCAGACGCTCGTCACGCTGAACCCGCTGAACGCCGAGGAGTTCGCCAAGCGCGGCTGGTCCAAGCAGGACGTCCGCATGTACCTCTGGGAGCACGCGCGCCGGCCGCTGGCCGAGGTCCGCGCCTGCGGCGTCATCCACGAGCAGTTCAGGAAGATGGAGCGGGACGCCGGCCGCTATCCGCTCCGCTACGACCTGGAGAACCCGACGACGCGGCTCCCCGTCACGGGGACGCCCGAGGACATCCACATCATGGTCGCCGGCGGGCGCAGCTACTTCGCGGCCGTCCTGCCCGGCTGGGGCGGGTTCGGCGGCTTCGCGGTCACGCGCCCCATCCGGCGCCCGCGCTGAAGGAGCCCACGCCATGGAATTCCTGAGCCCCGTCTGGCCGCCCGCGGCGGCGGTCCGGCCGCCCAAGAAGCGCCTCCAGGGGATCCAGGGGGCGCGGATCGCCCTTGTGGACGATAACCTCGACGCCGCCTTCACCACGCACCTCGAGGCGCTCCTGACCGAGCGCGCCGGGGCCAAGGTCCGGCGCCTCGTGAAGCCGTCCGGCACGGCCCCGTCGCCCCGCGAGCTGATCGAGGAGGCGGCCGCCGGCAGCGACGCGGCGGTGGTCGGGATCGGCCTCTGAGGGTCGTGCACGTCGGGCAGTGTGCTCGACGCCGCGGCCCTGGAGAAGAAAGGCCTCCACACGGTCACCATCGTCTGGGACAACTTCGAGAACGCCGCCCGGACGCAGGCGCGGCTCCAGGACCTCCCCGACCTCGAGCTGGTCGTCGTCCCGCACCGGGAGGGCGGCGAGACGGCGGACCACCAGCGGCGGAAGGCCGAAGCGGCGCTTCCAGCGGTCCTGGGCAAGCTCATCCAACCGATCTGATGCCCGAGAGGAGAGGTCCATGAAGACGCTCGCGTGGTGCAGTGTCGCCATTCTTCTCGTCGCCGGGCTCGCCGGCGGAACGGGGCTCGCGCCCGCGCCGGCCCAGGCGCAGGCCAAGCCCATCGTGTGGAACCTGCCGCACGTGGCGGCGCCGACCTACTACCACACGATCAACCTGAACGCGTTCGCGGCGAAGGTGAAGGAGAAGTCGGGGGGCCGGATGGAGATCCGGGTTCATCCCGCCTCCTCGCTCTACCCGGGGCCCGAGCTCATCCCGGCCGTCGTGGCGGGCCGCGCCGAGCTCGCCCCGGTCCTCTCGGCGTACCTCACCGATCTCATGCTCGAGATGGGCGTCCTCGAGCTGCCCTTCATGACGTCCAATCTCGACGAGCACCGGAAGGCCGCCGAGCAGATGCGTCCCTTCTTCGTCGAAGCCATGGCCAAGAAGGGGCTCAAGCTCCTCACCATCCACACGTGGCCCACCCAGCAGATGTTCTCCAACGTCCCGCTGGGGACGCTCAGCGACTGGAAGGGCAGGAAACTGCGTGTCTACGGGGCCGAGTCGGCGGACCTGGTGCGGGCGCTCGGCGGGGCGCCGGTGTCCATTCCCTTCGGCGAGGTCTACGTGGCCCTTCAGCGCGGGACGGTGGATGGCGCCATGACGTCCGCCACCAACGCCGAGCCGATGAAGTTCTTCGAGGTGTCCAGGTACATCAACTACTGGTTCCTGACGGGCGGGAGCCTGGAGTGGCTCGGCGCCAACCAGAAGGCGTGGGACGCGCTCCCCAAGGACCTCCAGCAGGCGGTCCTCGACTCCCTCAAGGAGGTCCGCTTCGAGGACAAGGAGTGGGAGGACGCCAAGGCCTGGGAGGAGCGCGCGCGCAAGCGCTTCCCCGAGCTGAAGATGACCATCATCGACCCGTCGAAGGCGGAGATCGAGAAGGCCCGCCAGGCCTCGCGCGCCGCCTATGACGCCTGGCTGAAACGGACGGGCGCCGAGGGCAAGCGCGCCATGGACCTGGCACTCAAGGCGCTGGGCCGGTCCCAGTAGTGCCCCCGCCCCGGCCCGCGGGGCTCGAGGCGCTCGTCCAGAGGACGTCGAAGGCGGCCTCCCTGCTCGGGGGGGTCGCGACGCTCGCCATCACGGCGCTGATCACCTTCGACGTCCTCATGCGCTACTTCTTCGACGAGCCCCAGCTCTTCGTCGACGAGCTGGCGAGCTTCCTCCAGGTCCTCGTCGTCTTCTGGGGGCTCGCCTACACCTTCCGCGTGGGCGGCCACGTCCGCGTGGACCTGGTCACCGCCCATCTTCCCCGCCCGGTGCGCGCCTGGCTCCGCGTCGTCACGCTCGTCCTCGGCATCGTGCTCCTCCTCGCCCTGAGCTGGGTCACCTGGCTCTCCGTCGGCGAGGCGTGGGAGCAGGGGCGCGTCTCGACGGTGATGCTCTACCCGATCTGGCTGCCCATGGCGCTGATCCCCACGGGCCTCCTCCTCATGGCCCTCGCCATGCTGGGGCCTCTCGCCCGCCAGGTCCGCGCGGCCCTCGGGCGCGGAGTGCAAAGCGACGAGGTGGGCACGGACACGGAGCCCGCCGGGTGAGCGAGCCGGTCGTCGGCGCCCTGCTGATCCTCCTCCTGTTCGTCTGCTTCGCGGCGGGGCTCGAGGTGGCGCTGGCGCTCGGGCTGGCCGGCGTGCTGGGCCTCGTCTGGCTCAAGGGCTGGCAAATCGGCCTGGGCGTCGTGGGGTCCGTCGCGTGGTCCAACGCCACCAACTTCAACTTCGTGGCCGTTCCCCTCTTCGTCTTCATGAGCGCCGTCCTGCTCCACTCGGGGATCGGCCGCTCGCTCTACACGGCCGTCGCCCGCTGGGTGGCCGTGCTCCCCGGCGGCCTCGCCGTCGCCAGCGTCATCGCCTGCGGCATCTTCGCCGCCGTCTCGGGCTCGAGCGTGGCGACCGCCGCCACCATCGGCATGATCGCCATCCCCGAGATGGAGCGCCGCGGCTACGCGCGCCCCTTGATCGTCGGCTCCCTCGCGGCAGGCGGGACGCTCGGCATCCTGGTCCCGCCCTCGATCCCCATGATCATCTTCGGAGTCATGACCGAGACCTCCGTGGGAAAGCTCTATCTCGCCGGCGTGGTGCCGGGCGTCATCCTCACGGTGGCCTTCGCGGGCTACATCGTCGGCTACGCCCTCCTCTGGCCCGGGACGGCGCCCCACGCTCCCGGGGACCGTGTCGCCCTGCGCGAGAAGCTGCGTTCCCTCCGCGAGGTGGGGCCGGTGGTCTTTCTCATCCTGGTCGTCCTGGGCTCCATGTACTTCGGCGTCGTCACGCCCACCGAGGCCGCCGCCCTCGGCGCCACGGTGAGCTTGATCCTCGCCTGGGCCGCGGGCGGCCTGACCCGGGCGGGGCTCGTCCAGGCCCTCCACGACAGCGTGCGCACGACCACCATGATCATGCTGATCATCATCTTCGCCTCGATCTTCTCGCACGTGATCGCGCTGATCGGGCTGCCCCGGGCCCTCTTCGGCGCCGTCTCCGAGCTGGGGCTCCCGCCCTGGGGGCTCTTCGCCCTGATCTTCCTCTTCCTCCTGGCGATCGCGTATGCCCTGGAGGAGCTGTCGGTGATGATCATCATGCTGCCGATCCTCTTCCCGCTGGTGACGGGCCTGGGCTTCGACCCCATCTGGTTCGGCATCATCATGGTGATCTGGCTGGAGATCGGGTTCATCACCCCACCCGTCGGGCTGAACCTCTTCGTGATCCAAGGGCTGATGCCCGGCAGCAGCGCCCGCGACGTCACGCGCGGGACCACACCCTTCGTACTCCTGATGGTGCTCCTGGTGGTGGTGCTGTTCTTCCTGCCCGGGCTGGCGCTCTGGCTCCCGCGCACGATGCAGGTGCGCTGACGCGCGGTCTGACCCGTCAGGCCCCGAGGCGCCGGTAGAGGACGTGCCGGCGGTTGCGGGTGAAGGGCCTCACCTGCCCGGGCCAGCGCCCCCGGTCCACGACCTTGGCCCAGGCGTCGCTGGTCAACACCTCGGGGCTCTCGAGCTCGTAGAGCGCGTTATACGTGGGCTCGGTCTCGACCACGATCGTCCGGCGCTCGCCCCCGATGATCATGGTCAGCGGCTCGGTCTTGAAGCGCCCGACCGCGATGACGCCCGGCACGGTCTTCAAGATCGGCACGTGCTCGCTGTCATAGACCTCGTTGAAGAGCGCCTCTTTGTCGGGCTCCACGTCCATGGCGGCGCTGAACAGGTACCGGGCCTGAAATGGCATGGCGGTTTCCTCCTTGGCCGCCATCATACACGAAGCGGAGGGGCGCGCGTTGACTTCACCGTCGTTCCATGCCCCAATGGGCCGGCGCGCCCATGAAGGAATCGCTCCCGCTCTTGCCGACCTCGGTGGTCGGAAGCCACGGCCTGCCCGGATGGCTCTGGCTCGCGCGCGAGGCCCTGGAAGCGCGGCGCCTCGGCGCGACCGACGTCAAGGAAGTCATGGAGGACGCCACCCAGCTCGCCCTGCTCGACCAGGAGCGGGCCGGGGTGGACGTGCTGAGCACGGGGGAGATGGGGCGGGTCCGGTTCATCGTGGGGTTCTACGAGCGGCTCACCGGCATCCGCCACCTCGAGGCGTCGCGCCGGCTGGGCGCGCCCCACTGGGACACCTACGGCCCCTTCGAAGCCGTGGAGAAGGTGGACGCCCCCCAGGGGCTCGGGATCGTGGAAGAGTACGCCCTGGCGCGGGCGCTAACGGCGCGGCCGCTCAAGGCGACGGTCCCGGGGCCGTTCACCTTGCTGATCCCGCTCCGCCCGGGAAGCGGGTACCGGGACCGCGACTCGCTCCTCGCCGACCTCGTGGCCATCGTGAACCGGGAGTGCCGCGCCCTCGTCGAGGCCGGGGCCGACTTCATCCAGATCGACGAGCCCAACTACGCGATGTACCGCGGCGCCACGCCCGAGCTCGCCGCCGTCTTCAACCGGGCGGTCGCCGGCATCAGGGCGAAGATCGCCCTCCACGTCTGCTTCGGCAATCTCCACGGCCGCCCCTTTCCGGCGGTCCGCAGCTACCGCCACCTCTTCCCCGCCCTCTACGACGTGAAGGCGGAACAGATCCTCCTCGAGTTCGCCAACCGCGGGATGGAGGACGCCGGCCTCTGGAAGGAGTTCCCGACGGACAAGGAGCTCGGCGCCGGGGTGATCGACGTCAAGGCCTTCAAGACGGAGACGGCGGCGGACGTGGCGGCCCGGATCCGCACGCTCCTCCAGTACGTGGCCCCTCACAAGCTCTGGCTCAACCCGGACTGCGGCTTCTGGGAAACCCCCCGCTGGGCCACGCGGGAGAAGCTCAAGGCCCTCGTGGAAGGCGCCCTCCTCGTCCGCCAGGAGCTCGCTGGGCGATAGGCATAGAACACGGTGATCTATGCTGTGTCCGTTTTCGAGAGCACGAGTACCGGGCGCTACGGCGCTGCAGCCACGTGCCGAGAGGTAAGTGATCCAAGGACACGCTCGGTAGCCGACTAAACGTAGACTCACGTCCGGCGCGATCCCGCGCCGGAATCGGTCGTTGGCCACAACCTCGAAGTCGAGGGCGGGCGATGCCCACCAAAACAGTTCATCAGACTCGCCGCGCGCACTCGTGACGCTTTCAATTCGGCAAATGCCCGGAGTGCATTGACTCGCCTCGCCTACAGGTATCTCGTGGCCAGGCCAAAGCGTGATCCGAAGCGCGAGCATCGCATTGCGATGGAGATCGTCGTTGATGCCTATGACGAGCAGGAACGGGCGATGGGGTGGTATTACTACCTGCAAGACCAGCTCCGATTCCCGTTCACCGCCACGTGCATTGCCAAGCGAAGTATCTCCCCTCTGAAGGGAAAGGATGAGGTTGAGGTCATCGGGATGCCTGGTGAGGAGGAGTGTGAACACGAGATGTTTGTCACGACCCGATGGGAGAAGGAGGGGTTGGCCGTACCGCTATCGCAGCTGAAACCCATCGCCGGCACAGACAAAAAGACACAGCAAGCGGTTGAGGACTGGCACTATTGGGTCAAGATGGGGTATCAGTTTTAACCGAGCCATGCCTAACTCCTGCCCCCGTGAAGGATTGGGACGGCACGCGAGAGTTTGGGCCGGTGGTCCCGCAGCTGATCGGGCAGCTGTTAGAACCAACGACGAGCGAGAGGTGAGACGTGGCCAAAAGAAATGTCAGCCGCGGGAAGGAGCGCACGAGCCTGGAATCGGTCGTCGGGGCCGTCACTTACGGGGTTTGGGTGGATATGCTCAAGCGGCTCGTGCCCGGTGGCAGGACCCACCGGCTCGCGCCGTTGGTCGCCGGTATGCTCCAATATGCTGCCGACCGAGCCTCGCAGAGATCGCCGGGCGCACCGCGCGAGGGCTCCGTGGCGAGCGCCCTGTTGGGCGCCATAGAGGAGACCGATGCTGGCGGCGACGCGACTCACCTCGCTGAGATCGTCGAGCGGCTCTTTCGCGACGCCGGGGTGAAGTCGATCCGGTCCAATCGTAGGGGCGACCGATACAGCTTGGTCGATGCCGCCATCGCGGAGTTCGTGAGGTGGGATTCAATGCCGTGGGAATAGCAGGGTCACCTCGCACTGCACTGGACCATGTGCTAGCAGCTGCTTGCACCCTGGCTGCTGCTCGCGAGGGTTAAGCTGGACTGAATCCGACTCGGAGCGTCCTGCCTGACTCTGGGCGAAACAGGTCGAATGGGCTAAAGGTCCTTGGATCAGACCGATCCAAGGATAACGGCGGAGACGCTTTAGCTCGTTACGTTCGTACCAAGTCCACCAGCCTCAGCCCTAGAGCGTCCGCTACGCGCTCAAGAGTTTCCAAGGAAGGTGCGTGTTTCCCACTCTCTAGACGGGAAAGGTTGGGCGGTTGGATGTCGGTGCGGCTGGCCAACTCCCCAAGGCTCCACCCTCGCGCTTCTCGCTCCTGGCGGATACGGGCAGCGATGCGTTCCGCTCGGCGGAGCTCCGCCCTCTGCTGCTCGGGTTTCCCCTTGTGGTAGGGGTAGGTGGGCTCTTGGTGATACAGCACGAAGTCCCAGGCAACCTCGTAGGTCTTCCCGGACTTTAGGCGCACCTGAAACGCCTCACCCCCGTGGATCACTTTGGGTCCTCTAACGATGGTAGTTCCGTCGTCTTCCTCGATGACGTCTCGCGGCAGTTCATACGTTTTGCCATTCTTGAAGACGACGAAGAAGGTATGCTCTTTCGACTGGTACCGGACCGCCCGCAGCGTCCGCGCCGCGGCTGGATCAAGCCGAGCACGTACCAACTCTACGACAGAAGTGATGGACCGCGGGACCATCATGGACTCCCATGTTTTGGGCTGCGCAAAGTACACAACGGGATGTACTCGCCCCCACGTCACGACGAACGTGTCGCTGGCAGGGGCATGCCGAAGCGCGTGGACGAACTCCACACCATCGAAGTGGGGGAGCTTACAATCCACAATAATGATGTCGAAGGCCTTCTGCAGCAGAGTTTCGCAGGTCTCGGCAGTCGTCGTCGACACTCGAATAGTGCACAAGTCTGCGACTTCCTCTCGGACGCGACGCCAGACCTCCTTTTCCTGCGTAGCCATCAGCACGCTTGCCTTCATGGCTCATCCCTCAAATAGCCTGCCTGAAAGAGGGCTCTTCGGAGCCGCTTCGTCAGTTTGAAATCGTCCATTGGTCGTTGGTGCTCGATATCCCATCGGCCCACAGGCCGGTTCTTACCGTCCAGAATATGAACGTGTGCGGGGGGATGGTCGCCGGGGTAGGTGATGAAGATGAATCCCCCGGCTTTCTTGACCCCCACAAAACACTTATATCACGAATGATAATACCTGTCAATGCTGGAGGGCGGAATGAGGGGGACAAGGAGCAAGAGGGGTCTAGGTGGAAGGCATCCACACTCGATCCGCGCAAGATTCGTGTCCCCCGGATTCCGAGGCGAGATGTCCTGTACCTGACGAAAGAGGAGGTGGATCAGTTCATAGGGGCGATCATCGGACCCGGGGAGTGCTGGGAAGAGGTGCCGCGCGCTCGACCGGCCTGGCCTACGCTCGGGTTGCGGGCGAGACGCCGGCTCGGCGGAAGGCCTCGAGCCGCGGGAGGAGGTCGGCGAGCGTGATGGCGCCCTTGAACGGGAGGAGCGCTTTCGGCAGGACGCCCGGGGCCAGGGCGCGCGCCTCAGGGACGGCCACCAGGAGGTTCACCCCGCGCACCCGGCCGAGCCGGGCCAGCTTCGCCCGGAGGTACTCCGGCGTCCAGTAGCCCGCGATCTCGAGCACGACCCGGGTGCCGTCGCCGTGGGTGAAGACGAAGTCGGGGACCAGGGTGGCGGCGCCGGCCTCCAGGATGACGGCCTCGCGGGCCAGCCGCCAGCCCTGGCGCTCGGCGCCGAACTTGCGGGCCAGGGCCTCCTCGAGCCGCGAGTCGAAGAGGCGCGGCGGCGGCACGCGCGAGCGGAGCCCGTCCGCATCGGTCAGGGCGAAGACGACCGGCGGCCGGTCCTTCCGGAGCGCGATGTCAGCGCTCAGCCTCCAGCCGCGCGCCTGGACCAGGGCGGCCAGGAAGCGGGCGAAATCCACTCCGTACTGGTGGGTGCGGCGGAGGAGGGAGGAGGGGCCGTCGAAGGTGAGGCGATAGCCCCCGTCGGGCAGGGGCTCGACGCGCCAGAGGAGGCGCGAGAGCCGGGCGTACTGGAGGATGTGCTTGAAGTCCGCGCGCGCCTCCACCGTGACCCGGAGGGCCGAGGAGAGGAGCGCCTGGGCCTGGGCGAGGTTGTAGTCGGCGCGGAGGTCCCCGGCCGTGTAGTCGACCGGAAAGGCCCGGAGGCGGTGGAACTCGGGGTAGTCGGCGTAGAGGTGGGCGACGGCCTCCTCGGGGCCCCCGGGCGGGGGGTCGAGTGCCGCGACGAGGAGCGTCCCGGCGTGCGCGGGGTCGAGCACCGGGTGCTCCCGGGCCGCCCGCTCGAAGAGGCGCACACGCCGCTCCCCCTGGGCCCGCGCCGAGGGCCACTCGTAGTCGGCCGCCTGGTCCAGTAACTCGACCACGGCCTCCACCCGGTCGGGCCGAAGCCTCTCCAGCGCCCGGCGCGCCGCGTTCCTCACCTCGCCGAGCGTCCGGCCGAGCCCGCTCCGGTAG
>JACPSW010000087.1 GCA_016193045.1 Candidatus Rokuibacteriota bacterium | reverse complement strand
GGTCTGGACCCCGGGGGGTTTCAACCGTGCGACCGCTATCCTCCTGAGTTTCTTCGCCTCTGTGACGACGGCGATACTCGGCCAGGAGCACCTCCGACCAGAGACGACTGAGCGTTTCGACCAGCTCGGGCGGGGCCCCGGTGGGGTGGGCGGATGGGCGCCTGGCCGCCGTCCTCACGCCCCCATCCTCCGATGCAGTTCTTCAAGAGCCGTGGCTTCGAGTTCGGAGGCTGGCCGATCTGGATGAAGTCTGCGGAGGCGGTCAACGATCTCCCCGTAGGTTCCTAGATGCGGTTTTCGTCCGTTGTCGCTTCGATAGGTTCCCCCTCCCTCTTTCTCGGCGCTCTTTCTCCCTCCTCCTCCTACCGCTTCCTCCTCTCTCGGGATTCGGGATTCGGTATTCCTGTGGGATACCTCTTCGGAGGGTCTTCCAAGGGTCTCCGAAGGGTCATCGAAGGGTCTTTCGATCTGATAATAGTCGCAGAAACTTACGACGAGACCGACCTTCGGAAGTCCGGCGATCCACCGCTCGACCGCTTTTCGATGCTTCGGGTCGGCGAGTCTGACGAAGGGATCGTGACGGAGGGCGTTCCTGAGCCAGAGCACCGGGCCTTCACGGAGGATCCAGCGACCCGCCTGGAGCTCGACCAGCGCCTTCTCGATCTCCTCCGTCTCCAGGCCCGTCTGCTCACGGAGGACGGCGGCGTAGAATCGGAAGATGCAGGCGGGACCGGCCTGGGCACAGAGGCGGAGCGTCAAGAAGACATGGCGGGCCTTCGGCGAGAGGGACTGGAAATCCGGGTCGTCCAGCAAGGCGGAAAATATTCCACGGTAGACGCCGCGCACTTCAGTCGTCCACCACGCCGGCGTGGAGGTCAGCGAGGAGTTTTCGCGCTCGAGCGGGGAGTCGCCGACGCCCGCTCTCTGTCATGGAGACGGAGGCGGCGCTGATGCCAAGCAACAAGGCGAGCGCGCGTTGGGAGAGACGGAGGTCGTGGCGAAGACGAGAGACCGTGCGCATAGCTACACACACGATCCCCTCACACCGCAGATTAGGTCAACTGTGAAGAAAACGTGTCAGATGAGGGGATTATTCACACTTGGGCGAGAGAGAGGAAATATCTCCTTCCAGCGTTTCACGAGCGTCGTTCGATGAATCCCCAGCTTCGCGGCAAGTTGGGTTTGGTTCAGTGATGGGTCATTCGACATTTCCGCCTGCGCCTGAGCCTTCAGCTCCGCGGTCACCTTCCGGCGACGACCAGGACCTCCTTGGCCCGCGCCCTTCCGACGGGGAACGTCGGTGGGAACACGCCATTCATATTTCACGCTTCCATCAGAATAGAAAACCTTGTGAAGCAGCGGCCGTTTTTCACGAATAGCTTGCCGGAGGAACGCCCTCGCGCGCGCGAACAGCCGTGGTTCAGTCACCGAGATCTGCCACTCGAGTACAGCGTGGACCGGTCTTGGTGGGCGATTCGACCGATCTCTTTTGCGCCTGACGACGACCCCTTCAACCGTGCGTGGCGCCTTTCTCCAGAAGGGATCTTCTATGATCCACTTGAGAGGAATACTCGGCGTGGGGGTCGATCGATCTGCAGCAGGTTGGCGTTTTCGCGTTAGGCCCATCCGCTCCCTCCTCGTCGGAGCGCCTCGTGGGGAATCGCGGGCAGGCCGGCGAGGAACCAGCTTTTCGGCACCGGGGAATGACCCCGCGCCTAGCCCGCGACCTTCATTCTACCGCTAGGCGGCCCTCACGATTCCGCGGATTTCGGCATCCCAAAGGCGCTCGAATCCCGTTGGGGCCACCAATGTTTTCGCGAGATTGGAATTGTCCCTCCAAGGCGATAGTGTTCAGCAAGCGACGCTGAACGCCGCGTTCCCGGACAGCCCGGTGGCAGTCCTGAAGAAGGTGACATTGCTCCCGCTTCCGGTGCCCATCTGCTACGAGGCCGGCGGCGGCCACCGGTTCTCGATCTCCCTCGCCAGCGTGGCGAGCAGGCGGTGGACATCGCCGACTCCAGCCAGGCGGTACGCGGCCGCCGTGTACGGCTGCTCTCCGACCTTCACCGTGATCGCCTGGGCGGCGAGTTTCGCGAAGGCGAGCTCGTCCGTCGAGTCGTCGCCGACATAGAGCGTCACCACGTCTTCGACCGGCCCTCCCGCAAAGACGTGATCGCGGATCCAGAGTACGGACTCTCCCTTGGCCCAGCCGACGTCGGGGATGATCTCCGCCACCTGTCTTCCGCTGAGCAAGCGAAGGTGGTTCAGGCGGCGCACGCGCTCGATCGCGGCCGACACGCGGGCCATCGCCGAGGGCTCCGCGTTGCGCCAGTGCAGCGCGACTGTGAGGCCTTTGGACTCGATCTCAATCCCGGGGATCGAGCCGGCATGGAGCCGCAGCGCTTCACCGGCCGTACGTACTGCCTCCTGGTAAGCCGTGGCCAGGGGGTGGACGAAGGCGAGTCCGTCTGCCTCGATCTCCAGGCCGTGGCAGCCTGCGCGGATGACCCCGGCGAGACCCACCCGCTCGCGGAGGTCATCCAGGGCCCGGCCCGAGATCACGCCGACGTGCACCCGTGGGTAGCGGATCAGGCGGCTCAACAGCGCTTGCACCTCCCGAGGCAGCCACGCGTCGCGAGGATCGTTGACGATCGACGTCAGCGTGCCGTCGTAGTCGAGGAGAACGAGCAGGCGCGCCGAGGCGTCGACGGCCGACGTCAGCTCGGTGAGGATCGGAGCGAGGCCTCGCTCCGGGACCCATCGCGTCCGGGCGGCCAGAGACCCGATCTGTCCTGTCCTGGATTGCATCGAGAAACCTCTCCGCTCCTCGGCGAGCGACGCCAGGGCCGGGTCGCGCCTCCGGGGTTCAGTTCAGCGCGTGTCGGCCGCTATCCGACCGTCCTGCTCCACCAGCAGAAGCAGCCCGTGCGCCGCCCGAACAACGACCGTGGTGCCGGCGGGAATGCGCGCCCCCGGTCTCAACGCTTCCGCCTTCCACAGCTCCCCATCCACCCGGACATAGCCCGACGGTTCCAGGGGCTCGACTGCTCGTGCCTGTTTGCCGATCGGCCACGGTCCGTGTGAGGGACGGCGGAAGGCAGCCCCCAGCGCCGGAAACAGGAGAACGTCCTTTATAACGAAGAGCGAGAGCACGGCCACCGCGATCCATCCGTCGAATGGTATCGCGCCGGACAGCCAGATCAGGACGAGCGCGAGCGTCACCCAGCTCGGAAGCTGCCACAACAAGTAGCTGCCGAACTCTCGCAGCGTTCGGGGGTTCGGACGCCAAGGCCGCAGCCGGAACTGCTGCGCGGCGCGTTCACGGACCCGCCTGCTCAATCCGATCATCGGGCCGCTCGCTGGCCCCCGTGCCGTTCGCCGCGGAGCACCATGGGGTGCTGCCCGGTCGACGAGGGTCGCTCCTGAAACCAACTTCCGGTCGCCTTCTTCTCCGCTCTGCAATTCAGAGTTTGTCTCCCAAGTGGCAGCCGGCACCCGTCATGCGGCCCTCGCGAGCCCCCGCAGGAAAAAGAGGACGACGGCCACGAGGACCATCTGAACGACCCAGCCGACCGCGCAGAGTCCGACGGCGCGCACGCCCCCCGATAGTCCAGCGCTTGCCGCACCGCGACGACGGTTGTCGCCAGCATCCAGATGGCGGCTACCAGAAACACGATCTCCCTCAGTCCGGGGACCATCACTCCTGCTCTGCGACGGTACCGTGGGGCGTCCCCGTTATCTTGAGGCTGCGTCGCTCCATGAGCTATGTCAACCGCCTTTTGCACTCGTTATACCCCGGCGAACCGGGTTTGCCTCTGACGAACGCAAGGATTTCCCGGCTTTCACGCGGCTTGTTGACGCCGGCAGACGGAAACACGTTGGACGTGGGGGGACAGCCGGGGCTCACTGGTCAATGCTGCCCATGCCGCAAAGTCCGGATCCCAGGACCGGAACGTGCCGAGGGTCAAGATGTAGGGTCGCGGCCGACGGGACGCCGGCTCTGTTGTGGGTGTCCGTCCAGGTGATTTCTCCCTCCATTCCCCTTCGTCCCACCCCACCTTTTTGGGAGGTCTACTGGGGAGGGTGGACTTAGACTAATCTTACGTCTCGGTGAAACGTTGTCTGCGCTCATGGACCTGGTCGTCGACCTGCTGGAGTTCGTGAATTCCGTCGCGCGGGGGATCGGCCTCTTGATCCTGAACGCCATCCAATTCGTCGTGCCCGCAGCGACGATCGCGGGGGATCTGGCGGCGCCCATCGGCTGGCTGGCGCTGGTGACGGCCGGCCTGGCCACAGCCGAAGTGGCGAGGAAGCTCGCATGGCTCGTGGTTGGCGTTGGTTGGCTCCTGATCGTGATCCGCATCGTTATGGGCGTGGTGGGGCGGTAAACCGGAACGGGTCCGATGAGGGAGGGAAGACGGATGCGATGGACTGGTGTGCGGTGGTTCTGGATGGGAATGCTGGCCGTGGTCACAGCCGCCATGCTGGCCGCGACGACGGCAGGAGCGGATCGGTTCGTCCGCGTGAAGGTGGACACCGCGAACATACGGGAGGGGCCGGGCACCGGCTACGCCCTCCTCTGGCAGGTCGCTGAGAATTTCCCCTTGCGGGTCATCAGCCAGGGAAAGAAGTGGCTCAAGACGGAGGATTTCCTCGGGGCGGACGGGTGGATCTACGCTCCCCTGACGGACACCCAGCCGGCGGTGGTAGTCGAGGCCGATGTGGCGAACGTCCGCTCGGGGCCGGGAACGAATCACCCCGTCCGGTTCACGGCGGAATGGGGCGCGTCCTTCCGGCTCCTGGGGCGGAAGGGGAAGTGGGCCCAGGTGGAGCACGCCGATGGGAGCCGGGGGTGGATCCACGAGAAGCTCCTGTGGGGGAGCCTGAACTGAGTGCTGATCGCGCTGATCTTGGAAGGCGAGGCCGATGAGGACGGATCTCGAGTACGCGTGGCCTGGTCGCCCTGAGGCTCGGATTGGTGCTGTGGGTTGAGAAGCTTGCATGCTTGAGGGGAGGACCTGGTTTCCCCTGACGGAAGGGGAGGACGGGAAAAGGGTGCCCGACCGGGTAGACACGGAGTAGTTAGCCCGAACTATGCACGAACGCGAGCGCCGCCTCGCAGGCGCCCCCTCACCCTGCCCTCTCCCCCTATGGGGGCAGGGTTCCAAAGTCGCTCCCCCTCCCTCGTGAGGGAGAGGGTCGTGGTGAGGGTGACCCGCGTCTTCGCGGATAACCAGGCTAGTAGGTGGGCCAGCGGCGGGTTTCTTCGAGCGATTCGCCTGTGTACTCCTGGACGATCTCGTCGTCGATCTTGCGCCAGTCCATGCGGTTGAAAGCCTGTCTAACCGGATCGTTTCCGCGCATTCGGAATAGGTAACGAAGAGCCTTGAGGGCAGGACACGGTGTCGCGCTAACCCTACCGACGGTATCAGGCGGCCTTCCTCTGCGCGGGGGCGAGCGGGGCGTCGCGGTGAGCCCGCTCGAACGTGAACGTCGCCGCGAGCGGGCGCTCCACCGGCCCCGTCACGTCCAGGCGGACACGCCGGGACAGCGGCTCGGAGAGCCGCCCGAGGATCTCCCAGATCTCCTGCCGGGAAGCGCCGAGGAGGTCAACCTTCACCATGCCCGGGGCCCAGAGGAGCCCGGCCTGCACGCGGATCGCGACGCGGCCGCGGAGCTCGGGCCCCGAGAGCTCCGCGAGTACTGTGTTGAGCAGTTGCGCCGCACGCCGGTCACGCACGTTGAGCACCATCGCCCAGATCAAGGGGCCGCCGAGGGTGACCATCCCGACGAAGGCCGATGCGATCATCTCCATGGCTACCTCCCCAGCGCCGGGAGGTGGGAGGCCTGACCCAGCACTCACAGGCCGGCGCGGATCATGACACAACCCAGGATCACGCGGAGCGGTCGGCTCCGCTGGCCGGCCGCTTCCTCTGCCCCTTGAGATGCGCGGGCGGGGCGCTCGGCTTCCCGCGTTTCATCCAGTAAGACCCCGCAGGCCGGCGATGGTGAAAAGTCGCACGGTCCAGGACCGCGAGCCGCCGCGCGGGCGATCCGAGTCAGGATGGCTCCGGAGGAAGGGATTCAATTACCTTTCAGGTAATGGCTTTCGCTGGGCCGAGGGGTAGTATCCCCACGCCTGTCCCACCTGCCGGATGTGCCGCTGCGCGCCTGGAACGACTCGTGACGGCGGCCGGGCCCTTTGCGGCGTGTGGGACGGCCTGCAACCGGGGCCTGCGACCGGGCGCACCGTTCAGGCATCTAAGACGGTATAGGGCCGGCGACGCCAGTCCGCCGCCCGGCCCGTCCAGTCCGCCCCAGGAGAGTTGTTACAATGGACGAGCCGACGCATGAGCCGCGGGCGGCGCATGGGGGGAGCACGGTGGGGTACGAGCAGACGAGGTCGGAGGTGGAGGCGCTCCTCCAGGCCGGCGAGTTTCCGTTCCGCTGCGAATTCAGCCTCCGGGAGCTCGCCCGCTACTGGGAACGCGAGGCCGAGCGGGGGCACCCCCTCGGACGCCTGATCGGCGAGCGCCAGGCCGCGGCGCCCGAGCTGCTCGGCCCCATCGAGGATCGCGCGGTGCTCGACCGCCACCGCCCGCTGGTCGACCTCATGATGTCGGCGGTCTTCCCGGCGGCGTCCCAGGAGGAGACCTTCGGCGCCGCGTTGGTTCCGTTCCACCTGCGCAGCCTCTACGCCACGCCGGCTATGGAGCGTCACGGGCTGGACGGGCACCTGAATGTTTAAATAATCGAGAAATAGT
>JACPSW010000086.1 GCA_016193045.1 Candidatus Rokuibacteriota bacterium | reverse complement strand
GATGTGATCCTGGATATTGGGCGTGGCGAGCATCAGCCAGCCGCCGGGCCGGAGCACGCGCCGGATCTCCTCGATGACCCGCCGCGGGTCGGAGGTGTGCTCGAGCACGTGCCAGCAGGTGACCGCGTCGAAGGCGGCCGCGGCGAAGCCGGCGTCCCACACTTCCCCCTCCCTCACCGCGAGGCCGTCGGCCTTCGCCGCGCTCACCGCGTACGGGGACAGCTCGGTCCCCGCCACGTCCCACCCGCGCGCCCGCGCCAACCGAAGAAACGCGCCGTCCCCGCACCCGACGTCGAGCAGGCGGCCGCGGGCCGGCGCCAGCGCTTCCAGGGCGACCAGGCGCCGCGCCCAGAGACGCTCCCGGCGCCGCGCCTGGGCCCGCCATCCCTCGTAGTATGCCCCGTCGTAGGCGGCGGCCAGCGTGGTCCGGGTGGGTTGCGGCGTGACGAACACCAGCCCGCAGTCGCACTCCGCCACGCGGAACGGCGGGGTCTCCTCGCGGGTCTTCCACCGGGTCCCCCCGCAGAGATTACAGGCGGTCACCGATCGCATCGAGCAGGCTCGCGTAGACGGCCTCGACGGCCTCCACGTGGCGGCCGAGGCTGAACTCCGACTCGACGCGCCGACGACCGGCGGCGCCCAGCCGGCTCGCCAGGGCCCGGTCCTGGAGCAGGCTGACCACGGCGGCCGCCATCGCTTCGGGATCGGCGGGCGGCACGAGGAGGCCGGTCTCGCCGTGACGGACGATCTCCGGGACGCCTCCGGCGTCGGTCGCCACGACCGCTTTCCCCATGGCCATGGCCTCGAGGAGGACCCGGCCGAAGTGCTCGCCGAGCGACGGCAGCACGAAGAGATCGAAGAGCGCCAGGTAGTCGCCCACCCGCTCCCGCCAGCCAGCGAACGTGACCGCCCCGTCCAGGCCGAGACGCCGGCACTGGGCCTCCAGCTCGCCCCTGAGCTCACCGTCTCCCACCAGGATCCAGCGAGCCTCCGGGATCTTCTGCCGGACCAGGCGGGCCGCCTCGAGGAGGTACGCGTAGCCCTTGTAGGCGACGAAGCGGCCGACGCTCCCCACGACGGGAACCCCCGCCGGCAGCCCGAGGCCTCGTCGCAGCTCCTCGGAAGGCGGACCGGGGGTGAAGCGGCGGAGGTCGATGCCGTTGTGGATCAGCGTAACCTTGGCGCGGGCCGAGCCCGTGAAGCGCATGGCCACGGCGCCCGAGTTCACAACGATGCGCGTCGCCAGACGCGCCAGGAGTCGATCCTTCCATCCCTCCGGCTCCTTCACGCGGACGTGCCAGATGACCGGGACCCGCCGCCAGCGCCCCACCAGCCCGGCGCAGAGGGCCACGCGGCCGGTGGCGTTGACGTGGAGCAGCGAGATCCGGCGGGCTTTGACGAGGGCGGCCAGCCGGGCCAGGGTCCGGAGGACGCCGATCGCCCGCAGGCTCCGCCAGGGCGGAAAGGGGAGGATCTCGACGGGGATCCCCCCGGCGCGGAGCCGCTCCACCAGGGCGCCCGGCCCGGGACAGACGACGACGGGAGCGAAGCGCGACGGGACGAGAGCGGTCACGAGGTCGAGGAGGCTCAGCTCGCCGCCCCCGACGAGCTCTCCGGATTCGGAGCAGAGCAGGACATGCACGGTCCTCATGCGCGGGTCGCGAACGTCCGGAGGATCTCCCGGTCGGTGACGGCCGGCCCGCCGGCGTCCGCCCGTCGCTTCCCCAGCGCCTCTCCCAGCTGACCGAGCGCCCCGGCGAACCCGCGCAGCACCGCCCGCCCCTTGACCAGGGGGAGGCCGGCGAGGAGCAGGGGCAGGCAGGCCAGGTGCTCGGCGACGAGCGCGCCATCCCGGATGTTTTTCCAGATGAAGAGGAAGCGGTTCTTCCAGTAGATAGTCTGGATCGCCACCCGGCTGTAGATCCGGCGCGTGGTGCCCTGGAGCGCATGCTCGACGACGCTCGCCGGTTCGATGATCACGCGCCACCGGCGCCGCCAGGCCCGGTAGCAGAGATCGACGTCCTCCCAGTACAGCGGGCGGAAGAGGTGGTCGAACCCGCCCAGCGCCAGAAGCTTCTCACGGGAAAAGGCGGCGTGGCTGGTGGGGACGAAGGGGACGGGAAACGAGCGGCCCGCGACGTCGCGCGTCACGTAGCGATGGCCGAAGAGTCCGAAGCGAAAAAAGGGGATCGGGACGATCAGCTTCCCGCCCGTCTCGGGGGAGACTTCGCGCGACCCGACGGCGAACACGGAGGGATCGCTGAAGCCCTCGAGCACGGGATCCAGGAAGCCCGCGCGCACCCGGGCGTCGCTGTCGAGAAAGTACAGGAGGTCCCCGGTGGCCGCGGCGACGCCGGCGTTGCGCGCCCTGGCCGCTCCCTGGTTCGAGGCGAGAGCGATCAGGCGGACCTCGGGAAACCGGCTCGCCAGAAACTCCGAGGTGCCATCCATGCTCCCGTCGTCCACGATGATCGCCTCCACCCCCGTCCGGCCGCGCGTCGCCTCGAGGAGGGCGGGGAGGTTGGCCGCGAGCAGCTCCCTGCTGTTATAGGCCGGGATGACGACCGACACCGTGGCGGTCACCGCCGCCACCTCCCGGGGATCCGCTCGAGAACGCCCCAGACCCGCCCGCAGTCCAGCCCCAGGTCGGCCACGAGGCGGACCGCGGGGGCGGTCCAGAGCACGGCCCGGCGCGCAATGTGCCGGAGCGCGAACCGGTAAGAGTACGCGAGGCCCCCGTAATGGACGGCCGCCGCCGCTAGGATCCACAGCGGGTTCAGCCGGGCCAGCCAGAGCAGGAACAGCAGCCCGAGGTACTTGAGCCCCAGGGATCCCCTCACCATGAATCGCAGGAGGGGCGCTCGCTCCCGGAGGAAGCCCAGCATCTCGATCTCTCCGCGCCCGAAATCGAAAAACCGCTTGAAGACTCCGCGGAGATGCCCGCGGCCCTGGTGGTAGACGATCGCCCGTGGATTGAAGAGGCATCGGTGGCGCGCCGTGACCTCGCGCGACAGGAGATAATCCTCACCGCTCCACACCGATTGGGGGTGAAACCCCCCCGCCTCCAGCACCACCCGGCGCCGGTAGGCGCAATTCACCGTGTTGAGCTGCGTGGTCTCCATGAGTCTGCCGGCTGCCGCGTGGATATACCGGAGCCCGCCGCCCGGATAGCCGAGGACGTGCTCCGAGAGCCCGATCAGCCCCGAGTCCCGGGGGAGGACCGCCCCACTGACCCCCGCCACCTCCGGGTTGAGCAGGAGGGGCGCCACCAGCTCCCTGAGCCACTGGCGATCCACCACACAGTCGTCGTCGGTGAACGCGAGGATCTCCGCCGTGGAGGCCTGAACCGAGAGGTTCCGCGCCGCGCTGCGGCCCTTCGCGTCACGCGGCTGCCGGAGGTACACGACTCCGGGGGGCGCCAGGGGCTCCTCGGTGTCTTCCACGAGCACGACTTCGAGCTTGTCCGCCGGATAATCCACGGCCCGGATCGACTCCAGCGCGTCCGCGAGCAACGCCCGGCGGTCTTTCGTGATGATGAGGACCGACACCGTCGGAAGATCCTGATCCGCGCCCATCGGCCGCTACGCCTTCCGCTCCAGGATCTCCAGCATCCCTTCGAGCCGTCGTTTGAACGTGTGCTCCTGCCGCGCCCGCCGCTGCCCCCGGGCCGCGATGGCCCGGCGCTCCTCCGGGTGCGCGAGGTAATGGGCCACCAGGCGGTGCAGTTCCTCGGGGGACCGGTAGCAGACCATCTCGGTCCCGAGCGCGTACAACTCCCCCAGCTGATCCGCGGCGTTCGTGAGCAGGAACCCCCCGCACGCGGGCACCTCGAAGACCCTGGCGGTGACGTTGCAGATCGGCAGAGGGTCCCCGAACAGAAAATGAATGTCCAGGACGATCTCGGAGGCCGCGTAGACGTTCACGGCCTCCTGCCCCCACGCCGACCGCCCCTGCCAGCTGGACCCGAGCGGGGATCGCTTGGGATCCCACGACCCCCAGGGGTTTCGTGGCGGGCCCCAGATCTTGAGGCCGAATTCCCGGACCCCCGCCAGCACTTTCTCGCGCGAGGGCACCACGGTCCCCACGAAGGCGACCGGGCTCCCGTAGCGGGCGCGCTCCTCTGCCGTCAGAACGGGGGGGCGGTGGAACTCCGGGTCGCACGCGAATGGCAGCGTCGCCACGTGGGAGGATCGAACCCTGACCCGCTCGAGCGCCCGCGCGTCGTCGATGATGAAGAAGAAATCGTACGCGCCCGAATCCCGTTCGACGAACTCCGCCGCGCCGGGCGTCAGGAGCGAGTCGCCGTACCAGTTGACGAGGAGCGGCTTCAGCCGTCGCCTGATCCGCCGCAGGACGGAGGCCCGGAGGTTCGCCCCCTTGATGACCAGGAGAATGTCGGGGCGGAACTTCCGGCACTCCCCCAGGAGCCGGGCGCTCGCCATGCGCGTGTTGATCAGCTTCGACAGTCGATCGTAGAACGGGAGCAGCGCCCGGGCGGCCCCTCGCGCGCGGGTCGGGATCGGCGTCCCGAGCGTGGGGGCCTGGGTGTCGAAGAACGCGACGTCGTGGCCGAGCTCAGTCAGCGCCCGGAACCGGGCCCGGCCGTCCGGGTTGGGGTAATCGGCGAGGAGGATCCGAGCCATCGTGCCGTGCTCAGGCCTTGTCGCAGAAGATGGTCATGTGCCCCGCCAGCCGCAGCAGCGCGAGGACACCGCTGACGGGACGGAAGGCGAGGCGGAGCGCCCGCTCGGAGGTGCGCGGCGCACCGAACTTGTACTTCCCCAGGTAGAGGATGCTCGCGACGAAGTTGGTGGGGGTCCGATCCAGCACGATGCGTTGCACCCGGAACCCCGCCTTCGCCAGCAACGCCGAAGCCGTCCGCGGGGTGAAGTGAAACAGGTGCCGCGGCACATCCCAGTTGACCCACCAGCGCCCGAACAGCCGGGCATCCACACCGCCGGCGTTGGGGACCATCACCACCAGGCGCCCCGAGCCCTTCAGGATCCGATGGGCCTCGCGCAATTCGAGCGATGGAAACGGAAAGTGTTCCAGGGAGTGCTGAAATAGGACGACGTCGAAGGACTCCGAGGGGAATTTCGCGTCCAGCAGCTCCCCCTGGAAGACGGGCAGCCCCAGCACCTCGCGGGCATACCGGCCCGCGGCCGCGCTGAACTCCACTCCCGAGGGGGTCCACCCCCACTCTCGATACCGCGCCAGGGTGAACCCCAGCCCGCAGCCCACGTCCAGGAGCTTCCCCTCCCCGACGAAGGGAATCAAGAACGGGTCCCGCCAGGTGCGGACATAGACGTAGAGGGGAGAAAGGAGCGGCCCCCTGAGAAGACGCTGGAGCCACCCATGGTTCCCGGCGGCCGCCGGAGGGTAGCCGTAGTAATGCTCCAGCAGCACGGCCTTCAGGCGACGCTTCCAGGAACGGGCTTTGCCGTCCTGATACTGGTGGAACAGGCAATCGACCTGGGAGCGATAGTAATAATCCTCGGGGTAGTAGGCGGCCAGCTCCGCGCCCACGGGCCTGGGGTTGGTGAAGAGCAAGGTGCAGCGATCGCAGCGGACGACTTGAAAGACGGGGGCGGGGCGGTCGAACAGGAGATCCCGCTGCGACAGGACCGGGGTGAACGCCCGCCCGCCACAGAGCTCACAGGCCTGGACCGTCTCCATCATCGTTCTCCCCGGATGGCGAAGGACGTGCGAACCGAGAGGCGCTCGTCGGCCGTCACGAACCCCGCCAGATGCAGGATCGCCGCGTAGGCCGTGACCGATGCGACGAGCGCCAGGACCGGAACCCCGCGAAGCCACCAGAGCGTCACCCCCATCGCGCCACACGCCCCGACCACCTTCAGGTCGGCCGGCGTGAGGGCCACCGGGATCCCCCTGGCCGTGATGGCCCACGGCACCGCGGCGGCCAGGAACACCCCGGAGGCGAGGAGCGCGCCAGCGGCTCCGAGGTGCCCCAGCGCGGGGACCAGCAGGAGGCTGCCGCCGATGACCACCCCGGTCGCGACGGAATGGAGGATCAGCCACGTCCGCTCCTCCGCCATGGCCAGCATGGCGTAGGAGAGGGGGGAGTAGACGCAGAGGAGCGGGATGAACCATCCCAGGAGCCGGAGGGAGCCGCCGGCGTCCGCGAACGCCGGACCGAACAGGACGACGATGATCCGGTCGGCGAGCAGCGAGACGGCGAGCCCGAGCGGCAGGCCGATCGCCAGCGCGTACTTCCGGGTCCGCCCCATCAGCAGGACGAAGCCCGCGGCGTCGGCGGTGAAGAGGTGCGCCAGGCGGGGGTAGAGCACCCCGGACACCGTCCCGACCACGGCCACGAGGACCGCGATCACCCGGTACGCAACCGCGAAGATCCCCACCTCCTCGGCGCCGCGGAGGCGCCCCACCAGGATCATGCCGGCGTTCCAGTAGAGGTCATTCAGCACGATCAGCAGGGCGAAAGGGGCCGCGGCCCGCAGGAGGTCACGCGTCGGAAGCTCCCGCACGCCGAAGCGCGGGCTGATCCCGCAGGCCCGCCTGGTCACCGCCCGGAGCGCGAGCACGTTCGCCAGCTTGTGGACCACGAAGAACACGATCAGGCCGGTCACGCCGAGCCCGAGGCCGACCAGGGCCAGGGCCAGGAGGCCCCACAGCAGGGCCATCCCCAAGTTCACGGCGGCGTTGAGGTGGATCTTCTCCCGCCCCGTGACGACGGCCCCGTACGTGCCCGCCAGCGACGCCAGCCCGACGCCCACGCCGGCCAGCCCGATGGGCAGCGCGTCGGACGCGGGATGGAGGACGAGCGCGCTCCCCACCGTGACCCCGAGCGCGAGGGGCACGAGGAACGCTTGCAAGAGGAGCACGGACCCCAGCCGCGCGCCCGCCGCCCCCGGCTCGGCGGCGACCTGGCGGGTCAGCACCAGGTACAGCCCGAAGCTCGAGAGGATGCCGAAGAGCGCTGCGTACGTGGTGGCGTAAGTGTACCGGCCGATCCCTTCCACGCCGAGGTGCCTGACCAGCAGGACGGTGACGGCGAAGCCCACGGCGTTCGTGACGACGTTGGCCCCGATCAGAGAGAGCGCGTTGCGCGCGAGCACGCGGAGGCTCATCGATCCTCGGAGGGCGAGCCGGCAGCGGTGGACACGCGATGGCTCATGGGAACCAGCGCGCCTCAGAAGCGTTTGAGCAGCGCCAGCTCATTGGGGCGAACGTGCCGGTCGGGGAGGTAGAGGTCGAAGTCGCCGACCCGCTCGTGGCGGAACGCGCCACCCGCCCGCCGCATCTCCGCGACGAACACGGCCGACGGCTCGGTGTCCCGGAGAAAGACGTACGCCGGGCGCGCGGATCGGGACACGGCCTCGGTGTAGGGAGGGAAGCGATCGACGTTGACCGGACCCGCCGCGGGGGAGGCGAGGACGGCTTCCCGGGAGAGGAAGACGAGGGGGTAGGCGATGAAGTAGTCCGTATAGACGAACCCCACGCCCTCCCGGCGCAGGGCCTCCAGGAGGCCCGCCATCCGGGGGCCGACGTCCCGGGCTTGCTGCCGGGCCCCGGCGAGGTTGCTCAGGAGCAGCAGCGCGAGGCCTCCCATCGCCGCCACGCGCACCGCGCCGGCCAGGCGGCCCCAGAGGGCGGCCAGGCCCAGCGCGACCGGCAGGTAGAGGGGGAAGAGGTGGCGCGCCCGATCGAGTCCCAGCGGCCAGACGAAGAGGATCGTGGCGAGGCCCGACCAGCCCACGAACGCCCGGCCGAGCTCCCAGGCCCCCGGGTGGCGCACCGCCGGGGACGACTCGCCGGCCGCGCGACCCCGGGGCAGGAAGACGCCGGCCGCCACCAGCGCAACCAGCCCCCAGGCGCCCCACCAGGGGAGACCGAGGAACGGGGGGACATTGGCCGCCAGGATCCGCGGGAAGCTCAGGAGTTGCTCGAGGTACGCGCCGGCCTTTTCGGCAACGAGGGAGGAGAGGTTGGACGCCTGAGTCACCTCGGCCCGGGAGAGATTCAGGACCCGGCCGGCCAGGCGGAGGACCGACGCCCCCCGGTACGCCGCGTTGTAGACGAGGAAGGGGGAAAAGCCCACAAGGAACCCCGCTCCGAGCAACCGTGACTCGCGCCAGCTCGGGCCGGCCCCGTGGCGCCGGAGCGCCCACAGGATCGCCACGAACACGGGCAAGACGAGCGGCTGGCTGTAGACGCCGAATCCCCCCGCTGCCCCAAGGAGCGCCCAGTCGCGGGGACGCCCCTCCCGGACTCCGAGCCGGGCGCCGAGCCAGAGCGCGAGCCCTCCGAAGGCGAGGATCTCGGGATAGGCCGAGAGGACCTGAGACGAGTAGCCGAGCGCCAGCGGCGGGCCCACCGCGACCCAGAGGGCGGCCGCCAGCGCCGGCCCGGGCCCCCACAGCGTGCGGGCCGCCGCCGCAAAGGCAGCGGTGGCGACCAGGCTCAGCGGCAGCGCCGAGAATCGGAAGACGAACGGGGTCGGCTCGAACACCAGAAAGAGGAGGGCGCCGAGATAGGACATCAACGTGCCCGAGTAGTGGGCTTCCCACTGGTAGAGGGGGAAGTCCCGACCCTCGGCGATCCGGAACGCCATGAGCCCGCTCACCGCCTCGTCGCCGTCGATGAAGTCGCCGAGCCGGCTCGCGTACGCGAGGCGGACGGCCACGGTGAGAAGGAGCACGCCTCCCAGGCCGAGGCGCCAGAGGCGCGGGCTAGTCATTCCGCGCTTCGGCGCGCTGGAGCGAGGGCAGCATGGTCACGACCCCTGCGAAGAACCAGAAGGGCTCCATGATCCGCACGATGATGAAGGTGTTCGCCCCGATCGCGTGCGTGAGCAGGGCCGCCGTGCCGGCCACGAAGCCGAGCGCGAGGCCGCGCTCCAGCGGATCTCCGAGGGCATGGAACGCGCGGACGCCGCCCCGGAGGACCGACCACGCCAGCCAGAAGAACGCCGCCAGCCCCACCAGGCCGGTTTCTACCAGCGTCCGCGGATACTGCGCGTCCATGAACGCGAAGCCCGTGACGCCATACCCCAGGACCGGGCGCTTGGCCCAGCCCTCCAGCGCCTGCCCGAAGCTCAGGAGCCGGACGGAGGTAGACGGATCCAGGGCGACCCGCCCCACGGTGACCGTGGGCTGCCCCGCCTCCGGCTCGAAGGTGTAGAGGATGCGCTTGACGACCGGCGTCGGGGCGAGATAGGCGACCACCGGCGAGCCCACCAGCAGCGCGAGGAGCACCCCCACCACGAGCCTCCGGCGGCTGGACAGGAGCGCGAGGACGCCGAGCAGCGGAATCACACCCAGATACGAGGCCCGCGAGAGCGTGTAGAGGAAGGGCAGGGCCGCCAGCGCCAGGAAGCCCAGGCACCACGTCCGGATCCGCGCGCGCGGCGACTCGAGAAAAATTCCGGCGGCGAGGCCCAGCATCAAGAGCAGGTAGCCTCCGAAGGTGTTCGGCTCTCCCGCCTCGCCCTCGAAGGGGGCCGAGACCCGCTGGCCGGATGGAATCTGCGCGAGCCCGATCAGGCTGACGACGACGGCCGTGAGGAACGCGACGCGGATGAGGCGCCAGGCCTGCGAGCGGTCCTGCAGGTTGTTGACCACCATGTAGTAAATGACGAAATACTCGGCGTACTTGAGCACGTAGAAGAATCCCGCGGCGCTCTTCACCGTTCCCGTCAGGTACCCCACGAGCGTCGCCAGGAGATGGGTGGCGATGTAGACCGCGATGGGGCGGTTCAACGGCGTCTTCAGCACCACGCCCAGCTCCTTGTTGACCGCCGTCTTCGCCATCCAGCTGAGCGCGATGACGATCAGCAGGAGGTCTTCAGCGCGGAGGACGACCTCCCGCTGCTCGACCAGCCCACCCCGCCCCCCGATCGCGAACTCGGGAGAGAGGAGCATGGAGAGGAGCGCCAGGTAGAGGCCGACCTCGGTGCGGAGGAAGACCAGGACGAACACCGCCCCGGCCGCCACGAAGCCGAGCGCGTATTCGAGCCGCGTGAGCGTGAGCCCCTGCGACACCAGCAGCGCCCCGCCGAACAGGACGAGGCCGAACAGCACGACGCGGGCGAGGGCGCCGGGGATGGAAGCCGACTGGGGGAGACCTGATCGCACCGCCGAACCCAGGCCCGGGGCGACGGGCTACTTCACCCGGACGACCCGGTGGCCGGAAAGGCCCTTCTGGCTGAGGTCGCGGCTCCGGGCGCCCGCCTCCTCCTCGGAGGCGAAGTTCCCGTGGCGGATGGCGAGGTTGAGGGCCTCGCCGGGCTGCACGGCGACGCGGACCTGGTAGCCCGCCGCCCGGAGTTTCTCGGCGATCTGCACCGCCGCCCGGAGCGGGGTCAGCTCGCCCACCCGGATCGAGAGATTGTCCCCGCTCCCGGCGAGGGCCGTCTGGGCATACCCCTCGGCCTTGAGACGCTCCTGGATCGCCTCGGCCTCGCGCCGGCCGGGGACGCGCTCGAGAAACACGCCGTAGAGATTGCCGCCGCCCTGTTGTCTGAACCTCACCGTGGGGTACCCCGCCGCGTTGAGCTGCCGCTCGACGCGCTCGGCCTCTTCGGCCGTCGCGAACGGCCCGAACTCCAGGGCATAGCGGACGTCGGCGGGGACAGAGGTCTTCGCCGACGCCGCGGCCTGCGGCGCGGGGGGCGCGGCCGGCGTCCTTCCGGCTGGCGGGGCGTCGACGGGCCGGGACGGCGCGGGAGACGGCCTCGCCGGCGGGCCCTTCTGCTGGGCGGCGCGCTCCGAGAGCGTGCTGCGGAAGAGCTCCCGCACGGGACCCATGCCGGTCGGCGCGAAGAGCCCCAGGCGCCAGGCCAGCAACGCGGCCAGGAGCAGCACCAGCAGCACGAGGAGCGCGACCCCGGCCCCGAACTGCGTGGGGCGCCGCGCCTTGGCCGCCGGCCTCGCGGCCTCCGCCCTCGTCGGGGCCGCCGCGGGAGGCGTGGGGGGCGGCTTGCGCGACCCGAGCCCCTTGAGCGCGCCCAGCAGCCGCGCGGACAGCCCCTGCGGGGCCCGCCGGCCTTCTTCCCCCGTCCCCTCCTCCCCGTAGTAGTGCGTGTAGTACTGGTGGTACGGGGCGTAGCCGGCGATCTCGGCGCCCAGATCGTTCAGCACAACGCCCCACACCTTGGCCCGCGCGCTCTCCAGCTGGATCTTGGCTCGCTTGAGGGCCAGCCGGCCCACCTTGCCCGCCTGGTAGACCAGGATCACGCCGTCCACCTGGCTGCCCAGGATGGTGGCGTCGGTCACCGGCAGCGTGGGCGGGACGTCCAGAAGGATCACGTCGTACCGCTGCCGCGCCTGGCGGAGAAACTCGGCCATCTGGGGGGTCGACAGCAGCTCCGACGGGTTCGCGGGCACGGGGCCGGAGAGGAGGATGTGGAGGTTGTCCAGCCCGGGAGCGGTCATGATGTCTTCCATCTCGAAGCGGCCCATCAGGATGTCGGCGACCGTGCGGATGCTGTCCTCCCACCGCAGGTTGCCGAGGAGGACGTCGGTGAGCCCGGGATCGCGATCGAGGCCGAAGAACTTGTGGATGCTCGGCCGGCGGAGGTTGGCGCCCACGAGAAGCGTCTTCTGGCCAGCCTGGGAAAGCGTGATCGCCAGGTTCACGATCACCGTCGTCTTTCCCTCCTGGAGCGTCGGGCTCGTCAGGAGGAAGACCTTCGCCGGGTGCTCCATCGTGGTGAACTGGATCCGCGTCCTGAGGCTGCGGAACGCCTCCGCCACGGGCGACTTGGGATCGAAGTGGGACACCAGCAGCGCGTGGCGCGAAAGCGTCTCGGCGTCCAGCGAGGCCAGCGCCGGCCGGCGCTCGATGAGACGGTCGACGATCTCCCGCGTGTCGATGTGCGGGATGACCCCCAGGACCGGGACGCCCAGGTAGTCCTCGACCTCCTCGATGGTCCCGATGGAGGTGTCGAGGGTCTCCTGGACGTAGGCCAGGACCAGGCCCAGGAACAGGCCCGTCACGAGACCCAACAGGAGCGGGTACAACGCCTGTCCCCCGACCGGCGCCGACGGCTCCACCGCCGGGCGGATGATCGTCACCTCTTCGATCTTCTCCGCCTCCTTGATGAGCGCTTCCTGATGGCGCGTCTTCATCAGCGCGAGGAGATCGTCGTTGACCTTCGCCTCCCGCTGGAGCCGCTGGAGGGAGAGCTCGATCGTGGGGACCTCCCGGTTCTTCTGGAAGAGCTCCCCGATCTGACGGCTGAGGATCTCCTCCCGGTTCCGGAGGAGCGCGATCTGCGCCTGGATCTCCCGCAGCATCTCGCCGCGGACCTCGCGGATCCGGTCGTTGATGGCCTGCAAGCGCGGGTGGCTGTCGGTCACCTCCAGGGCCAGGTTGTTCCGCTCCAGCATCAGGTCGGCTAGGGTCGCCTGGAGACGGACCATGGCGGGATTGGCCGTGTCCACGTACACGCGATCCGCTTCCCGGGCCGCGGGGCCGTTGGCGCGGCCCAGCCGGCCGGCCGCCAGCTCGAGCTCCGTCCGCTGCTGGCGCGTCTTCTCGATCTCGCCCCGGATCTGCGTGAAGAGGGAGAGGAGCACGGTGGATTCGGCGCCGGGCGCGATGACGCGGTTCGCCTCCCGGAACGCCCACATCGCCTCCTCCGCCCTCTTGACCCGCCCCTCCAGCTCCTTGAGCTGCTGCTCGATGAACTGGCGGGCCTCGACGATCCGCGCGTTCCGCGTCCGGCTCTGGACGTCGCGGTACACCTCGGCCACGGCATTGGCCAGGTCCTTTGTCTTCCTCGGGTCGGACGACGTTGCGGTGATCTCCAGGATGTTGGTGCTCGCGACGCGGTTGGTCCTCACCTTGGCCGCCAGCGCATCCACGACGCCCGTGTACGCCCTCGACTCCTTGACCGCATCGGGCGGCATCGTCGTCGGCAGCTCGCCCAGACGCTTGGCGACCTGCTCCATCACCGGGAAGCTCCGGACGATGGCGGCCTGGGTCTCGATGGTGTCGGAGGGAGAGAACGACAGAACTTCGACGAGAAGGCCGGTGAGCGAGGTGGACTGCTCGAACTTGATGGCCGCGGTCGACTGGTACTCGGGCTCCCGCTGCCGCGCGAACCAGAAGGCGAAGAGGCCGACCATGAGCGAGCAGACGATGATAGTCCAGCGACGCCGGCGGATGATCCGCCAGTGGTCGCGCAGGCTCATCTCGTACTGGGCCATAGCCTTAGATCACCGGAACGCTTCCCCGAAGCTCAGGCGCTCCAGGTGGCTCACCAGCTGCTTGACGCGTTCGCGCGGGCCATCGCCCGGCGCCGGCGGGACCGGCTCGGGCGGCGCCGCGGCCTCCACGTCCCCCTCCACCGGCTCGAAACAGATCCCGCGCTCGCCGTTGACCTCGAGGCAGCGGCATTCGACGAGCACGGGAGAGAGCGGGCCCAGGTAGCGGGCCGTGCGTCGCAGGCTGTCCGAGAAGCGCGGGGCCAGCAGGAAGAGCCGGGGCGGGGCGGCCGGGTCGATCCGGACGCCCGGAAGGAGACGCCCGAGCAGCGCCCCGTTCTCGCGGCACCAGGCATAGGCCTCCAGGCTCTGGAGCAGCATGGCGGGATTGGAGCCCGAGCCCAGGATCACGAGGACGAGCCGCTCGCGCGCGTCCACGGCCACCAGGTCCACGGGCACCTGGCCGGCGGGGAAACGCCGCTCCAGGACGGACAGCCCCCCTTCGAGGGCGGAGAGATTCGCCTCCACCAGGGCGGCCAGTTCCTCGCGGTCCGTCAGCGCCAGGGGACGAATGGAAAGGGTCATCTCCGCCCTTCCTCCTGCACCGGTCCCGTCACGTAGATGAAGGGCGCCTCCGAAAGATCGAGGATCTTCGGCGTGGGCAGCGGGTTCCCCTTCGAATCGGCCACGATCTCGACCTTCGGCCGCAGGGGGTGGTCGCGGTTGACGGCGATCACCCGCCCCACCTCCCCGGTGTTGAGCCTCACGACGGTCCGGGGCGGGAACACGGAGATCTCGGCCAGGAGCGCCTTGATGAGCGGCGTGGCGAAGTCCTCGTGCTTGGAGCTCACGATCTGACGGACCGCCTGATAGGGCTGCACGCGCGGCGCCGGCGGACGGGGAAAGATCAGCGCCGTGTAGACATCCATGAGGCCGATGATCTTGGCGTTGGGATGAATGGCCCCACCCGTCAGGCGCTGGGGGAACCCCCGGCCGTTCTCGCGCTCGTGATGCTGGAGCACGGCCTCGACGACGCCGACCCGCGGCGGCGCCCAGCGGCGCACGATCTCGGCCGAGAGCTGGGCGTGCGTCTGAGACGCGGCCGGGTCCGCGCCGGCGGGCAGGCTGGCGATCCCGATGTCGAAGACAAACGCGGCCATCCCGAGATCCAGGAGCCGCTCCCGGTCGTAGCCGAGCCCTCTGCCGATCTGCATCGAGAGAATGCCGACGGACGTCATGTGGGCCACCAGGTACTCCGCCCCGGCCGAGGGGGGGTTGTTGGCCAGCCAGAAGAGGTCCGCCGACTCCTCGAGCGAGCGGATCACGCGCTCCAGGAGGCGCTGCAACCATCCCCACGGGAATTCGCGACCCTCGCGGGCCAGGCCGGGGAGCCGGCCGACGAACGCCAGGAGCTCGGTGAAGAGCTGCTCGGACCCGGCGGCCCCCTCCCCTTCGGCGGGGGGAGCCTCCGCGGATGGGGTCGGCTCCTTTGCCGGCGGCGCTGGGAGAGGCTCCGTCGGGAACCGGACCCGCGGCGGCGCCTGGGCCGGCGGGGCCGCGCTCGCGGGAGGGCGGGCGGCTGGCGGGGCCTCGCGGGCCGGGGGCTCGGCGCCCTCCCGGTGAATGCCCCGAACCAGATCGCTCATCCTAACCAACCAGCGCCCTCCTCTCATGCCACCACGCCCGGCGCGCGGGCCGCGCCACGCAGCATTCACACCACTCCCACGGTGTCCTTGATCACCTCCGCAACGATCTTCTCGTCGATCTCCCGGACCCGCTTGGAGTAGCCGATGAGGAGCGAGATATCACAGAGGTTGTTGATCTCCCGCGGCGTCCCGCGGGTGAAGTCGAAGATCAACCGCACCGCTTCGTCGGTGAAGATGCGCCGGGGCTGGCCCGCCATCTTGAGCCGGTGCGCGATGTAGTTGGCGGTGTGTTGATCGTCCAGCGTGTTCAGATGGTACCGGACGGTGATCCGCTGGTCCAGGTGGCGAATCCGGCGGACCTTGTCCCGCAGCTCGGGGGACCCGATCAGCAGCAGCGTCACCAGGAAGCGGTCGTCGAGCTGAAAGTTCAGCAGGAGGCGGATCTCCTCGAAGATGGCATCGCCCTCGATGAGCTGGGCTTCGTCCACGATGAGGACGTTGTCCCGGCCCGCCTTGAAGTTCCGGTAGAAGAGGTCGTTGAGCGTGCGCAGCAGCTCCACCTTCCCCTTCTCCGGGGTGTCCACGCCCATCTGGTAGAGGATCTCCCGAAGAAAATCGATGGCGTTCCAGGAGGGGTTGGTCAGGAGGCCCACCTCGTACCGCTCCGTCTCGAGGCGCTGGAGGAGCGCCCGCGACAGCGTGGTCTTGCCGCAGCCGTACTCGCCCGTGAGCATCGCCGCGCCCTTGCGGTGCTTCACCGCGTACACCATGCGGATGAGCGCCTCCTCGTGCTCGGGCGACAGGTAGAGGAACTTGGGATTGGGGGAGTTGTCGAACGGGGGTTCGCTCAGCTCCCAGTAGGCCTCGTACACGCCCCCCTCCTTCCTTACCGGTCGCCGCCGGCCGGCACGAAGATCGGCCCCTTGAACAGGATGTAGAGCCCCGTATAGGCGGTCGCGATGCTGGCGACCGCGGAGGCAATCAGGAGGTAATCCTCCCACCACTTCAACAGCACCTCCGGCACCTGCACCACGGCCCCGGGCTCCAGCGGCGGCGCCTCCTCGAGCTTGTACACCTTGCCGCTGGGGAGCGTGACGGTGGCCGCCCCCATCTTGGCGCGGCGATCCGGGCCGCCCGCCAGGAGGATGTAGTCCTTGGGGGAGTAGAATGGCCGGTGATCGAAGGCCCCCGGGGCCCGCACGTTTCCGACGACGTAGACCTTGTCCTCGACGACCGGGACGACGAACACATCCCCGTTCAGGAGCGCGAGGTTCTGGCTCTCGTCCTTTTCCACGAGGAGCCGCTGGAGGTCCACGGGGATGGTCTGCGGCGGGCCACTGACCCCGCCGCGCTCCACGAAGGCCCGCCGGAAGTTGGCGTACGGCGCCACCCCGCCGGCCTTCACGACGACGTCCTTGACGCGGTCGCCCGAGGCCAGCTCAATCCGCGCCACGAGCGTCTGCTTGCCGACGGTCGTGGTCTTGCCCGGGTCCGCCCCGGTCCCGAGGAACGCGCCGCGCACCTCCACCACGTCCTGAAGCACGGCGATCGGAGGCACGAACAGCACGTCCCCGCCCCGGAGCTCCACGTCCGGGGCGCCGGGGGCCAGCGCCCGCGCGAGATCCAGGGCGCCGGTCTCCTTCTTGTTGTCGGGACCGACCCGCGTGAGCCGCGCTTCGCCCAGCGCCGCCTGGTAGGCAAGCCCTCCGGTCAGAGCGAGAAGGGTCGCCAGAGTCCTCTCCTCCCCGATCTCGTAGTCGCCGGGGCGCGCCACGCTTCCCAGCAGGCTGACCGAGGGACCGCGGGGCGGCACGTGGACCGCCAGCCCCTCGCTCATGTACGGGTTGTGGGACAGGTCCCCGCGCAGGGCGAAGCGCAAGAGGTCCGCCGTGCGCTCCGCCGTTCCCGCACGCAGCAGGGCCACGTTCCGGAGCGATCCGCGGGGCGTGACCCCGCCGGCGGCGGTGATCACCTGGACGAGCCGGTCCGTGGCGGTCACGGCGTAGGTTCCCGGCCGCTCCACCTCTCCCGAGACCGTGACCTCGAAGGCGCGGGCGATCAGCACGGTGAAGGTCAGGTCGAAGAACTTGAAGAGCGGCTGGGCCCGCCGGACGAGTTCTTTCCGCGCCTCCGCCACGGTGAGCCCGGCGACGGGGATGGTGCCCATCGGCGGGAGGTGGAGGTTGCCCTCGGGCGTCACCACCAGGACCTGGCGCGCGATGTCCAGCCGGCCCGCGATGATCACCTCCACCGTGTCACCGGGGCCCAGGCGGTAATCGGGACCCAGCATGAAGCGCGTCTGCGCGGGCGGGGCGGCGGCCGGCGGAGCAGCCGGGAGCGCAGTCGGCGCGCCTGGGGAGGGGGCCTGGGCCCAGAGCGAAGGGGGGAACGCGAGAGTGAGGACCAGGCTCCAGCAGAGAACTCCCCGGCTGCGCAGAAAAACCAGTCGAGCGAACCCGCCGCAACCCATCAAGAGGACTTCGCTCCTTCTGTCCGTCCTGGGTTCTCAGCGCCTATGCGCAAATTGGGCGTCCCTGCCACGAGCTTCAGAATGATCTTTTTGCTAAAGCGCCAGTTGCGCCCGAACTTGTTTCCGGGTATCGCCCCCGCCTCAGCGAGCCGATAGACGGTTTTTACGTGAATCTTGAGAAGGGCTGCTACTTGGGAAGGGGTGATGACTTCGTCCAAGCTTTCTCGCTCCCCGACGAAATGGCCTTAGAGTTCCCGTCTGTCCCTCTAAACTCCCGGGAGAGAGCACGTGCCGTGCCAGCTTCTCCCATGCACAGGATGGCACGAACTTCATGTTTTTCGAATACTTTTGCTTCAACGGGTAGATCCACGATTTCCCGGGGTGATGGCCCGTGGACACTCCGAGTCGTCAGTTTGGCCAAGGTTTATGGGCCAAGTTCAACCGATTCCGAGATCAGGAAACTTAGCAAGGACCCGACATAAACTAGGCCAAAAATCCGGGCAAATTGTCTCGTAGTAAGTCGACGTCAGTCAAGGAAAAAGAACCCTAGTTACAACAGTTTCCTTGACACTCCTCCCCCCCGCCGGTATCATCGGCTCACGCTCCGAGGCCCGGGCATATGACTTCTCCGATGCGAACTGGGGTCCTGGTCACGCTCCTGGTTCTGGCCTCGCTCGGGGTGGGGTTCGGACTGAACGCGGCGCTGAACGGGGTCTCCTCCGGCAGCCGCCCGGCCCCCCTGCCCGGCGGTCTGGCCACCCCCGAAGCCCTCCAGCAGGCCTTCACCCAGGTCGCCGACCAGGTCCGCCCCGCCGTGGTCAACATCGGGACCGTCACCCTCGCCAAGGGGCGGCGCCCCCTCACGCCCGGCCCGTTCAGCGATGACCCGCTCTTCAAGGACTTCTTCGAGCAGTTTTTCGGCGGGGGGCAGGGGCCGCGGGGCGAGTTCAAGCAGCCGAGCCTCGGCTCCGGAGTCATCATCGACAAGCAGGGGCTCGTCCTGACCAACTTCCACGTGGTCAAGGGGGCCGATGAGATCACCGTCCGCCTCTCCTCGAAGAAGGAATACCGCGGCCGCGTCGTCGGCCATGACCCGAAGACCGACCTGGCCGTCGTCCGGTTCCAGCCGGATTCCGAGATCACCGTCGCCCGGCTGGGGAACTCCGATACGCTCAAGGTGGGCGAGTGGGCCATCGCCATCGGCAACCCCTTCGGCCTGGACCAGACCGTCACGGTCGGGGTGATCAGCGCCACCGGCCGGGCCGACGTCGGGATCGCGACCTACGAGAACTTCATCCAGACCGACGCCTCCATCAACCCGGGCAACTCGGGCGGCCCGCTGCTGAACCTGAAGGGGGAGGTCGTGGGGATCAACACCGCCATCGTGGCGGCCGGCCAGGGGATCGGGTTCGCGATTCCCATCAACATGGTCAAGCGGGTGGCCAACCAGCTCATCGCCAAGGGCAAGGTCGTCCGGGGCTGGCTGGGGGTGGCCGTGCAGCCCCTCACGCCCGAGCTGGCTCAGTCGCTCGGCGCCACGGGCACGGCCGGCGCGGTGGTCGCCTCGACCTACCCGAAGAGCCCCGCCGCCGACGCGGGTCTCCAGCAGGGCGACCTCATCCTCGCCTTCGACCGAACCCCGGTGGACGACTACCACCACCTCCAGCGGCTGGTGGCCGAGTCCGAGGTGGGAAAGAGCGTGATGCTCGGCGTGCTCCGGAAGAAGCAGCCGCTGGACGTCACGGTGAAGATCGCCGAGATGCCCGGGGACGACGCCCGGAAGGCGCGCTGAGGGGCCCATGGAGATCGCCGTCCGCCGGGAGTCGAACTTGGTCATCGTGGACATGGTCGGCGAGATCGACGTGAACGCCGTCGCCCGCATCCGGGATACCCTCGGCGACCTCGCGAAGGCCGCCTCCCCGCAGATCGTCGTCAACCTGGCGGGCGCCACCTACATCGACAGCTCGGGGCTCGGCATCCTGATGGCCGCGCGCCGGGAGGCGTTGAAGGGAGGCGGGCGGCTGGCGCTCTGCGGGATGACCAAGGACGTGCGGATGGTCCTGGAGCTCACCCGCCTGAACAAGTTCTTCGAGATTTACGACGACGAGGCTGCCGCCCGCTCCCGTTTTACGTAGCCCCCCTCACCTTTGTCCTCTCCCCCAGCGGGGGAGAGGGACGGTGAGCGGGAAAGCGGCGCGAGCAGTCCTGAGGCAGACTCTTCCAGCCCTCCTGTAATGGGCCAGGTACGCCCCGAGCAGGGACCGCTTCCCGTAGCGGAAGCGCGCCCAGCCACCTGCGGGTAGCGCGGCGCTCGACAGGGCCCGGAACACGTCCGATCCCCTGTCCATCAGGAGGACGGGAATGAGGTAGTCGAGCCGCTCCAGCCGGTCGCCCCTTCGGTGGCGGAGCCATTCGAGCAGCCAGCGGCGCAGCCCCCCCGGCCGGAGCCCGGCCAGGAATCCAGGCGGAGGCCCCACGGCGAATCCCGCCTGAATCTCCTGCAGCGCGTGGTAGAGCGCCCCGCGCACTCCCCAGCGCTTGCCGCGCTCAGCCACGCCCTCCCAGTCCAGAGCGCCTCCGCAGCGGCGCAGTAGCAGGGCCAGGTCCAGCCCCCAGAGGAAACCCGAGAACGCGTGGTGAACCGCCCAGTGGGCCGCCAGGTAGATGAGCAGATCCTCGGGGCAGAGCCCTCGCGCGGAACGATCCCATCCCTCAAGCTTGACCGCCCGATCCCAGATCTCCTTGAGGCCGATCGGCGGCGCCGGCGCGATGCCGGGCGATTCCAACAGCCCCCAGTGCAGATCGACGGGAAGGCGGTCCCCCCGGCTCCCGGCACCGGCAAAGGAAGCCGAATGCCGCCAGGCCAGCTTGTACGGGAGCGAGTGCTCGGGGTCCTGGTCGCAATAGCCCAGCGCCGCGAGCAGCGACACGGCGCGGGGAACGTCGGCGGCGTGGATGAGGAGGTCCAGGTCGGTGAAGGAACGGAGCCCCGGATCCCGGTAGAGGCTCTCGCCCAGGACCGGGCCCTTCAGCGCCAGGACCGCCAGTCCCTCGCGCTCGAAGGCGGAGAGGACCTCGGAGAGCTGCTCGGCCCCGGCCAGGTGCTGGCGGCGGCCGTTGACCCAGGCGGCGCGGAGACGCTCGAGGACGGTGCCGGGAACGGGGAGGGAGCGAACGACCGCATAGAGGAGGGGGGCGAGCCGTTCATCTTCGGCCCGGCTGAGGATCCAGCCCCAATCGAGCGAGTGCGCGGCGGACCCGAGCGTCTCTCTGGGGGGCTCCTCGTTCAGGAAGGCGCGGGCCGCGGAAGCCAGGAACGCCTCGTCTCGGGAGTGGTCGGGGAACAACGGAGGCTCAGGCGGGAGCGCTTCCCTGGCGGCCGCGGACTTCGGCCTGGATCTCGGCCAACTCCTCGCCACGGCGGAAGGGACCGAGGAAATCCCCGTTCTCGATGAGCGCAAGCGCGCTGCACCGGAAGCCGGGGATCGCCTTCGCCCCTCCTCTCAGATCGTCCACGGTCTTCGTGCGGAGATCCTTGAGGAGCGGGGAGCCGGTCCAGATCTCGTAGAAGCTCTTCTCCCGGAGGTTCCCCGCCGGGATGGGATGAACCCCGCACGGGAAGACGTCGCCGTAGGGAGAGATCAGGCAGGTCCGCCGCCCGGTGCCGCAGATCTCCTCCCCCGGCTGGGGGAGGCACTTCACGGGCTGGAAGTGCTCTTTGGCCAGGACGGGATCGGAGAAGAAGTCGTAGAGCTGCTGGCGATCCAGGCCCAGTCCCACGGGAGCCGTGTTCCCGTCCCGCCGCGGGACCAACATCGGGTCGAAACCGTACCCCGCCCCCAGGTCCCCGGCCAATTCGACGATGCCGTGGTATTCCCCCGAATTGAGATTCATGAGGGGACTTTTGATCAGGATGATCACGCCGCGCTCCTTCAACATTCGAAGGGCCCGCAGCGAGCGAGCGTGGGAGCCGGGGATTCGCGTGACGCGGTCGTGGATCTCCGACCGCGCGCTGTAGATGCTCACCTCCACGGAGAGGGGATGAAGGTTGGCCAGCTCGGTCGCGGTCTCGGGCGTCAGCAGCGTCCCCGTGGTGAAGACCGTCACGGAGAACCCGCGCGACCGGGCGTGAGCCACAATCTGGAGAAAGTCCCGCCGCATGAAGACCTCTCCGCCGGAGAGCGTCAGGAAAAGGCAGCCCGCCGCGGCCAGCTGATCGAGGATGGGACGAATCTCTTCGAGAGGGAGTTCCTCCCGGGTGGGCTTCGGCCGGCCCACCGGCCCCTCGGTCAGATAACAGTGCTCGCAGCCGAGGTTGCACCGATGGGTGACCTCGAAGAGGACCCCGAACGGAACGTGCCCCCGCGAGGCCGTCCGGATCAGGCGATCATACTGAGAGAGCATGTTTCTCCCCTTGCCCGCTGCGGGGCAGCGCATGCCAGAAGGAGCGGTCGGGCGCGAAGCGCATCTCGTAGCAGGGAACCCTGGTCACCAGCTCCCCCCCCACCTCCAGGAAGCGGGCGATTTCCGCCGCATCCGCTCGGGAGAAGAAGACGCTCGGCAGGAGCTGTCGCACCGCTTTCACCGGGGCGAGAGGGGTGAACGAGGTCTCCCTGGCCTTTCTGAGACGAAAAAGTCCTGCCAGGGGAGCGGTGAGCCGCCGGCCTCGCCAGGGGACTCCTGAGACCCGGTACTGATCGCCCTCCCTCCGGATGGCCACGATCTCGTCGGAGATGACGCCCTCTCTGACCAGCTCGGCCACCGTCGTCTTCCCGCTCTCCGATGGACCGAAAAAGACGTGCGCCCGGTCGCCATCCACCAGCGCGGCCGCGTGGAGGAAGAACCCGCCGGCCCGGAGGAGGCGCCCGGCGTAGATCGCGGTCAGGAACGTCTCGAAAGGGGAAGGATCGAGCGGCTGGGCGATCCGGCCCTGCCCCGATCGCTCGTCGAACTCCCCCCTGAAGCCGGCGCCCTCGATGGAGAGGACCCCGTCGCCGCCCGCGATGCGGGCGAAGGGGCCTGACCACCGGGCCGCCACGTCGTCCGAGGGAGGCGCCGTCACCTCGACCCGAAGCCGGAGCCGCGGGATGTCGTCCGACGCGAACTCGGCGTAGCGGGGGGAGAGGAGGTTCCAGAACGCCTCCTCCCGGCACTCCACCCCGCAGGCGATGCCCGCGATGTCAAAAACGCCTAGGACTTCTTGTTGGCGACGCATGCGCCGCCCTGCCCCCCCATCTTCCCGCAGGTGGAGAAGACGTAGGGCAAGAACTCTTCCTCCCAGTGAATCCTGGGGCGTTCGTATGATTGACGGGCTCGCTCTGCCTGGGGCTCGGGCGGCCGCTTCTCAGTGTTCATAGGCTCCCTCCGATCCTCCACACCCTAGCAGAACCCCGGAAGACGGGCAAGGGGCGAAGAGGCGCGCGCCCGCTCTCAGGGCGTTAGGACGAAGGCGCCGCTCGTGCGGGGGTCACCGTCGAGGAAGACGTCAACACGCCAGGTGCCGAAGAGGAAGTGCTGGGTAATCCAGGTGCCACCGACGGGGAGCCGCACCTCGGCCGAGCTTCCCGTGAACTGCGCAGAGAGCCGCTGGTAGAGGGAACCGTCCGGAGCGTAGAGGTCGAGGCGCTGGGAGTGCGTGCCCGACAGGCTTTGCCACGCAACGAGGATCCAGAGGTCGCGCACGCTCGCGGCGGAGAACTGGGTGCCGCCGCTCTGGCTTCCGTCCTGGTTGACGCCGACGAACTGAACGCTCCCGCCCTGGACGCCGCTGGCGGGCGCCCCCGCGAGGTCCGCCGCCGCGACGGCACCCCCTCCCACAAGGGACGGGCCGCCGGCATCCGCCACCCTTTCCTCCGACGGCGGCTCCTCGGTGAGCGTCCCGCCCTCCCATGTCGCGATTTGGGAAACGATGGCGCCCCACTCGCCCGAAGCCCAGCCCGAGACGGCGTAGGTGTCTCCCGCCCTCCCGGCGACTGTGGCGGACCAGGCGAAGGTGGCGGACTCGCCCGGCTCCAGCGCGGCCAGCACCGCCGGGCTCGGGCCGATCAGGCCGCTCACGGCGGCCGCGCCTTCGAACGTCAAGGGCGAGGGGCTCACGCGCGCCACCCTTACGGGGCCGCGGTTCGTGACTGTCATCTCGACGACGACCTGTTGACCGCTGACGACCTCATCGGGCGCCCCGGCGAGCGACACGCCAAGGTCGGCGACGAAAAGGGTCTCAGAGGCGGCCGGCGGGGAGGCCACGAGCGGACTCAACGCCTGCCCGGTGAACTGCAGCGTCCCCCCCGAGGCCGGGCGGCCGGTCCAGGTGAAGGCGCGCTGCCCCCCGGGCGCCAGCGGCGGCCCCGCGGGCGCCGGCTCCTCGGTCCACGTCACGGCCGCCCCCCCCCTCGTGCGGAGGAGGGGGGAGACGTCGGCGAGTTCCACCGTCGAAAGGTTGGAGACGGTCAACGTCACCGTAACTTCCCCCCCCACTCCGAGGAGGGAAGGACCGGCGGCGAGGACCGCGTCGAGGCCGAGCCGCTCCCAGGCAGGGAGCGTCCCCGGCGGATCGAGCACCACCCCTCGGCAGCTATCTTCGGCGTGGGCACTCGCGAGGCTGTCCGGCGTGACCGCCCGCGACGCGCGGGCGACGACCTCAGCGCTGAACGCCAGCGAGCGCCCGGCGGCAACGGCCCCGCGGCAGGTGACCTCATCGCTCGTCCTGAAGCTGATCCCGTTCCCGGTGCCCGACGGGTCCAGCTCGACGGTCCACCCGGCCGGCGCCGACCCGCCCACCACGTCATAGCCGGGCGGGAAACGGAGACTCAGCCGGCTCAGGCCTTCCGGCCCCGTGTTGGCCACGCTGAAGTGGAGGCGCGAGGGCGAGTCAACCACCACAGCGCTCCCCTCCGCAAGGGAAAGCGTGAACCCGGCCCACGCGGGTACCGGGAGGATCAGAAGGCCGAGGGGGAGCAAGAGGCCGCCCAGCGTTCTCCGCATGGGGGCCTCGCTAGGGCAGCGGGAGGGGAAGCTTGTAGATCTTCCCTTCCGTCGTCCCCACGAAGACTTGGGTCCCGTCCTCGGTGCTGGGATCGCCCACGGTCTTCGTTCCGTCGCCCACGGTGAACTGCTTCTCGTTGGTGCCGGTCGTCGGGTTGATCTGGTGAACCTTCCCGTTAGACGACCCCACGTAGAGCTTGTCCAGGAGGAGGGGCGTGGAGGGCCCGGCGACAGCGGTCTTCCAGACCGGCGAGGCCGGGTCCGGCGGCGCCACCCCCGCCCCCGGATCCTGGAGACACCAGACGTTCCCATTCGCTGTGCTGAAGTAGAGGCGACCTGCGGTCGAGTAGTCCTCCCACACAAACCCGTTGACCGCGGTCCCCAGCGCCGACGGGGAGGTCCACTTCTGGGTCAGGTCGCTGGCGTTGATGGCATAGAGGTCCCCGGCCGTATTGGCGACGTAGATCGTGGTCCCGTCGTAGCTCAGGGTCGGCGACGTCTCCAGGTGACCCAGGGCCAGTGAGCCCACCACGCTCCCGTTGAGCGTGTTGATCGCCCAGAAGCTCTGCTGCGTCCCCGCGGCGCCGGCCCGGCTCGCGACATAGAGCCGGTTCCGGCTGTAGTCCACGTACGGCATCCCCGCGATGTAGTCCACCGCGTAGTCGGTCCCGTTCTGGTTGAACGTCCAGAGCGCTGTCCCGTCGCTCGCCCGGACCGCGTAGAGCTTGTTGTCGGTGGTGCTCGAGTTCCGGCTCGCGCCGAAGATGACGTCGGTCGAGTAGGTGGACTGAAAGCTCGCGTTGGAATAGTCCCTGAGTTGGGCGGCCACGGGCGCCTGGACCGCGTTGGCCCCCGTCATGGTGGGCGACCAGTTCGTAGCCCCGGTGGCCACATCGACCGAGTAGACCTTGCCGCCCTGGTCCCCCCCGATGACCGCCTTCGTGCTCCCGCCGCTGATCGGGATCCACACCAGCCACCCCTGGATCGCCGAGGTCGTGCTCACGGGCGCCCAGCTCTGAATCCCGTTGCTCGTGCTCAGGGAGACGATCCGGCTCGCGTTGGAGGAGGTGTAGATGGTCCCTTCGCCGGTCACCCCGGCCTTCAGGATGGAGCCGCCGGCCAGCATGTAGGTCCAGGCCGGGTGGGTCCCGGAGGGCGGCGTGCCGTTGACGGTGAGGCCGTTGGCGTAGCAGGTGCCGGACTTCGTGTGAACCTTGTAATGGTACGCGGTCCCGTTGGTGAGGCCCGTGTCGGTGCAGCTCGTCGAAGTGCACGTGGTCCCGCTCGCGGCGCTCGTGCCGTCGTAGATCACAGTCGCAGCACCGATCGTGCCGCCTGCGGTGTAGGACTGGCCGTTCGTCGGCGACTCGGTGGTGAAGGCCCCCGCCTTGCGGAGGATGATCAGCGAGTCCGCTCCGCCCCAATAGACGGTCGCCTGGCCGCTCTGGGCGTTGGCCGCGACGTAGGTGGGCTCCGCGACCGTCGTGGAGGGGCAGGCGTCGGGCTTGAGGGCGACCCCCGCGGCGGCCCAATCCACCGACGTCGATCCATCGAGGCTCCAGTCCATGACGACCGAGCCGGCGGGGTTCTTCGGCCCCTCCGTGGAGCCCTTGCCCCGGATGTTCGGGTCGCTCCCTCCGCCCTCGGTGTACCCGCTCCACCGCTCGGTCTGCCCTCCGCCCGCGGTGCCGGTCGGCTTCGCGTTCCCGGTCGAGCGGAAGGCGATGCCGTCGATGACCCAGGCGTAGTTCGTGACGGTGGTCACGGTCACGCTCGGCGCGAGGCTCGTACCGGTCGCCGAGTTCGTGGCGTCGATGGGGTTCGACTGATCAACGCCCGTCAGCGAGACGGCCCCGCAGGCCGTCTTGGCTGAGACGCCCGAGGCGTAGCTGACCACCACGTTGTTCGTCCCCAGTGCAGGCCCGACCAGGCGCCAGATCTCGATTCGGACGCTCGTCCCGTTGTCCCGCGCAAGCACCTGGGTGAGCGACGTCCCGGCGTAGGTGACGCTACTGACGGTCTGGCTGTTCGGGTTTCGGAGCGCCACGCCGACGATCAGAACGCGGTCCACCCCCGAGGTGGTGTGCGACCACGTGAAGCTGTTCGCGCTGGTCGGCGTGCAGCTCGAACTCGAATCAACCGCGATGGACGCCTCGGCCGCCGGCGCGGCGAGGAGGCCCAGGGTGAGGAGCAGCGTGCAGAAGAATCTCCGTCCCATGCCCCTCGGTTGAGCAAGAGGGGTGCCAAGGGTGCCACGTCAGAAATATCTTGTGAAATAGCTAGGTTAAAATGAACCGGCTGGGTTGGATCGACGCGTTCTGAATGCCAATTCAGACCTGGCGGGCCAATCTGGCAAGCAAACAATACCCCCCGCGCACTTAACCGCCTGTTCTAGAAGCAACTTTTTAATTCCTTTTGATTGGCACCCCCGTTGCTTCATCCTGGCTACGGCCCAATTCGTGGGAGGAACGAGTGAAATGAGAAAGCCAAAAGAAAACCTCCTGCTTGACTTCTCGCTGATCACGCTGGTGATCATGATTGTCGTCGCGACCGCCATTTCGGCGCTTGTGACCGCAAAGCTGAACCAGCACGTCTGGGTTTTGAAAGCGTACGACGCTGCCATGCGTCCGGAGGCCCCCAAGGGCACAGACCCCTTTTCCGTCCCCGAGATCCGGGAAAACTTCCGTGGCGTTCTGTGGATGACGTACGGCGCCGTCGGCGGGGGCTTCGTGATCCTTTACATCAGCCTGATCTCCGTCGTGGCGAGGAACTCGAGAACCATCAACCAACAGCGCGCCGCCCTTGAAGCGGCCAACGCGGATCTGCGGGCGGCCTATGAGCAGCTCCGCGAGACCCAGGAGCGATTGGTGCAGGAGCGAATGGCGCCGATTTTGAACTCCGCGGGGGAGGGGATCTGTGGGCTGGACCCGCAGGGGAACATCACATTTGCCAATCCGGCCGCGGCAACGCTGACCGGGTGGGACGTGGAGGACCTCATCGGCAAGCCCCATCACGATGTCTTGCACCACACGAGAGCCGACGGGACGCTCTATGGTGGGGACGAGTGCCCCATTTATGCGGCCTTGCGGGAGGGAGCAGCCCGGCAGGTCGATAACGAAGTGTTCTGGAAGAAGGACGGCACGAGTTTCCCGGTCGAGTACATCAGCACCCCCATGCGAAAAGAGGGCACGATCATTGGGGCGGTCGTCACCTTCGAGGACATCACCCAGCGCAAGCAGGCCGAGAAGGCGCTGCGGGAGTCGGAGATGCGATTCCGCTCCGTCGCCCAGTCGGCCAGCGACGCTATTATTTCAGCCGATGAACGCGGCCTCATTATTTTATGGAACAGGGGTGCAGAAACGATCTTCGGATATGCCGAAAAAGAAGCGTTAGGCACGCCGCTAACCCGCTTGCTGTCCGAACGATACAGGAGCGCGCACAAGACCGCCATGGTCGGCAAGACGGTCGAACTGGAGGGGTTGAGAAAACACGGCGGTGAATTTCCGCTGGAGCTTTCCCTGGGCACTTGGATGGCTGAAGACCAGCTCTTTTATACGGCCATCATCCGCGACATCACCGAGCGCAAGCAGGCCGAGATGAAGTTGAAGGAAACCAGTGCCGAACTGCAGGCCCTCCAATTGCAGCTCATCCAGGCCGAGAAGATGGAATCGGTGGGGACGTTGGCTGCCGGGATCGCGCACGAGGTCAAGAACCCCCTTTCGATCGTCCTGATGGGAGTCAATTATCTGTCCGACCAGCTTCCACCCGACGACGACATCACGCGCAGCGTTTTGCAGGACATGGACAACGCGGTCAGAAAAGCCGATTCGGTCATCCGCGGCCTATTGGATTTTTCCGCTGCCGGCGCGTTGAGCCTGAACGCGGAGGATCTAAATTTCGTCGTTCAGCAATCGCTACTGCTGGTGAAACACGAGACGGACAGGTCTCACCTCAGGGTGGTTAAGGAACTGACCGAGAATCTCCCAGCGGTCAAGCTCGATAAAGGCAAGATCGAGCAGGTCCTGGTCAACATCTTCATTAATGCCATCCACGCGATGCCCGGCGGGGGGACGCTCACCGTCAGAACATACGCGAAGCGGCTCATGGAGGTCGGCCACCGCGTCGGCTCCAGGAAGGCAGATCACTTCAGGATCGGGGATACCGTTCTCGTAACAGAGGTCGATGACACGGGAACAGGAATTCCCCCGGACAAGCTCACGAAGATCTTTGACCCATTCTTCACCACCAAACCGACGGGGAAGGGCACGGGTCTGGGATTGGCAGTGACGAGCAAGATCGTCGCCCTCCACGGAGGGACGATTGACATCAGAAATCGGGAAGAAGGCGGCGCTCGGGTCACGATCATGTTCAAAGCAGAGGGAAGGGGATGACGATGGCGAAAAAACGGATCCTCCTGATCGACGATGAGCCAAGCTTTACGCGTATGCTGCGGCTGAACCTTGAAAAGACCGGTGCCTACGAGGTACGAGAGGAGAACCGGGGAGCGCACGGCCTGGCGGCCGCCAGGGAGTTTAAACCGGATCTCATTCTTCTCGATGTGATCATGCCGGATGCGGACGGGGGCGATGTTGCCGCCCAGATTAAGGCCGACAAGAACTTGAAGGATACCCCCATCGTGTTCTTAACCGCCGTGGTGACGAAAAAAGAAGAGGGCATGATCGGCGGCCGTCCCTTCATCGCCAAACCAGCGAGTGTAAAGGAAGTGATCGATTGTATTGAGAAGCATCTAGCAAAATAGGCGGGTCAAGAAAGGGCGCTGCGGCAGACCCACCAGCCGGGGCCCACCTCTTCGCCGCTGAGCCCAGCGGCCTCGATCTCCGCCCTGGCCTCTCCCGGTCCCGAGAAATCATGGAAGAAGCACGCCTCGCGAGGGTCGCTCGCCTCCGAGAGCTCGCGCATATAGCCGTCCCCGGACTCGGAGAGGCGCCATGTTCGAGAGAGCCTCCGCCCGACTTCCCGAAGCAGATCCACGAGCCGACTTCGAGAGAGAAGCCCCCGTCGCCCCCGGTAGAGCACCGTGAGGATCAGCACGCCCTCAGGAGTCAGCGCCCGCCTGATCCGCCCGAGCGTCTCCACCCGGAGTGCACGGCCCGGGACGTGATGGTAGGAGCCCGACCAGAAGGCGCCGTCGAACGAGCCCGGCGGCTCGTCAAGTTCCGTCGCGCTCTGAACCGTGAACGTGATCCCCAGTCGCTCTCGCTGGGCGTTGGCTCGGGCCGCCTCGATCATCCGGGGGGCGATGTCGATGGCGACCACGCGGAATCCCGCTCGGGAGAAGCCGAGCGCCTCCCGCCCGGCGCCGCAGCCGATGTCGAGGACGCGGCCCCCGGGCTTGACATGCCGCTCGACAATCTCGCGCTCGATTTGTTCGAGGCCCATGGACGCGAAGTATGAGTGGCGGCGGACCTCCGCCCGGCGGTTGTACTTCTCCCGCACTCCCGCCAGGCAGGCCGCCGCGCTGCCGAGAAAGAGCGACGGCGTCAAGGGGCGACGAAGCCTCCCGATGACTTCGAGCGCGGCGATTGCCCGGGGGAGCCAGCGCGGCGGCACGCCGGCGAGGAATCCTCGTTTCAGGAAAAAGACGGCCTCGCCCCGCTCAAGGGCGACGACACCGCAGAGGGCCTCCGCGGCGCCGCCTCCCTGCCCGTCTCCGAGGGCGTGAAGGCAAAAGGCTCCGCCGACGCGGGAGAGGACCAGCGTGTCCCGCGGCACACGTCCCGCACGGAGAGGAGTGACCTGGACGATCTGCCCGTCGAGGAAGGGTGGAGCCGGCTCCAGCAGCCTCAGCCGGACGGGGCCGGGCTCAGCCAGGGCTCGGGCGTTCCCAGGGCTCAGCTCCTCGCCGCTGTCGAGGAGCATGAAACGCGTCATCCGACAGAGGTCACGAGGCCCCGATCCAGGAGCTCCTGGATGAAGCCCATCACGTCCCGGCCCGCCTCCGCCGCGGCCACGTCGAACTCCTGCACGATCTCCTCGATGATTTCCTCAACGTCTCGGCGACCGTCGATGAGCTCCCAGACGCGGCTTCCGACCGGATTGAGCCCGCGGAGCACTTTGGTCTCCATGGAGAGGATGACCGCCTCTCCCTCGATGATCCGCCACGCTGTCGTCGGGGCTTTGGCGACGATCACCTGAGGACGAGCCTTGCGAGGTAGAACGGGAGGCGGACGGCCTTCCACGCGAGGCGCCTCACGAACGGCGGCGGAGCCTCTCCGGAACTCTCCAGCGAAAGACGAGCCGCCATCCAGGACATCCGACCCAGGAGGCGGTGGGTAAGCGGCCACGGGAAGGCATCGAGATTCGCCGTCCGCCCATCGGGGCCGCGGAGCGCGACGACACGAGCCACCACCCGATCCCACGGCACGAGGGGATCGGGGGAGGCGAGCGCGTCTCCCTTGGCCACCACACCGGAGCCGGGCGCGCTCAGCACCCGGTGAATGACGAGTTGGCTCTCCCGCCGGTACGCGATCACCTCCCCGGCCCCGATCGTCCGCGACCCGAGCGGGGCCAGCAGGAGCTCATCGCCTGGCCGGATCAGCGGCAGCATGCTCGGGGTGGCCTCCCTCACCCACAGGCGCTCCCCGCGGGCTAGGACGTCCAGCGCGACGGAAACCGCGGCAAGGCCCCGGGCGCCCGGCATACGGTCAAGCCACGAACGGAGGAATGGGCGGGATCTCCACCTGGCGGGTCTTCACGTCCCGCACGCCGTGCACCGTCCGCGCCACCTCCACGGCCTGGTCCAGGGCCGCGGTCGCCTCGAGGGTCACCACCCCCTGCTGAGCCTCCACCGTGATCCGGTACTTGCGGGTCTCCGGCTGGGTGGCGAGCGCCACCTGCACGCGCGAGGCGAGCGCCCGGTCGGCGACGACCTGCCGGCCCGCCTCGGTGGTGGCGAAGTCGGGGCGGCGCGCCGCCGTAGCGATCAGCTCCACCGCCGTCTCGGTGGACACCTTTTCGGTGTTGAGCACGAGCTCGTAGAGGCTCGGGTCGTTGATGTCCAACTCATAGAGGTAGCGGAACCGGCCCGCCTTCTCCGCGTCGTCCCGGCGGACCATGTCCGTAACGGTCCGCGGGTTCACGGCCTCCCCCATCTGGCCCGCCATCTTCTTCAGCGCGCGCTTGACGCGGAGTTCAAAGGGCGCCTTGACGCGGACCCGGAGCACATGGGGAATCCCGCGCAGGAGCCACTGGCCGCTGCGTCCCATCAGGACCACGTTGTCCTGGTCGGCGAACTCCAGCAGCGTGGTCTGGATGGCGGTGATGTACTGGTGGGTCTCGGTGTCCAGGCGCTCGAAGAACGACGGCTTGCTCTCGTCCAGGTGGCTCAGCTTCTCCTCGAGCAGGCCATAGCGCTGCGCCGTGTCGAGGATCAGCTCGTGGTCCGCGTAGCGGTAGCCGAGGCGCTGCGCCACGGTCATCCCGATCTCGGGCCCGCCGGCCCCCATTTCGTGCGAGATGGTGATGATGGCCATGCCTCACCTCCCCCCGCCTTTACGCGGGGCGATACTTTTCCTTGAGGGCGGCGGGAGCGATGGCGATCCGCTTGCCGCTCACGTCGTCCAGGATGTACACCTCGTCGCTCAGAGAGCCGCTGGCGAAGACCTCGAACACCTCCAGCGCCTCTTCCAGCGTCGTGCCGGCGGGGCGCCCCGCCATCATCTCCTCGACCGCCGCGCGCTTGAGCCGCATCTACACGCCGAGCACGGAGGCCGCCTTGTCCACGTTGGAGACCGAGAGCACGACGGTCGTGGATCCGCCCATGCCACCGGTGGTGGCGTACGCGCACTTGATGTTGACCTTGGCGGCGGCGAGCTTCTCGGCCACGCGCGCCAGGGCGCCCGGGCGATCCTCCAGGGTGAGCACCAGGGCCGGCTCCTCGCTGCAGCGGAGCTTGGCCGCCTTCAGCGCTTCCTTGGCCCGGCCGGGATCGCTGACGACCATCCGGATCTTGCCGCGCCCCGCCGCCTCGGCGGCGCAGATGGCGCTGATGTTCACGCCGGCGCCGGCCAGCGCCTGGCTGATCTTGGCCAGGACCCCCGGCTTGGATTCGAGGGTGAGGGTGAGCTGAGTGGTCTTCGGCATGGCGATCCTCCTCTCCTGGGGTGAGGGGATGCTACCACGGCCCATGAGGGACGACAAGCGACCGCGGCCCGGGTAGTCTCCTAGACTAGTAACTACTTGCCCAGCACCAACACATCAAGCTCGGTGATCCGTTTCAAGTCTGCGTCGTTTCCGATAAACCCCGTGGCTTCGGAATTCACCGCGGTCGCGATCAGGATCGAATCTGGAGTCTTCAACCGATACGTCGCCCGCAGCCGGGCCCCCAGGTCGGCTATTTCTAGGGAAAGCGCCACCCAGGTGAGGTGAGGATACGTTGTCAGCAGCCCGTAGAACTGGCCGACTCGTTCCTCATCGTTTCTCCGATATGGCTGAACCAGCACCTCCAAAAGAGTGAGCGCGGAGCAGATCCCGTGAACCCTTCCCGCCTCCATCCATTCAAAAATCTTGGTCGCGAGCGGCCCATAAACGGCGTCGGCCTGGATGAAGTAAATCAGGATGCTAGAATCTAAGCCGATCGTTCTGTGCTTCCTGAGAAAGCCCTCGAGAGCGGCAACACCTACCACGACCTGCGTTCCGTCTTAAGGTATGTCTTGGGGTAGAGTCTTTTTCCACTCCCGGAAAGGGCCTTGGCATATTTTTTGGGCTTGGGCATGAGGAGGGTTACGCTTCCTTTCACCACGACCAATATCTGGTCTCCACCCCTGACTCCCATCGCCTGCCGAGCCTCTTTAGGGAGCACGATTTGGTTCTTAGAAGACAATGTGAGACGTGCCACTCTTTCCTCCCATCGAGATGATGCTTCGTTGATCCGTGCTTTACTTTACACGAAATCGTAAAGCAGTTCAAAAACAACGACCGCCGGCCCTACTTCTTGGGACGGCTCAGCGGGAAGAAGGGGCTGTTGGGATTGTTCGGGTTGAAGGGGTCGAAGGGAGCGCCCGCGCCGAAGGGGTTGGAAGGGGTGTAAGGCGCGAAGGGACTGCCCAGCTGCCCCGGCTGGTAGGCCGGGCTCGCCGAGCTGAACGGAGACCCGAGCGGGCTGTACGGGTTGTACGGAGCCTCGGGGGTGAAGGGCACTCCGACGCCGAAGGTCCCCCGCGTGGCGCCCACGGAAGGGATCGAAGGGACCGACGGGGCGGTGGGGCTCGCCGGCATGAAGGGGTTGCCCTGGGGCGCGTACGGGTTCGTCACGCTCGCCGGGCCGAAGGGGTTGCCCTGGGGCGTGTACGGATTCGTCGCGCTCGCGGGCCCGAAGGGGTTGCCCTGGGGCAGGTACGGGTTGGCGGGCGGGGGCTGGGCGGCGGCCGGAGGCCGCTGAGAGGTGAAGGGGCGGCTCGGATCGCCCGCCGCCGGCTGCTGGGCCAGCGCGGGGAGCGCCCCGAGGAGCACGAGCGCCGCGACGGACACGAGCCGTTTCCCCATCTGCCTTCCATCATACGCGCGGCGTGGACGGGGGCAAAGGCTCTTGAGAGACCGGGCCGGGGGTGCTAGTATCCCGCCACCATGAACTGCCCGCGCTGCCGGCACGATCTGCGCGAAGGCGCCAGGTTCTGCGACCGGTGCGGCGCCCCCCTCGCCGCCCGGTGCTCGCGTTGTCAGGGCGACCTCCGCGAGGGGGCGAAGTTCTGCGATCAATGCGGGACCCCCGTCGCGGGCGCGGTCCCCGCGGCCCAGTTCGACGCCCCCCGTTCCTACACGCCCAGGCATCTGGCCGAGCGCATCCTCACGTCCCGGACGGCGCTGGAGGGCGAGCGCAAGCAGGTCACCGTCCTCTTCGCCGACCTCCAGAACTTCACGGGCCTCTCCGAGCAGCTGGACCCGGAGGAGCTTCACGACCTGATGAATCGCCTCTTCGAGATCATGCTGGCGGAGGTCCACCGGTACGAGGGCACGGTGAACCAGTTCACCGGCGACGGGATCATGGCCCTGTTCGGCGCCCCCCTCGCCCTGGAGGACCACGCGGCGCGCGCCGTGGAGGCGGCGCTGGCAATCCAGGAAGCCATGCGCAAGGTCGGCGACGAGCTTCAGCGGAGCCGCGGCCAGCGGGTCGCCCTCAGGATCGGCGTGAATACGGGACTCGTCGTCGTCGGCAAGATCGGGGACGACCTCCGCATGGACTACACCGCCCAGGGCGACACCGTCAACCTGGCCGCGCGCCTGCAGGCGCTGGCCGAGCCGGGGACGGTGGCGATCAGCGAGGCCACTCACCACCTGGTCGCCGGGTACTTCGACTGCGAGGCGCTCGGCACGCACACGGTGAAGGGGAAAAGCCTTCCGGTTGAGGTCTTCCGCCCGCTCCGCAGGAGGGCCCACCGGAGCCGGCTCGCCGTCGCCTCCGAGGCCGGGCTCTCGACGTTCGTCGGGCGGGAAGCGGAGCTCGCCGCCCTCCTGAGCGCCGCCGACGAGGCCCGCGCCGGGCGCGGCCGGGTGGTCACGATCCTCGGGGAAGCGGGGATCGGCAAGTCGCGCCTCCTCTGGGAACTCCGCACCCGCCTCCCCGCCGGGACCATGGCCTGGGTCGAAGGGACGTGCGTCCCCTACGGCCAGTCCACGCCGTACCTGCCGGTGATCGACATCGTGCGCGCCCTGCTGGGGCTGGCCGATGGCGATCCGGAGCGGGAGATGGACCGGAAGCTCACGGCGCGGCTCGCGGAGCTCGGCCCCGATGTCGAGACGGCCGCGCCGGCGCTCCGCTACCTCTTGTCCCTCGGCGCCGCGGAGGGCGGGATGGCGGCGCTCTCCCCGCAGGAGCGCAAGGAGCGCCTCCTCGACGCCCTCGGCCGGCTCAGCGCGGCCGCCGCGCGGCAGCGGCCCCACGTCTTCGTCTTCGAGAACTGCCAGTGGCTCGACGGGGCCTCGGCCGAGTTCCTGAACTTCTGGGCGGCGGCCATCCCGCGCGCCCCCGCCCTCGTCATCCTGACCTGCCGTCCGCGCGCGACCCCGCCGGCCGCCGGGAGCCCCGTGAGCTCCCGGATCGTGCTTCAGCCGCTCGAGCCCGACGAGCGGGCGGCGCTCGCCCGCGGCATCCTCGCCGAGACCCCCGCCCCGCCCGAGCTGCTGTCTGCCGTCGTCGAGAAGACGGGCGGCAACCCGCTGTTCATCGAAGAAGTCGCCCGCTCGCTGAGGGAGACCGGGTGGAGCCATGGCGCCGAGGCGCTCAAGATCCCGCCGACGATCCTCGACGTCCTGGCCGCGCGCATCGATCGCCTGCCTGACCTTGCAAAATCAGCGCTGCAGATGGCTTCCGTCATCGGCCGGGATTTCACCCAGCGCCTGCTCGCGCGCGTGGCCGATCGCGGGGAGGGGATCCCGACGGCGCTCCAGAAGCTCCTGGAGCTCGAGCTGATCATCGAGAAGTCCCTCGACGAGGCCGCGTACATGTTCCGCCAGGCCCTCGTTCAGGAGGTGGCCTACGAGAGCCTCCTGGTCCAGCGCAGGAAGGCGCTCCACCGGCTCATCGGCGAGGCGGTGGAGGAGGTCTATGCCCTGCGCCTCTCCGAGCACGTCGAGATGCTGGCCCACCACTTCCTCCAGGGCGAGGAGTGGGAGAAGGCCGTGACCTACCTGCGCGAGGCCGGCGCCAAGGCCGCCGGCCTCTGCGCCAACACCGAGGCGGCGACGTTTCTCCAGCGGGCGCTGGAGGCCAACGCGCGCCTCGGCCAGAGCCGGAAGCGCGACGAGCGGACCATCGACATCGCCCTCGACCTGCGCCCGCCGCTCCTCCAGCTGGGGCGTCTCGAAGAGGTCCTCGCCCTCTCCCGGGAGGCCGAAGGGCTCGCCCGGGCCCTGGACGACGAGCAGCGGCTGGCCCGCGTGTACACCTACCTGATCAACTACCACTACCTGAAGGGCGAGCCCCACCTGGCCAGCGAGTACGGCCAGCGCTGCCTGGCGATCGGCGAGCGCGCGGGCGACCTGCCGCTCCAGGTGCTGGCGCTCCAGTACATGGGGACCTGCGCCCATGCCCAGGGGCGCTACCGCGAGGCGGTCTCCACGCTCGGCCGGAACATCGTCCTGATCGAAAAAAACGAGGGGGCGCCCGGCGTGACCCGCGGGGGATTCGCGTACGTGGCCTCGTGCGGGTGGCTGGCCTTCGCCTGGGCCGAGCTGGGCGATTTCGTCGAGGCCGGCGCGGCGGTCGAGAAAGCCCGCCGCGCGGCCGACGGCAGCGGCCACGCTTACAGCGAGGCCATCGCCTGGACCCTGGCGGGCCTCGTCAAGAACCGCGAGGGCAACTTCGAGGGCGCGCGCCCCGACCTCGAGAAGAGCCTGCAGGCGTGCCGGGAGCGGGGCCTCGCAGTCTGGCGGCCGATCCCCTCATCCATCCTCGGACACACCCTCGTGCGCCTCGGCCGGGTCTCGGAGGGGCTCCCGCTCCTCGAGGAGGGCGTGAGCCTCACGGAGGCGCTCGGTGTGAAGGCCTACCTGGCCCTCTGGACGGCGCACCTGGGGGAGGGGCTGCTTGCCGCGGCACAGATGGATCGCGCTCTGGCGGTGGCGCGCCAGGCCCTGGAGCTGGCGCGGACCCACAAGGAAGAGGGCCATCAGGCCTGGACGCTGCGGCTCCTAGGCGATATCCACGCGCGCCGAGCACCCGCCGATTTGAGCCAGGCCGAGACGTGCTACCGGGAGGCCGCTACGCTCGCCGCCCGGCTCGAGATGGCCCCGCTCCTCGCCCAGTGCCAGGCGAGCCTCGCGGGCCGCTGAGCTCGTGAGCTAGCGCGCATTATTCACGAACCATCGTCGAGTGCAGCGGGCGGGGCCTGTCGCAGGGTGCAGCCCCCGTGGGTCCGGCTCCGTCACCCACTCACCCGAACGCCGCGCTGCGCGCGGCGGACGGGACGAGGGGGGCCCACTGCGCGCGGCCCCGTGGGGGCTGCACCCTGCGCCACCCGCCCGCTCGCGCCGCCGCCGCTCGTGAATAGTGCGCGCTAGGCCGTCGTGACGATCGCGCGGCCCACAATCTCCCCCCGGTTGAGGGCCTGGTAGGCCTGGTCGGCATCCTCCAGCGCATAGCGCCGCGAGATCGGCTGAGACACGTTGATCTGGCCCTTGGCCGCCAGCCGCAGAACCTCGGGCATGTCCGTGCGCACGCGGCAGCCGTAAGAGCCGGAGAGCCGGATGCCGCGGCGGACGAGACGCGTGACCTCGATGCCGGCGGTAGCCTGGCCCGCGGCGATGCCGATTACGACGGTGCGGCCGCCATCGCGCGTCATCATAAAAGCGTTCACAACCGTTTCAGGCCTGCCGAGCGCCTCGATCGCCACATCCGCACCGCGGCCTCCGGTCAGGCTCATCACCTGGGCCACGGGATCGCCCTTCGACGCGTTCACGACCTGAGTGGCTCCCAGCTTCCGCGCCGCCTCGAGCTTGTCGTCCCGCACGTCCACGGCGATCACCTCGGTGGCCCCGAAGACCCGCGCGATCTGGATGGCGTTGGATCCCACCCCGCCCACGCCGACGACGGCGACCGTCTCGCCCGGCATGACCTGGGCCTGGTTCTTCACGGCGCCGTAGGCCGTCATGATGGCGCAGCCGAGGATGCAGGCATCCGCCAGCGGCAGGTTGGGAGGGGCGGGGAAGACGTCGGAGACGGGGACGACGGCGTACTCCGCCAACCCGGCCATGCTGTACATCGCCACCGGCGAGCCGTCCTTCCGCCGGAGCCGGCTCTCGCCGTCGTAGAGCGTGCCCTTGAGCCGGTTCATGGCGAAGAACGTCTCGCAGAGGTCGTCGCGGCCCCGGGCGCAGTAGTAGCAGGCGCCGCACGGCATGATGAAGGAGCAGATGACCTGATCGCCCGGCTTCACGCCGCCGGCGTTCGGACCGATCTCCGCCACCACCCCCGAGATCTCGTGGCCCAGGACGGCCGGCAGCGGGAACTTCACCTCGCCCTTGACCACGTGGAGGTCGGTGTGGCAGACCCCGCACGCGGTGACCTTCACCAGAACCTCGCCGGCCCGTGGGGCAGGACGCGGGAGGTCCTCGACCTTCAGGGCGCCACCGATCTCTGACAGGACCGCTGCGTTCACGGGCGCGATTCTAATCCATCCTGCGTCTCAGGGGAAGCCCCTCCCGCATTGCGTTTCCCGGACGATCGTAGTACGTTGCCCCGCATGAGCCAGGTGCTCGACGAGATCCGGGAGGCGTACGGGTCTGCCGGAATCCGCGTGGCGGATCCTGCGGCCTACGGGACCTACTACACGCTCCGCTGCGCGGGCTGCGACCGCTACCTCGGCGTGGTGGGAGACCGGCTCCTCTCCGGCCTCGCGGCGGCGCTCATCGAGGCTCAGCACGATCTGTACGCGGAGGGACTCCTCGGTTGCCAGTGCGGCCACCAGGCGGTCACGTGCGGTGGGCGCCCCAGGCGGTGGCAGGCGCTGGCGCCCGAGAGGATCGGGCCCGAGGACTGGCCGCTCTGGCGCGAGCCGTACTCCGCGGGGGACCCGCTCCCGGCCTTTCCCCACGCCGACGGGGCAGGGCGCTACCGCTTCAACGAGGGGGATGCGCTTCCCGACGAGTACCGGAGCCTCCTCCTCAAGATGCTCGCCCACGAGGGGGAGCGGGCGGGGAACAAGAGCTTCTGGGGGTTCATGTCCACGTGCGCCGACCTGGCGGAGGCCCTGGCCCCCTCCGAGGGGGCGAAGGGCGTCAAGGCCGAGTACCTGGCCGAGGAGATGAAGCATGCCATCCTCTTCCACCGCCTCGCCGCGGGCCTGGACCCGACCTTCGCCCTGAAGGACGTCCCCTACACCCACTACGCCTTCCACCTCCCCCGCGAGTCGTGGGCCGACGACGCCCTCTTCCACTTCTTCGTGGACCTGAACGGGGCCTTCCACTCCCGGGACTGGCGCGAATCGAGCTACGTGCCGCTCACGAAGATCGCGGCCACGGTGGAGCGGGACGAGCTCGGGCACTCGGAGATGGGCTACCGCTTCCTGATGGGAATCTGCCGGGACGCGAGCGGCAAGGCCCTGGCCCAGCACCTCCTCGACAAGTGGTACCCCGCGGCGCTGGACATGTTCGGCCGCTCGGACTCCCCCAACGCCCCGAAGTTCATCCAGTGGGGGCTGAAGGGCGTCGGGAACGCCGAGATCCGCCAGGCCTACAAGCAGTACGCGGACCGGAAGATCGAGGCCCTGGGCCTCCGCGCGCCCGAGGAGCGCAAGAACCGCCGCTTCCTCTAGTGCCTGGGGTCAGGCATGCGTATTTGCGTTAAGTGGCGCTGCGACGCCTCCGAAAACGCAATAACGCATGCCTGACCCCACCTAAGCGCTCCGGGTAGGCCAGGAGCCCGAGTCCACGGCGGTCAGGAAGTCGAGCAGCGCGCGGTTGAAGAGGTCCGGCTCCTCGAGGTTGATCGTGTGGCCGGAGTTCGGGATGACGAGGAGCGCGGCCGAGCGGATCTTTCGCTTCATGAAGATCCCCGGCTCCAGGCACGGGTCGTCCTCGTCACCTGTGACGATCAGCGTCGGCACAGTGAGCCGCGCGAGCGGCTCCGCGAGGTCGAAGACCGACGGGCGGAGGATCTGCACCCCCCGCATCGTCAGGGCGTGCCCCTTGGCCGACTGGGCCGCGAACCGGTCGCGGAATTCCCGCCACCCTATGGGATCCTTCCGCAGGAACTGAAGGCGCGCCGGCCCTCGGGTGTAGGTCTCCGCCACCTTCTCCATCCCCTCCGTCTCCAGGCGCCGCGCCAGGTCCGACGAGTCCTTCTTGAACTGCTCCCGGTGGGCGCCGCTCCCGTAGCCGCAGCCCGCCACCGTGAGCGACAGCGCGCGCTCCGGGTAGCTGAGCCCGAAATGGAGCGTCGCGTACCCGCCCATGGAGAGCCCGCAGACGTGGGCCTTCGGGATCTTCAGGTGATCCAGGAGACCCCGGATGTCGTCCACGGCCCGCTGCTGGGAGTAGGCCGCGGGATCGTCGGGAACGTCCGACGGCGGGTAGCCGCGCGCGTTGAACGTGATGGTACGGTAGCGCCGGCTGAAGAAGTTGACCTGGGGGCGCCAGCTCAGGGACTCGCCGGCGAACTCGTGGACGAAGACGAGCGGCGGCCCCTCGCCGATCGCCTCGTAAAACAGGGTGACGCCGTTGATCGGGGCCTTGGGCATGCCCGGCTAGCGCTTCTCGCCCAGCAGCTCCATCACGGCCCGGTACGCCACGCCGACCGCCGGCAGGCAGACCCGCCGGGGCACATCCGAGGCGTAGAACCGCTTGACGCCCTCCGCCGTGCTCAGGTCCATCCCGGTCAGCTCCCGGCAGTCCACGTGGCCCATCTGGCCTTCGAAGCGGCGGCGCATCTGCTGCGTCAGCGCGTAGGCCCGGGCGTCCCGTTCGGATGAGAGTTGGCGGCCGTGCCGGAGGCCGATCGCCATGACCGCCCCCACCAGGGCGCCGCACACCGACCCGGTCCCGCCGATGCCGCCCCCGAACGCCGTGGCGATGCCCGGGACAACCTCCTGCTGAATGTCGAGCTGCCGGCACACGGCCAGCAGGACCGCCTCCGATCAGTGGTACCCCTGCGCCATCAGCTGCTGGGCCGGGTTGAGCTCCGTCTCCCCCATCGTTCCTCCTCCTCTCACCCCCCGATGATAGCACTTCGGGGGTTGATCCATCCGGAGCCGCGCGCTAAGCTTGGCGCGCATGAAGTGCCCCCAGTGTCACGGCGAGACGCCTTCTGATGCGGCGTTTTGTCCCAAGTGCGGGACAAGACTCATCGTCGTGTGCGCTCGATGCGGGACCGAGAACGCTCCCGACCACAACTTCTGCAAACGCTGCGGTCAACCGCTCGCGACCGCTCCCCCACCACCGGCCGAGGCCGGAGCCCCCGAAGCAGAGCGGCGGCAGCTCACCGTCATGTTCTGCGATCTCGCGGGATCGACGGCGCTCTCCGAACGCCTCGACCCTGAAGAACTGCGCGACGTCGTGCGCAGCTACCAGGAGACCTGTGCCAAGGTGATCGGCCACTACGAGGGGCACATCGCGCAATACCTCGGGGACGGTCTCCTGGTGTACTTCGGCTACCCCCGCGCCCACGAAGACGACGCTCCGCGGGCGGTCCGCACGGGCCTGGGGATCGTGGATGCCATGGGGAGGCTGAATGCGCGCCTTCGGGAAGAGCGAGGCGTCCGGCTCGACGCGCGCGTGGGAATTCACACCGGCCTGGTCGTCGTGGGGGAGATCGGAGCGGGCGCCCGGCACGAGCGGCTCGCCCTGGGCGAGACGCCGAACCTCGCGGCCCGACTCCAGGGGCTGGCCGAACCCGGCACGGTCGTCGTCAGCGCCGCGACCCGCCGGCTGGCCCAGGGACTGTTCACGTTCCGCGAACTGGGCGCCCACCAGCTCAGAGGTGTCTCCACGCCACTCACGCTCTACCAGGTTCTCGGCGAGAGTGCCATCCAGAGCCCCCTGGAGGCCGCGATCACCGAACGGACTCCTCTGGTGGGCCGCGAGGAGGAAATGGGCCTGCTCCTCAGGCGCTGGGAGCAGGTCAAGGAGGGGCTGGGACAGGTGGTCCTGCTGAGCGGGGAGGCGGGGATCGGGAAATCACACCTGGTGCAGACCCTGCAAGCTCGCATCGCGACCGAGCCGCACACCCTGCTGGAATGCCGCTGCTCGCTGTATCACCAGAATAGCGCCTTGTACCCGGTGATCGATCTGCTTCAACGGGCGTTCCGGTTCGAAGGCAGCGATGGGTCCGCGGACAAAGTGCGCAAGCTGGAGACCGCCCTGTCCGGATATCGCCTCAACCCGACGGAAGCCATCCCGCTCCTGGCCTCCCTCCTGTCCCTCCCACTCCCGGACGACCGGTACCCGCCATTGACCCTGACGGCCGAGCGGCAGAGGCAGAAGACGCTCGAAGCCGTCCTCACGCTGCTCGTGGAGCTCGCGATGCAGCAGCCGGTGGTATTCGTCGCGGAAGACCTCCACTGGGTGGATCCCTCGACGCTCGCCTTGCTCGGCCTCCTGGTGGACCAGGCCCCGACCGCGCGCCTCTTCGTCCTCTTCACCTGCCGTCCGGCATTTCAGGTGCCCTGGATCGCCCGCGCGCACCTCACGCTGATTACGCTGAGCCGCCTTCCCCGCCACCAGGTGAAGCAGCTCGTCGAGCGGGTGGCGGGTGGCAAGGCCCTGCCGGCGGAGGTCCTCCACGAGGTCGTGACCAAGACCGACGGCGTCCCGCTCTTCGTCGAGGAATTGACCAAGATGGTCCTGGAATCGGGCCTCCTCAAGGAGCGGGAGGATCGCTACGAGCTCACGGCCCCCCTGCCTCCGCTGGCGATTCCCGCCACGCTTCAGGACTCGCTGATGGCCCGGCTGGATCGCGTGGCGACCGTCAAAGCCGTGGCGCAGCTGGGCGCCACGATCGGCCGGCAATTCTCGTACGAGCTGCTCCACGCCGTCGCCCCGCTTGACGAGACGACGCTCCAGCAGGGACTGCGGCAACTGATCGAGGCCGAACTGCTCTATCAGCGCGGTGTCCCTCCGCACGCGACGTACATCTTCAAGCACGCCCTCGTCCAGGACGTCGCCTATCAGTCGCTGCTGAAGAGCACGCGGCAGGAGTATCACCAGCGGATCGCGCATCTGCTGACCGAGCGGTTCCCCGAGATCTCCGAGACCCAGCCCGAACTCCTGGCCCATCACCTCACCGAGGCGGGCCTCAGCAAACAGGCGATCGCCTACTGGCAGAAAGCCGGTCAGCTGGCGAGCGAGCGCTCGGCGAATGTCGAAGCCGTCGCGCACCTCACCCGGGGCCTGGAGCTGCTGAAGACGTTTCCGGACACCCCCGAGCGCGCCCAGCAGGAGCTGGCCCTGCAGACCACCCTCGGCCCCGCCTTGATGGCTGCGAAGAGCTACGCGGCCCCGGAAGTGGAGAAAACCTACGCCCGGGCCCGGGAGCTGTGTCGGCAGCTCGGCGAGACGCCTCAGCTCTACACGGTCCTCCGGGGACTGTGGGGGTATTACATCGTGCGGGCGGAGTTGCGCACCGCGCACGACCTGGGGAGGGAGTGTCTCGCCCTGGCCGAGCGCGCGCACAGCCCCGCGCTCATCCTGTGGGCCCATTACGCGCTGGGGATGACCCTGTTCCATCTTGGAGAGCTGGCCTCGGCCCGCGAGCACTTCGAACAGGGCATCGCCCTCTACGATCCGCAGAAGCGCCGCTCCCACCGGGCGCTGCAGGATCCCGGTGTGGCCTGCCTCTCCTACAAGGCCGTCACCCTGTGGATGCTCGGCTACCCGGACCAGGCCCGTGAGACGAGTCGGGAGGCGCTTGCCCTGGCTCACCATCTTTCCCACCCCTTCAGCCTGAGCTACGCTCTGACCCTCGGTGCCTCCCTCTGTCAGCTATCCCGTCACGTGCAGGAAGCCCAGGAGCGGGCCCAGGCGGCGAATGCGCTCGCCAGCGAGCACGGGATCCCGTACTGGCTGGCCTGGGGAGCGATCCTGGGGGGCTGGGCGCTGGCCGAACAGGGGCACACAGAGGAGGGGATCAGACTGCAGCGGCAGGGGATTGCCGCCTACAGCGCGACGGGGGCCGACCTTGCGCGGCCGAATTTTCTTGCCATGCTGGCCGAGGCCCACGGAAAAGCCGGCCACGCCGAAGAGGAGCTTGCGGCGCTGGCCGAGGCCCTGGCCGTGGTGGACAAGACCGACGAGCGCTGGTGTGAGGCCGAGCTGCACCGACTCAAGGGCGAGTGGCTGCTGATGGTCTCTCGGAGTGACGTGGCCGAAGCCGAGCGCTACTTTTATCAAGCCCTCGACATCGCCCGGGGCCAGGGCGCGAAGTCCCTGGAGCTCCGGGCGGCGATGAGTCTGGCTCGGCTGTGGCACAGCCAGGGAAGGAAGGAAGAGGCCCGCCGGATGCTGGCGGCCGTCTACGGCTGGTTCACCGAGGGCTTCGACGCCCCAGACCTCGAGGAGGCCCGCCTGCTGCTCGCTGAGCCGGCAGGCCGCAGGGGATGACCATGCCTATCGAGAAAATCACCTGCATCCAACTCGGCGGCGAGTTCCCCGACTTCTGCCATCGGATGGTCATGCCGGACTACGGCATGCCGCTCATCGGGACCATCCTCTCCGAAGCCGGGTACGACGTGACGGTGTATATGGAGCACATCAAGCCCCCCGAGTGGCACCGGATCGCCGCCTCCGACCTCGTGTGTTTTTCGTCCTTGAACGCCGGGGCCGACAAGATCTATCGCCTCGCCGGGGAGGTTCGATCAAAGCTCGGCATTCCGACCATCATCGGCGGGACGCATGCGACCTACTTTCCCGAGTCCTGCCTCGCGCACTGCGATTACGTGGTCTTCGGCGAAGGCGACGAGACCATCCTGGAGCTCGTGGCCGCGATCGCTTCCGGAGGCGACGTGGGGCGGGTGGCCGGCATCGCCTATCGGGTCGGTGATCGCGTTCACCGGACGGCTCCCCGACCCGGGCCGACCAGGTTCGATACCATCCCGAATTTTTCCCTCATCGAAGGGTACCGTCGGATGGGCCCGCTCGATCTTTTTCTGCGGCGGAAGGTGCCGCTGCTGACGGTGCAGTCCTCCCGCGGATGCCTCTTCAAGTGCACATTCTGCATCGTCAACACCATGTTCGCCAGCGGCTACCGTAAACGGGACATCGAGGCCGTGATCCGCGACCTGCGCGATAAGCGGCGGTACGGCCGGTCGCTCCTGTTCGTGGACAACGAGTTCGTCTCCCTGCGGCCCTACACAAAGAAGCTCCTGCACCGGATGATCGAGGAGGACTTCGGCTTCGACATCGTCGTCTTCGCCCGGGTGGAGGTCGCCAGGGACGACGAGCTCCTGGCCCTGATGCGCCGGGCCGGGATCAATTACATCTACCAGGGCTACGAGTCGGTCCAGCCCGAAACCCTCACGGCCTACAACAAGCGTCAGACCCTCGAGCAAATCGTCGCCGCGATCCAGAAATTGCACGCCTTTGGCTTCGGCATCCTGGGGTCCTTCGTGGTCGGGGCCGATACCGACTCGCTGGAAACCATTCACCGCACCGTCGATTTTGTTCTGGAGCAGAACCTCGCGACCGCGTATTTCTTTCCGATCTGGGGACACTTCCCCGAGCATATCAACGGGTATCGAACCATCGTCCCCTGGTACCGGAGCATCTTCCGCGGATGGGCGTACTGCGACGGGCACTACGCGACGCACTTTCCCCTCCGCATGCCTCCATCGAGATTCCAGCGGGCGCTCATCGACGCCTACCGGAGGATCTATGCTCCGGGGCAGGTCCTCGGGGCGCTGAAGCGCGGCAAGTTCACCGATGCGAAATGGAAACTCCTGCACCGGTATCTGTGGCGGGATATCGAGCCGGGGCCCCGGGAGTATATCTCCTTTCTGGAGGAGCTCGAAGACGGCCTCTACGATTCCGAGGGGCGCCTGCGTGAAGAGCTTCTGATTCGGCGCGTCCAGAAGGACCCGCGGTGGACCTTCCAGGCGGGAAACCGGGCCCTCGAGACTCTCGGGCTCTCACCGCTCGAGCTCCCGATTCCGGGGAAGCGGAACATCACGTGCCTCCCGCCGAAGCTCGACCCCCTCGTGCCGTCCCTGGCACCGTCGGGGGACGGCGCGGGGGGCTAACCTGCATTATTCACGAAGCATGGTCGAGTGTAGCGGGCGGGGCCTGTCGCAGGGTGCAACCCCCACGGGTCCGGCTCCGTCACCCACTCGCCCGAACGCCCCGCTGCGCGCGGCGGACGGGACGAGGGGGGCCCACTGCGCGCGGCCCCGTGGGGGTTGCACCCTGCGCCACCCGCCCGGTCGCGCCATCGCCGTTCGCGAATAATGCGCGCTAAGGGCGCGCGCCCGGCTCCTCTCCGGTGCCCCCGCGCTCCAGCCAGAGGCGCGCGAGCCGCGCCTCCTGGGAACCGGGTCGGCCATGGCGCACCACGTACTCGAAGGCTTCCCCCGCTTCCGCCAACCGCCTGAGGTGACGCAGGGTCACTCCCAGCGCGTACCAGAGCGAGACGTCCCCCGGCGCTGCCTGGAGCGCCTCGGAGTAGAGTCGCGCCGCCTCCTCATAGTCCCCCCGGCCCGCCAGGATCGCCGCCTCCTCGGCCGGATTCGGCCCCGGTTGCTTGGTGCGCCCTGAGCGCGACGGCCGATGCACGTCCCGTCTCGTGCGTGGTCCGTCGGAGGAAGGGCTCGAGGGCTCGAGGTCGGCCGCGTCGGAATCCGCCGGCTCCTCCCTCTCGACCACCTTCGGCACCGGCATGTCCCGATCAAAGGCGCGACCGAGCTCCCACGGATCATCAAGCGGCACGACGGGAGTCGCCGACGGCCGCCTCCGTGCGGTAGCGCCGCGCCCCGAAGGCGGCGCTGGTAGCTCGGGCGGCGCGGCCGGTATCTCCGTGTGGATGGGCGTGCTCGCGCCCGCGCCTTCCGCAGGGAGCGCGGCCGCCTCTGCCGCGGGCGTCGCCACCCCGACCGGTCCGACGGCAGCGTCACCGATCTCCAGCCAGAGCCGAGCGAGCCGCACCTCCCGCGAGCCGGGCCGGCCGTGCTGTACGACCCTTTCGAAGGCCCGGGCGGCGGCCTTCCCCTGGCTGAGGTGTTGCAGGGTCACGCCGAGGGCGTACCAGAGCAGCACATCATCCGGCGCCGCCCCGAGGGCCTGCTCGAAGGCTCGGTAGTAGAGCTGCGCGGCGCCCTCGTAGTCCCCCTGGGCCGCTCGAAGCGCCGCCTGCCGCGCCGAGCTGGATGGAGCGGGGGGCTCCGGGACCGCGCTCGCGACGGACGGCTCGGCGTCGGGCTCCGCCGATGCGCTCGGCGCGCCCGCGTGGTCCTGCTGCTCCGGTTCAGCGCCCACGTCGGGCGCCGTGCTCTCCGCCGGGGCGTCTCGTCCCTCGAGCCACAGCCGAGCGAGCTCGACCTCCCGCGAATCGGGCTGTCCATGCTCGACCGCCTTCTCGAAGGCCCCCGCCGCCGCCTTGGACCGGTCCATGCGATGCAGGGTCGTTCCCAGGGCATACCAGAGAGACGCATCCTGCGGCGATGCCTGGAGCCCCTGGTAGTAAAGCTTGGCCGCCTCCCTGTATTCGCCCCGAGCTTCCAGCATCGCCGCCTGCTGGACGAGGCTCGGCTCCGAGGGCTCTGGGTCCGGCTCCTCCGGTGCGTCCTGCCCCTCCGCCTCCGACGGCTCGGGACCCGGCTCGACCCCGGCGGCCCGCGCTTGGGCTGGACCCTCCGGGGCCGGCTCCCTGGCGATCCTCCCGCGCTCGAGCCAGAGCCGCGCGAGCCGCACATCCCGGGAGTCAGGTCGGCCGTGGCCGATCACGTACTCGAAGGCCTCCGCCGCCTCTCTCCACCGCCTGAGGCGATGGAGCGCGGCTCCGAGCGCATACCAGAGCGAGACATCCTCCGGGGACTCCCGGACCGCCTCCGAGTAGAGTCGCGCCGCTCCCTCATGGTCCCCCCGGGCCATCAGGATCGCCGCCTCCTCGGCCGGGCTCACACGCCTGGCACGCCTCGGCGCCACCGGGCGACGCATCTCCTTCTCCGACCCCGGCCCTCGACCGGGGGACTTCGCCCTCGGCTCGGCGGCACGCGCCGGGCTCTCCGGCTCAGGCGCCGGGCGCCTCACGCTTGTGGGTGCCTCGGCCTGCGGAGGCGAGCTCACCAGGCCGAGCATCCACGGCGACAGGGCCGATCTCGAATCCGCGGAAGCGCTCACGAGGGCTTTGAGGCGACCGTACTCCTGGCTGCTCAAGCTGAGCAAAACCGTGATGAGACCATCGCCGGGCGCTCGCCATACGATTCCGTTCGCCTGGATCGCAGGCTTGCCGTCGAGGTTCGCGAGCTCGAGGACGACGTTCGACCCCTCGCGCGCGGTAGCTTTGCTCGCCCCGAGCTTCACTCTCATCCAGAAGCGGTCGAAGGCCACGACCTCCCCCTGCAACTCGGCCCGCCGTTCCCCCTCCAGCGCGACCTTCACAGGCAGCCCGCTCGGTCCCGAGCGAGCACGACCCTGGATCCCCGTGCCTGCGGTTATCTGGCTCTTCATCCCCCGCCCTTCCCTGTGTCCGATTTCTTTCACAAATTGAAGCTACGGATAGACCTGAGCAAGCAGTGTGCCAACCGGCAAGACCGGGAAAAGAAAGACGGAGAAGAGCGCCCAGCGTCAACGGGCGATGGCAGATCGACTCGCCGGACCCGCTTGAATCCTTCCCCCCCGCGGCGTAGACTCCAGCGCCAGCGAGGTGAATCATGTACCAAGTCTACGCGCTGAAGTACGCAGAGCGGGACATGACGGCTTGCCAGTTCTTCTATCGCGAGGCATCGCACGCGCCGCTCACGCTCCACTACTACGTCTGGCTGATCCTCGGCGGCCCCCACCCGATCCTCGTGGACACCGGCTTCCTCGACGACGAGGCGCGGGCGCGCGGCATTCGGAACTACGTGAGCCCGGCGGCGATGGTCGAGCGTGCGGGCATCAAGCCGGGCGACGTGCCCATCGCGCTCATCACTCACCTCCACTACGACCACTGGGCCGGGCACAGCCTGTTCCCCGAGGCGGAGTACTGGATCCAGCGGGACGAAGTCGCGTTCTGGACGGGGCCCTTCGGCCGCTATGAGGCCTTCCGGCAGTCCGCCGACCCCGACGCGCTCGCGCGGCTCGTGACCCTGACCTACGCGAACCGCGTCAGGATCATCGAGGGCGACCGCGAGGTGCTCCCGGGACTCCGCGTGCACCGCGTCGGCGGCCACACCGCGGGGCTCCAGATCGTCACCGCCGAGACCGGCCGCGGCACGGTCGTGCTCACCTCCGACGCCTCCCACTTCTACCGCAACGTGGAGACGCGCCAGCCCGTGCAGATCATGACCAGCCTGCCCGAGATGCTCGCGGCCTTCGAGACGATCCACGCCCTGGCCGGGGCCGAGCGGCTGATCGTCGCGGGCCACGACCCGGAGGTGGCCGACCGGTTCGAGCGGGTCGAGCCGGGCATTATCAAGATCGCCTGAGCGCTACGGCTCTTCTCGCGCAGGTCCCGACCTCGGACAATTTCGGCAGAAGGCGCGACGAACGGTCCTGATGGGGCTGGAGCCGGCGGTGGGACTCGAACCCACGACCTGCTGATTACGAATCAGCTGCTCTGCCACTGAGCTACACCGGCGCGGCTTTTCACTTTACAGCACTCGCCCGATCCACCGCAAGCGGCGGGCTCCCCGCCGCTATCCATTGCCGTAGGCCGGTCAGGCGGCTTGCCCTTCCCCGCCCCCGTCAGTATGATGAAGCCCGCGAGGTGACAGGATGAAACACCCAGCGCCGCTAAACTGTCGCACGCCCGTTCGAGCGCCGGCTTTGCCGGCGCAGCCGAGTCTGGGGGGAGGTATCGGACGGGGGGCGGAGCCCCCCTCCGAGGTATGAGCGCGCTGAGCCAGGTCCAGGTCCGACGCTTCACCGCCGGGCAGGTGATCTTCAAGGAGGGCGACGACGCCCACAATGAGGCGTTCCTGATCCAGTCAGGAAAGGTGGCCATCCGGAAGATCGTCGGCGGCGAGGAGCGGACCCTCCGGGTCTTCGGCGAGGGGGAGCTGCTGGGAGAAGTCTCGCTCTTTCGCGCCGGTCCGCGCACCGCGACGGCGATGGCCGAGACGGATGTCGCCCTCTGCGTGATCCCGGGCGACCGCCTCGAGCACTTCATCCGGACCAACCCCAAGCTGGCCGTGGAGATCGTCAAGCGGCTCGCCGCGCTTCTCGTGGAGGCGGAGGAGCGCGCCCGGAAATGAAGGACCCCGGCCCGGGGGCCCGCCCCAGGTGAACAATTGAAATTCCTCTGCGTGGAGTGCGACGAGCCGATGCGGCTCCAGGCGAGCCAGGGTCCCGACGAGGGCTCCCTCGCCGTGACCTTCGCGTGCCCGCGCTGCAGCCGCCGCGTGGCGATGCTGACCAATCCCGCCGAGACCCAGCTGATCCGGAGCCTGGGCGTCAAGGTCGGCGGCCGGACGGAGCCGGTCGCGCCCTTCGAGCATCTCCGCTCCTCTCTCGCGCACCAGCGCCCCGAAGCCTTCGAGGAGGCCCCGGGGTCCCGGCCCGAGGGCGGCTCCACCGGGCCCGGCTGTCCGTTCGCGGGGATGATTACCGAGCAGGAGGCCCAGGGCCAGAGCGGCATGGCGTGGAGCCGGGAGGCGGAGGCGCGGGTCGAGCGGATCCCGTCCTTCATCCGCCCGATGGCCCGGAAGGCGATCGAGCGCTACGCCGAGGGCAAAGGGTACCGCACTATTACCGAAGCGGTGATGGACGAAGCGCGCGCCGCGCTAGGTATGTAGTAACGGCTCGATCTCCTCCCGGTTCGCCCCGAACCCGAAAAACACGCGGCCGTCGATGACCACGGTGGGCACGACGAGCCGCCCCGCCAGGTCGAAGCACTCCAGCGTCGCTCCGCCGTCCCGTCCCACGTCGCGCACGTCCACGCGCGTGCCCCGCGCCTGAAAGAAGGCGAGCGCGGCTTCGCCGTCGGCGTTGCCTTCCATCGTGTAGAGCAGGACCTTCTTCACGGATGGATCTTGGCGTGCCGGCTGTACTGGCGGTGGCAGCGGGGGCAGCGGAGCCAGCCGGTACGGACCCGGCGGACGATCCAGCCGCAGTGCGGGCAGAACTGGAGCGCCTGCCGCGCAACGCGCCACCCCCCCAGGCCGGCCAGGGCAAGCGCGAGAACGACCAGGCTCCCCCACACCCACTCCATCCGGCGCCTCAGTCGATTTCGGACAGGTCTCCCGGATCGAGGGTCAGGGCCTCAAGCGTGAGGCGGAAGGGAACGGCCTCGGCCCACGGCGGCGGGCGGTGGGCGAAAAGAACCTGGCGGAATTCGGCCACCCGCTCGGCCTCGAATTGGGGGTGACGCGCCAGCTCTTCGATCAGCCCCTCCGGGTCGTCGTAGGCGCGGCGGCTCACGCGCGCCACGTCGCGGAAGAAACGCTTGACCTTCTTCTGGACCATCTCCTCCGTGAAGCTCCGGGCCACCGCGGCGATCACCTCGGCCAGGACGCTGTCCAGGCGCAGGTAGCCGGCGACCCGCATCTCCGCGTAATTCTCGCCGTCCGGCGCCAAGGTGTGGCTCGTGTCGAGCACGAGCACGAGGCGCCCGGCGATGGAGGGCAGGACCGGGGGATCGTAGCGCCCCTGAAGGTAGAAGACCCGGCGGTCCCCGTCGTCGTAGAGCGGCCTCAGGAATCCGTGGGCCCCGTGGCCGTCGTCGGCCTCGAAGCCCGTCGGGGTGCGGTGCATCCGGTACTTGCCGACCCGGAGCATCCGGGCGACATCGGCAGCAAAGTCCATGTGCTGGACCAAGTAGTCGTAGACCTCCTTGCGGCTGCGGAAGGCGATCCCGTCCACCTGCCGGAAGACGAGGGCCTCGCTCACCACGTCCCGCGCCAGCGCGAAGGATTCGTCGTCCAGACGCTCCCACGGGATCAGGCGCCCGCCCGGAACCAGCGCGATCTCTCCCGCGGGGGGCGGGGGCGCGGGCGTCGCCGCGGCGTCGGTGGGGGCGGCCCTCGCCGCCTCCTCGTCGGAGGGCGGCAGCTCGGCCGCCGCCGGGCACGCGACGAGCAGCGCGAGCGCGAGGGCAACGCCCCACCGCGGCTTCATGGTGCCCCCCAGAATACCACTCCCGCCCCGACGCACCAACTGCGCGCGCTTTTTTGTTGACACCCCCGCGCCGCCGATCATTAGAATGTCAGTCAGTGCGCCTCACCCAACACCCGAGGAGGGAGCGTGGCGACTCCCCGTTATGCGGTGTGCCGGCTCAGCGACGGAGCCTGCCTCGAATCGCGCTGCCCGCTGGCAGACCTGGTGGCGGGCACCTGGGTGGGCTGCCGGGAAGGCTGGCTCCGCTGGGAGCTGGCCGAGCCGCGGGCGCTGGACGACCCGGGCAAGGCCCGGCTCAATCTGTACCTGAGACATCACGACCTCCCGATCCCCATCGAGATCCGGCTGGCTCCCGCCGGTCCCGCCGTCTGATCCCCGCGCTCCTCACCCTCGTTCTGTCGCTCGCGCCCCTGCCGGCGCAGGCCCAGAACGGCAAGGCGCTGGCCCTGGCCGCCGAAGCGGTGCTCCTCATCGATCCCCAGGGGAACGTGCTCTTCGCCAAGAATGCGGAGGAGGAGCACGCGCCGGCCAGCCTCGTGAAGCTCATGACCCTCTACCTCGCCTACGAGGATCTGGAAGCCGGACGGGTGGACTGGGAGGACCCCATCACCGTGAGCCTCAAGGCATCCCGGACCCCGCGCTACCGGATGGGACTCCGGCCCGGGGAGGTCGTGCCGTTCGGGGTGCTCCTGGAAGGCGTCGCCATCGCGTCGGCCAACGACGCCGCGACGGCCGTCGCCGAGCACCTGGCGGGTGACGAGGAGAGCTTCGTGGCGCGGATGAACGCCAAAGCTCAGGAACTGGGCCTCACCGCGACCCGCTACGCGAACCCCCACGGCCTGCCGGATCCCGCCCAGCGCAGCACGGCCCGCGATCTCGCGGCCGTGACCGATCACCTGCTCCACGACTTTCCGGGGGTGCGCACGATCCTCGGGGGCAAGACCTTCATCTACCGGGGCCGCGTGTACAGCCGGCGCGTGCCGCCGTTCATCGAGACCGGCGGCGTCCAGGCGTTCAAGACCGGATTCACCAACGAGTCGGGATACAACCTGGCCGTGGCCGCGTGGCTCGACGGCCAGCGCTTCGTCGGTATCGTCCTCGGCGCGCCCAGCCGCGGGCTGTCGTTCCTGGACGCCCAGCGGCTGATCCGCTACGGCCTCGTGCTGTCGGGGCTCGAGCCTCCGGCCGAGAACCACCGCCCGGCGCTGCCGCCCCGGAAGCGGGGGACCCGGTTCTGACGGCATGGCTCTCCCCCGGGGGTTCGTCTTCGACGCGTACGGCACCCTCTTCGACGTCCATTCGGTGATCGAGGCCGGCCGCGAGATCACGCAGGATCCCCAGGCCCTCTCCCTCACGTGGCGCCAGAAGCAGCTGGAGTACACCTGGCTGCGCGCGCTCATGGGACGGTACGAGGACTTCTGGCAGGTGACGGAGGCTGCCCTGCGCTTCGCCATCCGCCGGCTCGGTCTCGCGGCCAGCGAGGCCCAGCTCCAGCGCCTCATGGAGGCCTATCTGTCCCTCGCCGCCTTCCCCGAGGTGAGGACGGCGCTGGAGCGCCTCAAGGGCTCCCCCCTCGCGATTCTTTCCAACGGCTCGCCGAGGATGCTGCAGGCGGCCGTGCGCTCGAGCGGCCTGGGCCCGTACCTAGAGCACATTCTCTCCGTGGACGCCGTGAAGACCTACAAGCCGTCGCCCGCCGTCTACGCCCTCGGGCCGAAGGCGATGGGGCTGGCCGCGGGGGACCTGCTCTTCGTGTCTTCGAACGCGTGGGACGTGGCGGGGGCCAAGGCCTTCGGCTATCGCGTCTGCTGGTGCAACCGCCAGAAGGCGCCGATGGAGGAGTTGGGCTTCGCTCCGGACCTCACCGTCGAGCGCCTCGACCAGATCCCCGCCCGCCTCTAAGCGAGGAACTCGTTGGGAGCTTCGAACACCGCGAGGATGAGGCAGCCGTCGGGGCTCCAGGCACTGTGCACCGACCCGGGGCGGCGCCAGACGAAGTTGCCTGCCGTGCAGGCCCCCTCGTCGTCCACGAGCGTTCCCTCCAGGACGAAGCTCTGCTCCACCCCTCGATGGCGATGCTCGGGCAGCCGGGCCGCGGGGGCCATGCGGACCAGCACCGTCTGCCGGCCCGAGGGCTCCCGGTAGAGAGTCTTCGTCTCGACGCCCGGGTGCTCACCGGGCTCCCAGGCGATCCCGGAGACGTCCAGGTACACGCTCCGCGCAGTTTCCTTGACGATCATGGCTTGCCTCCTAAGGCCTCCCGGTACAGCTCCTCGGTGTAGCCTCGAACGAGGAGATCCCCCATCACCAGCACGGGCACGCGGAGGAAGCCGTCGTCGTGCACGAGATAGGCGTGGACCTCCGCCTCGGTGATGGGATTGGTCGCCGCGTCGAACCTGAGCGTATCCTGCCCGAGCTTGATCAGGAAACGCCGCGCCTTCCGCGCGAGGTCCACGGTCTCCTCGCGCGTCACGGGCCGCGTTTCCACAAGGTGGCTGTCGTAGGCGACACCCCGCAGCGAGAGAAACTCTCTCGCCTTCTGGCAGGTGGGTCAGCTCTCCCGGTTGTAGAGGACCGGGCACGCCATGGGAGGATTCTACCAGAGAAACGAGGAGAGAGGCCCGTGACGAGGACGTCGGGGTCCTCTCTCCCGCTATGCGCTTGAGCCTGGAAGCGCCGGGCGGAATCCTACCGCTTTGCCAGCCTCTTCCGCTTGACGTAGGCCCAAATCTTTTTTGTCATGACGGAGGGGCCGATCGGCTTCGAGCCGAAAATCGACTCCGCCGAGTCCTTGCAGCCCTTGAAGCTGATGGAGTAGCCGCCGAACGCCGCCTTCTTCTTCGCCATGCTTTCTCCTCTCTCGAGGCGGAGCCTCGAGCGCAAAGGGAACCGCGTTCACCTGCGCTGCCGAATGCCGAAGGGGAACCACGCCGCCCGGCGCCTCCCGATCCGGCCGAGCGTATTATCGCCGGTTTACGAGGGGGAAAAAAGAAAAAAATACTATCGGTGGGGGGGTTCCCCGAGGAGGGGGCGAGGGGGTGGGGGTCAGCCGCAGGAAGGCTTGACGCTGCCCAGCCACGGCGGTAGAGTACGACCGTAGCTCGTCCCCACGCGGGAGCTCGGGAAAACCGGGCTGAGAGGGCGGCGTAACGGCCGCCGACCGCATGAACCTGATCTGGTTAATGCCAGCGAAGGGAGGCCACACGATGCCCGCTTCCCGCAAGACCTACATCACCGGGGCCCATCCGGACGTCCGCGTCCCCATGCGCGAGATCGCGCTCTCGGAGGGGAATCCGCCTCTCCGGCTCTACGACACGAGCGGCCCCTACACCGATCCCGACGCCCACGTGGACATCAAGCAGGGGCTCCCGCCGCTCAGGCTTTCCTGGACCCTCGCGCGCGGCGACGTCGAGGAGCTCCCCGGGCCGTCCTCCGTGTACCGGCGCCAGCGCGACAGCGATCCGTCACTCGGGGGCGTGCGCTTTCCGAGCGTTCGTCCGCCGCTCAGGGCCGAGCCCGGCCGACGCGTCACCCAGATGCACTACGCTCGCCGCGGCGAGATCACGCCCGAGATGGAGTTCATCGCCCTCCGCGAGGGGGTCGCCCCCGAGCTCGTCAGAAGCGAGGTCGCCCGCGGCCGCGCCATCATCCCCGCCAACGTCAACCATCCCGAATCCGAGCCGATGATCATCGGGCGGAACTTCCTGGTGAAGATCAACGCCAACATCGGCAACTCCGCCGTGGCCTCCTCCATCGAGGAAGAGGTGGAGAAGATGCGCTGGGCAATCCGCTGGGGCGCCGATACCGTGATGGATCTCTCCACGGGCCGGAACATCCACGAGACGCGCGAGTGGATCCTCCGGAACTCGCCGGTGCCCATCGGCACGGTCCCGATCTACCAGGCGCTCGAGAAGGTCGGGGGCAGGGCCGAGGAGCTGACATGGGAGATCTACCGGGACACGCTGATCGAGCAGGCCGAGCAGGGGGTGGACTACTTCACCATCCACGCGGGGGTCCTGCTCCGCTACATCCCCCTCACCGCGAACCGGATGACCGGGATCGTGTCGCGGGGCGGCTCCATCATGGCCAAGTGGTGCCTGGCGCACCACCGGGAGAGCTTCCTCTACACCCACTTCAGGGAGATCTGCGAGATCATGGCGGCCTACGATGTCGCCTTCTCCCTCGGCGACGGGTTGCGCCCCGGGTGCACCGCCGACGCCAACGACGAGGCCCAGTTCGCCGAGCTGGACACGCTGGGCGAGCTGACGAACATCGCCTGGGAGCACGACAGTCAGGTGATGATCGAGGGGCCCGGCCACGTCCCCATGCACCTCATCAAGGAGAACATGGACCGGGAGCTCGCGGTCTGCCATGAGGCGCCTTTCTACACGCTCGGGCCGCTGACCACCGACGTGGCCCCGGGCTACGACCACATCACCTCCGCCATCGGCGCGGCGATGATCGGCTGGTTCGGGACCGCGATGCTGTGCTACGTGACCCCCAAGGAGCACTTGGGGCTCCCGAACCGGGACGACGTGAAGGCCGGTGTCATCGCCTACAAGATCGCCGCCCACGCCGCGGACCTCGCCAAGGGTCACCCGGGCGCGCGGGAGTGGGACGACGCGCTCTCGAAGGCCCGTTTCGAGTTCCGCTGGGAGGACCAGTTCAACCTCTCGCTCGACCCGGAGACCGCGCGCGCCTTCCACGACGAGACGCTGCCGGCGGAGGGCGCCAAGCTCGCTCACTTCTGCTCGATGTGCGGCCCCCACTTCTGCTCGATGAAGATCACCCAGGACGTGCGGGAGTACGCGGCGAAGAAGGGTCTGGACGAGGCGAAGGCGCTGGAGGAAGGGCTCAAGGAAAAGGCCGAAGAGTTCAAAAAGGCGGGAGCAGAGATTTACCTGAAGGCCTAACGAACGCGGCGGATCAGGATCCGGGTCCGATCGGGCTCCTGAACGACCGCCAGGATCTCCTGCCCCGTCTGCTTGGCCAGGGCCTCCATGTCGGGGACGGCCCCCGGGTCCGTGGCGTGAACCTCCAGGATCTGGTTCACGGGCAGCGTTTTCAAGGTCTTGGCGACCTTGATGACCGGGCCCGGGCAAAGATCATCCCGGCAATCCAGAACCTGATGGGGCATATCCATGGAGGGATAATCCCATTCTCAATCGGGTTTGTCAAGAACTACCTACCTGCCAGCGTATTCCCCGCCGAGGGCGTCGGGGTCGATGCCGTGCTCCTTGAGCTTCTTCCGGAGGGTGTTGCGGTTGATCCCCAGGAGGGCGGCGGCCTTGATCTGGTTGCCGCCCGTCTCGCGCAGGACGGCTCTGAGGAGCGGCTTCTCGACCAGCCCCACCATCAGCTCGTAGAGGTTGGCGCCCGGGCGGCCGCGGAGGCCGCGGACGCACTCGGCGAGCTTCTTCTCGATGACCTCCTCGAGACTCGCGTCCGCGCTCACCGTGGCCGCAGCGGAGACCGGCTCGATCGGCAGGTGCTCGGGCAGGATCACGCCGCCCCGGGCCATCACCATGGCGCGCTGGATCACGTTCTCCAGCTCGCGCACGTTCCCCGGCCAGTCGTAGCCCACGAGCCGGTCCAATGCCTCGGGAGCCAGGGCACGCTCGCCAAGATCGCCCGCGTGCTTGGCCAGGAAGTGCTCCGCCAGGAGCGGGATGTCCTCCCGGCGCTCGCGGAGCGGCGGCAGCGCAAGCGTCACCACGTTCAGGCGGTAGAAGAGGTCCTCCCGGAAGCGCCCCTCCCTCATCATCCCCTCCAGGTCGCGGTTCGTGGCCGCGAGCACGCGGAGGTCCACGCGGATCGGGTCGTGGCCGCCCACCCGCTCGAAGGTGCGCTCCTGGAGGGCGCGGAGGAGCTTCGCCTGCAGATCGAGCGGCATGTCGCCCACCTCGTCCAGGTAAAGGGTGCCGCCGTGGGCCAGCTCGAGCTTCCCGAGCTTCCGCTCCTTGGCGTCGGTGAACGCGCCACGCTCGTGGCCGAAGAGCTCGCTCTCGAGGAGGTTTGCCGGAATGGCGGCGCCGGAGACCGCGACGAAGGGCCGGCCGGCGCGGCGGCTGTAGTGATGGATGGCCCGCGCCACCAGCTCCTTGCCGGTGCCCGACTCGCCCCGCAGCAGCACGGTGACGTCGCTGGCCGCCACGCGCCCGATGGTCTTGTAGACCTCCTGCATCCGCGGGTGACGGCCCACGAGGGCACCGAACTCCCATACCTCCTGGAGCCCGGTCTTGAGCTGCCTGACTTCCTGGGTGAGGCGCTTGGCCAGAAGCGCGCGCTCGGCGAGCAGGAGGAGCTCGTCCATGTCGAAGGGCTTGGCCAGGTAATCGTAGGCGCCCCGCTGCATCGCCTGGATGGCCGTCTCCATGGTGCCGTGGGCGGTCATGATGACCACCTGAGCGTCCGGGCGCGCCTCCCGGATCTTCCCCAGGAGCGTGAGGCCGTCGATCCCCGGCATCCGGATGTCGAGGAGGATCAGGTCGAAGGGCTCGCTGCCGGCCGCCTGGAGGGCCGCCTCCCCGTCCTTCACCGCAACGACGCGATAGCCCGCCTGCTTCAGGCCCTTTTCCAGGACCCAGCGCAGGCTGTCTTCGTCGTCGGCGATCAGGATGCCGCCGTCAGGCATCTTCCCCTCACCCTTCGATGACCCCCTCACCCGTGTCCTCTCCCCCACTGGGGGAGAGGGGGGGGTGAGGGGGAATCACTTGGCGATCGGCAGGAAGCACGAGACCGTGGTGCCCTTGCCCGGGACGCTCTCGACCTGGATGGCGCCCTTGTGCTCTTCCAGGATCCGGTGGCAGAGCGCCAGCCCGAGCCCCAGCCCCCGCTCCTTGGTGGTGACGAACGGGTCGAAGATCTTGGCCCTGAGCGCCTCGGGAATCCCCTCGCCCTCGTCGGCCACCTGCACGACGACGAAGTGCCGCGCGCCGGTCCCCAGGTCCACCTTGGCGAAGAGCGGGCTCATGCTGAGGCGCGTCGTCAGGGTGAGGCGGCCGCCCCGCGGCATCGCCTCGATGGCGTTGCGCACCAAATTGTGGAAGACCTGGAGGATCCGGTCCTCGTCGGCGAGGATCGGCGGAAGGCTCGGATCGTAGCGCCGGACGATTTGGACGCCGCGGCTCGCCGCCAGCTCCTCCGACAGGAGCGCGACGCGCTCCAGAAGCTGGTGAAGGTTCAACGGCCCGAGCCGGAGCTGGACGGGCCGTCCGAGGTCGAGCAGCGACTCGAGGATCCGGTTGACCCGATCGACCTCCTTCATCAGCACGTCGGTGTACTCCCGCCAGCGCGCCTCCTCCCCGAGCTCCTTCTTCAAGAGCTGCACGGCCCCGCGGATGGCGCCGAGTGGATTGCGGATCTCGTGGGCGAGCCCCACCGCCATCCGTCCCGCCGCCGCCAGGGTCTCCCCCCGCCGCACCTCCTCTTCGAGCTGGCGGATGCGCGAAAGGTCGCGAAGCACGGCGACTGCGGCCTCGACGTTGCCGCTCCTCCCCGTGATGGGCGCGGTCACGATACTCACGGGGATCGGGCGACCGTCCACCCCCTCGATCATCGCCTCGGCCTCCGACCGGCTCTCTCCCGTCCGGAGGGTCTCACTCAGGTGCCGCGCCAGCGACGAGTCGGGAGCGAACATCTCCTTCAGGGTCCGGGCCTGGACCCGCCGCGCGGACTTGCCCGTCAGCGCTTCCGCCGCCGCGTTCCAGAGAATGATCCGGAACGCCTCGTCCACGCCCACGACGGCGTCGGGCAACCCCGAGAGGAATGATTCGTAGTCCAGCCGCGCCATCTAGAGGGGGGGGTGAGGGGGCCGCACGACCTCTCCTTACGCGAGCTTCATATCCGGGATCGCGTTCATGCTCAGACTCGCGCGCTCGCCGGCCTGGAACCGCGCGTGGCCGGCCGCGGCGATCATCGCGGCGTTGTCCGTGCAGAGGGCCGGCGGGGGGATGAAGACCTCCCATCCGCGCTCGGCGGCCTCGACCTGGAGCGCCGCGCGCAAGGCCTTGTTGGCCGCCACGCCCCCCGTCAGGACAATGCGGCGGACGCCAAGGGCGAGCGCGGCCCTCACGGTCTTCCTCACCAGCATCTTCACCGCGGTCGCCTGGAACGAGGCCGCGATGTCGGCGACCTGGCCGGCGGAGAGCGGCCGGTTGCGCTTCACGTGGAGCGACACGGCGGTCTTGATCCCGCTGAAGGAAAAGTCCGGCGCCCCATCGGTGATCTGGGCCATCGGAAACGGGATGGCCTTGGGATCCCCGGACTTCGCCGTTTGCTCGATGACGGGGCCGCCCGGGTAGCCGAGGCCCAGGAGCTTCGCCACCTTGTCGAAGGCCTCGCCCGCGGCGTCGTCGCGCGTCTGGCCGATCACCTCGTAGCGCAGCGGCTCGCGCGCCACGTAGAGCGCCGTGTGGCCGCCCGAGACGACGAGGGCCAGAAAGGGATAGGCGGGGCTGGGGTCCTGGAGAAAGGCGGCGAAGATATGCCCCTCGAGATGGTTGACGCCGATCAGCGGAACCCTCCCGACATAGGCGAGGGACTTCGCCACCGAGCAGCCGACGAGGAGCGACCCGACGAGCCCCGGCCCCTGCGTCACCGCGATGGCCTTCAGATCGGCGAGGGAGACCCCGGCGTCACCGAGCGCCTTCCGGATGACCGGGACGATGATCTCCACGTGACGCCGCGACGCCAGCTCGGGCACCACGCCGCCGTAGGGCGCGTGGATCGTGTCCTGGGAGGCCACGACGGAAGCCAGGACCTTCGCGCCGTCCGCCAGGACCGCCGCCGCCGTCTCGTCGCAGGAGGTCTCGATCCCGAGGATCAACTAAACGGCTATTTCGCTTGCGCCTGCGGCGTCGACGACGCGGGCCGGGCCTTGTCGAGAATGCGCATCGCCTTCAGAATGTCCACGGCCCGCTGGACCTGGACGTCCTTCTTCAGCTCCTCCTCGGGCGAGGGCGGCGGCACCACGGGCTTCGCCGGGTCGGCGGCGGCCGCCACCTTCGGGGGCTCCACCACGATGTCGGGGGTGATGCCCTTGCCGTGGATCGACCGGCCCTTCGGCGTGAAGTACTTGGCCGTGGTCAGGCGGAGCCCCGATCCATCCGTCAGGGGGATGATGGTCTGGACGGAGCCCTTGCCGAAGGTCTGCGTTCCGAGGACGATGGCCCGCCCCCAGTCCTGGAGCGCTCCGGCCACGATCTCAGAGGCCGAGGCGCTCCCCTGGTTGACCAGCACCACGATGGGGAAGTCCAGGTAGGGCTTCTTGGCGTGGGCGGTGAAGCGCATGCTCTGGTTCCGGACGCGCCCCTCCGTGTACACGACGAGCTTGCCGTCCTCCAGGAACTTCTCCGTGACTTCCACCGCCGCGGTCAGGAGGCCGCCCGGGTCGTTCCGCAGGTCGAGGATCAGCCCCTGGAGCTTCTGGCCGTTCTTGGTGAACTTCTCCAGCGCGGCGTCCAGATCGTTGGGCGACTGCTCCTGGAACTGCCGCAGGCGGACGTACCCGATGCCCGGCTCGAGGTCCTGGCCCCGGACCGACTGGACCCGGATCTGCTCGCGGGTGAGCGTGAAGTCCCGGGGCTCGGTCCACCCCTCGCGCATGATCGTGATCGTGATCTTGGTCCCGGGCTTGCCGCGCATCCGCTTGACCGCGTCGGCGAGCGACAAGTCCTTGGTGGCGATCCCCTCGATCTTCACGATCCTGTCGCCGGAGTGGATCCCCGCCCGGTGCGCCGGCGTCCCATCGATCGGCGACACCACGGTCAGCAGGTCATCCTTCAGCGTGATCTCGATGCCGAGGCCGCCGAACGTCCCGGTGGTCTCCACCTGCATCTCGCGGTAGCTCTCGGGGTCCAGGAAGGAGCTGTGCGGATCCAGGCCGCGGAGCGTGCCCTTGATGGCGCTGTAGATCAGCTCCTTGGGGGGCACCTCGTCCACATACTGGCTCTGCACGATCGAGAGCACCTCGGTGAAGAGCTTGAGGTTCTCGTACGTCGCGCCCTGATCGGTGCTCTTACTGGCGCTGGTGCCCCCGAGGGAGAGGGTGAGCACGAACAGCAACCCGGTGATGAGGACCGCTTTCTTGACCTGCCGGATGGGACCCATCGGAAGAGCCTCCTCGCTCTCGAGTTTTACCCGCGTCGCCGCAGCCACTCGGCGGGATCCTGGGGCCGCCCCTGGTAGCGCACCTCGAAGTACAGGCGGGGACCCGCCAGGGACCCGGTGTCCCCCACCGTGCCGATCGTCTGGCCCTGCCGCACGTCGTCACCTTCCTTCACCCGGATCTCCGCGGCGTGGGCGTACAGCGTGTAGAAATCGTTGCCGTGATCGAGAATGATCAAGTTCCCGTACCCCTTGAACCACCCCGTATACACCACGTGGCCGGCGGCGACGGCCACGATCCCCGCTCCTTCGCCGGCCTCGATGTCGATCCCCCGCCTGAACGTCCTGGTACCGAAGCGGGGGTGCACCTGCTCGCCGAAGGCGCTCACGATCCGCCCATCGGTGGGCCACGGCAGCGAGCCCCTGAGCGTCCCGAAGCCGATCGTGGGGGGCTCGCCACCCTTGCCGGGAGGCGGGAGCTTCGTCACGCGGCGCTGCCGGGCCTGGAGGTCCCGGATCAGCGCCTCCAGCCGCTTGGCCGCCTCCGAGAGCTCGCCCACCATCCGCTCGTGGTAGGCCCGCTCCTCCCGGACCTTGGCCAGGAGCCCCCGGCGCCGGGCCGCCTCCCGGTCCACCTCCGCCCGCTCCCCCTCCACCCGGGCCCGGAGGGCGGACAGCCCCTGCCGCTGCTTCTCGACCTGCCCCTTCCGCTCCCCCAGGTGCTCTGAAATTCCACGATACTCCCGAATCAGCCGGGCGTCCACCACCGCGAGCGTCGTCAGGTGGCGGAGCTGGACCGCCCGCGCCATTGGATCATCCTCGGCGAGGAGCAGCGGCAGGGCGCCGCCCTGGGCCTGGAGCTTGTACATGGCCCTGAGGCGCCGGCCGAGGACTTCCTGCTGCCCCACGCGCTGAGTCTCGAGGCGGCCGATGTCCCGTTCCAGGCCCCGGACCTCGCCCTGCGCCTTGACGATACGCCGGCCGAGCGCGTCGATGTCCCGCCGCTTCTTGGCGAGGGTCAGCTCGATGGCCTCGAGCTCGGAGAGGAGCGACGTTTCCCGGAGCCGCGCCTCGGCGGCCCGGGCCCGCTCGTCCCTGAGCTGCCTCTGGGTCTGCTGGAGGGTGCGCTGGCTCTGGCGGAGTGTCTGGTCATCGCGCTTCTGGGCCGCCGCCGGCGCCGTCAGGAGGGCGAGAGCCACCAATGCGAGACCGATCGCCCGTGCGCTCACGCCGGTTTCTCGCCCTTGGCCCGGAGCCCGCCCAGGCCTCCCAGCAGGCTGCCCCCGCCCACAAGCACGGCGATCTCCGCGGGAGCAAAGAACGCGGCGCCGGGGAGCCCCAGCGTGACCGACAGGAGCGGCTCCAGCGTCGGCAGCGCCAGTCGAAAGGCGAGATAGAGCCCACCCACCGCCATCAGGGCGCCCACGAAGCCCTGGATCAGGCCCTGGAGGAGGAGCGGCAGGCGGATCACCATCTCGGAAGCCCCCACGAGCCGCATGATCTCCATCTCCTCCCGCCGCGCGTGGAGCACCAGCGTCGTCGCCGTCGTCGCCGTCAGGATCGCCGCCAGGGCCAGGACGGCCCCGAGCGAGAGGCCGATCGCCTGGAGCAGTCCCTGGAACTGGGCCAGCCACTCCACCCACGCGGTCCCCCCCTGGACTTCCTCCACCTCCGCGAGGGCGGAGAGCCGCTGGATCAGCGCCCGCGTGCCCTCCGGAGTCATAGCCTCGGCGGCGGGCGTGACCTCCACTGACGCCGGCAGCGGATTGGCCGGCAATTCCGCCACCACGCTGGCCTGGCCGCCGATCTGCCGCCGCAGCGCCTGGAGCGCCTGGCCCTTGGAGACATACCGCAGCCGCTGGATCCCGCCGACGCCTTCGATCTTCTCGAGGAGCCCCTCGACCTGACCCGCCGGCGGCTCCTCGCGCAGATACACGACGACGCGGAAGCGGTCGCGCCACTGGACCAGGGCGCGGCCGAGGTTGAGCGAGAGCACCCAGAAGGCGCCGAGAGCGGTCAGGGACAGCATGATCAGGAGCACCGCGCTCACCGCCACGCGCCCACCCCGCCGGAGATCGCGCAGCGCCTCGCCGATCAGAAAGAAGAGCATCGCGCTCAGTCCTCGTCCTTCAAGAGTCGGCCCCCGTCGAGCACGAGGGTGCGCCGCTTGAGCTGGTCCGCGAGCGTTGCCCGGTGGGTCGCCAGCAGGATCGTCGTCCCGCGGTTCCAGATGTCGCTCAGGAGGTAGAGGATTTCGTCTGCCATGGCCTCATCCAGATTCCCCGTGGGCTCGTCGGCCAGGAGGAGGGCGGGCTCCTTGACGAGCGCCCGCGCCAGCGCGGCCCGCTGCTGCTCGCCCTGGGAGATCTGCGCCGGGAGCGCCTGGGCCCTGGCGGAGAGCCCCACCGCCTTCAGCGTCTGCATGACCCGCGGCGTGATCTCGCGCCGCGGCGTCCCGAGCACCCGGAGGACGAAGGCCACGTTGTCGTACACATTCCGGGCGGGCAGGAGCTTGGCGTCCTGGAAGACCACCCCGACGGCGCGCCGGAGGTGGGGGATCCTGGAGCGCCGCATGCCCGTGACGTCGAAGCCGGCGACCCGGATCTCGCCCTCCGTCGGCACCTCGTCGCGGTAGAGGAGCCGGAGGAGTGTCGTCTTGCCCGACCCGCTTGGCCCGGCCAGGACCGTGAACTCGCCCTTTTCGATCTCGAGCGAGACGTCGGCGAGGGCCGTGACCTTCACCGGCCCCACCCGGTACACCTTAGACACGCCCTGGAGCTGAATCATCTAAGGAATACGCCATTATAAGCCGCACCGGCCGAGAGCTCCAAGGTTTGGAGCGCGGCCCCAAGGCCGGGCCGAGAGCCGAGCAGCCCAAGGCCCGAGGGAGGAGGGCACCGGAGGCGTACGCGGCTGTACGTTGAGGATGCCCGACGACCGAGAACGCCGGGATCTCTCGGCCCGGCCTTAGGATTGCTTCGGGAGCTTCTCGAGGAGGAGCTGGTTGACGATCGCGGGGTTGGCCTTGCCCTGGGTGGCCTTCATCACCTGGCCCACCAGGAAGCCGAGGCTCTGCTTCTTGCCCTTCTTCCAATCCTCCACGGCGTGGGCGTTGGCGGCCAGGATCTGGTCCACGACGGACGCCAGGGCGCCCGTGTCGGCCACCTGGACGAGCCCCTCGCGCTTGACGATCGTCTCGGCGTCCTCGCCCGAGCTGTACATCTTCTCGAAGACGTCCTTGGCGATCTTCCCGCTGATGGTCCCGCCGTCGATCAGGGCCAGGAGCCGCGCCAGGTTTCTCGGCGGGATCGGGCAGCGGGCCAGGGCGGCCTCGTCATCGCCCGGCAGCTCGCGGAGGAGCTCGGACAGCACCCAGTTGGACACGATCTTCGGCTTCGGGTACTCGCGCGCCGCCGCCTCGTAATAGTCCGCCAGGGCCCGGCTCTGCGTGAGGAGCTCGGCATCGTAGGCCGGCAGCCCGTACTGGGTGACGAAGCGCTGCTGGCGCGCCACGGGGAGCTCCGGCAGGGTCGTCCGCAACTGATCGACCCAGCGCTGCTCCACCTTGAGCGGCACCAGATCGGGCTCCGGGAAGTAGCGGTAGTCGTGGGCGTACTCCTTCGAGCGCATGGAGAGTGTCTTGCCCTTGTCCGCTTCCCAGAGCCGGGTCTCCTGGACGATGATCTGTCCGGACATGATGGCTGCACTCTGCCGCTCACCCTCATAGGCCGTCGCAAGCTGGACGTTCCTGAAGGAGTTCAAGTTCTTGATCTCGACCTTGACCCCGTAGTCCGTCGAGCCGCGGGGTCGGAGGGAGATGTTGGTGTCGCAGCGCAGCGAGCCCTCCTCCATGTTGCCGTCGCAGACCCCCAGATACATGAGGATCGCGCGCAGGGTTTTCAGGTACGCGGCCGCCTCCTCAGGGGAGCGGAGGTCCGGCTTGGAGACGATCTCCATCAGCGGGACGCCCGAGCGGTTGAAGTCCACGAGGCTCGCCCGCGCCGTCTCCAGCGTCCCCTCGTGGACGAGCTTCCCCACATCTTCCTCCAGATGAAGGCGCTCGATGCCGATTCGACGGGTGGTCCCATGTGCCTCGATTTCCAGCCAGCCGTTTACCGCCAGCGGCTCCTCGTACTGGCTGATCTGGTAGTTCTTCGGCATGTCAGGATAGAAGTAGTGCTTGCGGGCGAAGCGGCAGCCGGCGTTGACCGTGCAGTGAAGCGCCAGCGCCGTCCGGATCGCGAACTCGATGGCGCGCCGGTTGATGACCGGCAGGACCCCCGGCATGCCCTGGCAGATCGGACAGGTCTGGGAGTTGGGCGCGCGCCCGAAAGCCGTGGGACAGCCGCAGAACATCTTGGAGCGCGTCAGGAGCTGGGCGTGGACCTCCAGCCCGATGACGCTTTCGTAGTCGGTCGTCATCCTCATGTCAGGGCCGGGGCGCGCGTGTGCCAGGGCGTGGCCTGCTCGTAGGCGTAGGCCGCGCTCAGCAGCGTGGATTCATCGAATGGTTTGCCGATCAGCTGGAGCCCGATGGGGAGTCCGCTCTGGGTGAAGCCGCATGGGAGCGACACCCCGGGGAGCCCGGCCAGGTTCACCGGGATCGTGAAGATGTCGCAGAAGTACATCTGGAGCGGATCCTCCTTCTCGCCCAGCTTGAAGGCGACGCTGGGGGTGGTGGGGCAGGCGAGCACGTCCACGCGCTCGAAGGCCTGCTGGAAGTCGCGCCGGACCAGCGTCCTCACCCGTTGGGCTTTGCCATAATAGGCGTCGTAGTATCCGGCGCTGAGGGCGTAGGTCCCGAGCATGATCCGGCGCTTCACCTCCGGGCCGAACCCCTCGGCGCGGGTGCGCCCGTACATCTGGATGAGGTCCTTCCCGCCCGCCGCGCGGTGGCCGTATTTGACGCCATCGTAGCGCGCCAGGTTCGAGGACGCCTCCGCCGGGGCGATCAGGTAGTAGGCGGCCAGCGCGTAGTCGGTCGTGGGGAGGGAGACCTTCTCCGTCTTGGCGCCGAGGCCCTTCAGGGCTTCGATGGCGGCCGATACGGCCTTCCCCACCTCGGGGTCCATGCCCTCGATGACGTACTCGCTCGGGATGCCGACGCGGAGGCCCTGGATCCCCTGCCCCAGCGCCGCCGGATAGTCGGGGACGGGGACATCCGTGGAGGTGGAGTCGAGAGGATCGTGGCCGGCGATGACCTGGAGAAGGAGCGCCGCGTCGCGGATGGTCCGGGCCAGGGGGCCGATCTGATCCAGCGAGGAGGCGAAGGCCACGAGGCCGTACCGGGAGACCCGCCCGTAGGTCGGCTTCACTCCCACGGTGCCGCAGAAGGCAGCGGGCTGGCGGATCGAGCCGCCCGTGTCGCTGCCGAGGGCGCCGGCGGCGAGGTCGGCCGCGACCGCCGCCGCCGAGCCGCCGGAGGAGCCCCCGGGCACGCGGGCCAGGTCCCACGGGTTGCGCGTGGGGAAGAAGGCCGAGTTCTCGGTGGACGAGCCCATGGCGAACTCGTCCATGTTGGTCTTGCCCAGCATCACCGCCCCGGCGGCACCGAGGCGCGCCATGACGGTCGCGTCGTACGGTGGAACGAAATTCTCGAGGATCTTCGACGCGCAGGTGGTCCGCACCCCGTTGGTGCAGATCACGTCCTTGATGGCGAGCGGCACCCCGTCGAGGAGGCTCAGGGGCCGGCCCGCCTTCAGGCGCTTCCCGGCCGCCTCGGCCTGGGCCAGGGCCGACTCCCGGGTGAGGGTCACGTAGGCGCGCACCTGCGGGTCCAGCGTCTCGATCCGCTGGAGATAGGACTCGACCACCTCGGTCGGCGTCGCCTCCCCGCTGCGGTACCGGGCCCCGAGCTCCGCGATCGTGGGCACGGCTACTCTTCGATGATCTTCGGGACGCGGAAGAAGTCGCCCTCGCGCTCCGGCGCGTTGGCGAGCATCGCCCCGGCCGGCAGGCACGGGCGGGCCTCGTCCTCGCGCATCACGTTCACCATCGGGATCGCGTGGGAGGTGGGCTCGACGCCCTCGGTGTCGAGCTGGCGCAGCTTGTCGATGTAGGTGAGGATCGCGTCCAGTTGGGCTCGCATCCGCTCCTTCTCGGCCTCCGAGAGGTCGAGCCGCGCCAGTCGCGCCAGGTGTTCGACGTTGGGGTCAGGCATGCGTATTTGCGTTTTTGCTTGTCAGGGCGTCGGAGGTGGTCACCTGGGCGAGAAACCCGTTCAGGCTGGCGAGGTGCGTGCGATGGACCTGGTCGTGGGGAATGACGGTGCCGTCGGGCGCCTTCAAGTCCATGGCCGCGGTCGCGTCGGCCAGGAGCAGCACCCTGAACCCGCGGTGGGCCGCTTCCCGCGTCGTCGTGTCGCAGCACATCTGGGTCATGAAGCCGGAGACGATCACCTGCTCGATTCCCAGCTTCCGGAGGTGCTCCTCGAGCGGCGTCCCGGTGAAAGCCCCGGGCAGGTGCTTCTGGATCACGGTCTCCCCGGGCTTCGGCGCCACGGCCGGATGGATCTCCAGCGCGGGGCTCCGCGGGGCAAAGGTGGTCGCGTTGGGCCGCCGGCTCTCGTGGGTGATGTGGACCACGGGCACTCCCTCGGCCCGCGCCCACTCCAACGTCCGCGCAATCTGCTTCACGGCCTTGGGACCGTCGGGAAGCACCATCTTGCCGACCGGCGCGAAGTACTCTTGCTGGGCATCGATGATCAGCAGCGCAGTCTTTTCCACGTCAGATCTCCTCCAAGTGGGCGTACTGTAGCGACAATTTCTTGCGCCCCACGCTGGCGAAGTGCACGGTCACGAGCACGTCCTCGCCCTGGCGCTCGATCCCGACCAGGAGCCCCTCGCCCCAGCGCGCGTGCCGGAGCCGGGCGCCGACGCGGTAGGGCAGATCGTCGTCTTCCCTCTCCCCCTCGGGGGAGAGGGGAGGGTGAGGGGGCGCGCCCCGAGCATTCAGGAGGGTGAGCTGCTCTTCGGGAATCTCGAGGAGAAAGCGCGACGGCTCACCCAGGCCGTAGCCGTGGAGCCGCCGGTGGAGCGCGTAGGACAGATAGAGCTGCCGCTTCGCCCGGGTGAGCCCCACGTAGCAGAGCCGCCGCTCTTCCTCCAGCTCCTCCGGGTCGTCCAGGGACTTCACGTGGGGGAAGACCCCCTCCTCCATCCCGGTGAGGAAGACGACGGGGAACTCGAGCCCCTTGGCCGAGTGGAGCGTCATGAGCGTGACCGCTCCGCGCTCGGACCTCCACTCGTCCACGTCCGAGAGCAGCGCCACGGTGTCGAGGAACTCCTCGACGGTCGAGGACTCGCGCGCATGCTGGAACTCCTCCGCGGCGGCGATCAGCTCCTCCAGGTTTTCCAGGCGCCCCTCGGCCTCGGCCGTCCGCTCAGCCCGCAGCGCGTCCCGGTAGCCGGAGCGGGAGAGTGTCTCGTCGATCAAGGCCGGCAGCGCCAGCGCGGATTTCCGCTCGCGCAGATCGGCGATCAGGTGCGCAAAATCCTCGAGGGCCCTGCGCAGCTTGGCGGCGACCTCGTCCCCGAGCCTCCCGCAGGCTTCGACGAGCGGGACCTTCTCTCGTCGAGCCACCTCCTCGAGGCGGGCCAGCGTGGCCCGGCCGATGCCCCGGGACGGCCCGGCGAGGGCCCGCTTGAAGGCCACGTCGTCCGATGGGTTGATCGCCAGGCGCAGGTACGCGAGGGCGTCTTTGATCTCCCGCCGCTCGTAGAAGCGGACGCCCCCCACGATGACGTACGGGATCGTGCTCCGGCGGAGCGCGTCCTCCAGGACCCGCGACTGGGCGTTGGTCCGGTAGAAGATCGCCTGCTCGCGCTCGGCCACGCCCTCCGCCCGGAGCCGCCCGATCGTCGCCGCGACGAACGCCGCCTCCTCGTTCTCGTCCCACGCGCGGTACACGCACGCCCGCTGGCCCTCGGCATTCTCGGTCCAGAGGGTCTTGCCCTTCCGCCCGGCGTTGTTGGCGATGACGGTGGAGGCGATGGTGAGGATGCGCTTCGTCGAGCGGTAGTTCTGCTCCAGGCGGATGACCCGCGTGCCGGGGAAGTCGTGCTCGAAGTCGAGGATGTTCCGGAGCGTCGCCCCCCGGAACCGGTAGATGGCCTGATCGTCGTCGCCCACGACGCAGAGGTTCCGATGCTCCTGGGTCAGGAGCTGGATGATCCGGTACTGGGCGCGGTTCGTGTCCTGGTATTCGTCCACGAGGACGTACTTCCAGAGCCCTCGATACCAGGCCAGAACTTCCGGCACCTTCTCCCAGAGCTTCACCGTCAGCAGCAGGAGGTCGTCGAAGTCGAGAGCTCCCACTTGCGCCAGTCGCTCCTGATACCGGCGATAGACCGCCGCGATCCGGTCCTCCCGGGGCCCGCGCGCCAGCCGCTCGGCTTCCTCCACGGACAGCATCTGGTTCTTCGCGTGGCTGATCCGGTACACGACGCTCGTCGGCGGCAGGGCGCGCTCGTCCACTTCCTCCTCCCGCAGGCACTCCTTCACGAGGCTGAGCCGGTCGTCCTCGTCGTAGATGACGAAGTGGGGCGACACCCCCAGGTGGCGGATGTGCTCGCGGAGGATCCGGACGCAGGCCGAGTGAAACGTGGCGATGAGCGGGGGACGGATGCCCGCGGGCAGCAGGAGGTCTTCCACCCGCCGCAGCATCTCCTCGGCGGCCTTGTTGGTGAACGTGACGGCGAGGACGTTCTTCGGATGGACCCCCTCGACCCCGAGGAGGTACGCGATCCGGTGGGCGATGACCCGCGTCTTCCCGCTCCCCGCCCCCGCCAGGACCAGGAGCGGCCCTTGGGTGTGGGTCACGGCCTCCCGCTGGGGCGGGTTCAAGTCGCTGAGAATCAGGTCGGCGGGCAGACGGGCGGACTGCATGGGACTCTACGATACCACAGCGGAACGAGCGCGACCGGCTACTTGCGCGTGAAGAACTGCGGCAGCACCCTCCACTGATAAACGCCGATCGAAGTCTGCTCGAGAGTCCATCGTTCCGGGTAGAGATACCCCGTCGTCGTCTCCGCGACGAAGTACCCGGGAATCTCGACAACTTGCTGCTCGAACTCGCCGGAAAAGCTCCCCGGACCCGACACATACGCATTGATGACCACTTGCTGGGTCGGGACTTGGATATAACCGACAACGGTTCCGTACAATCCTATGTCCTGCGCCTTAGGTCGCCGATTCGGCACGACGCCGTAATCCGCGCCTCCCGGATACGGGAGCCCGAACCACGGCATGGTCGGGTGAGGATTGTTGGTAAAGTCGCCTGGGTTGCCAGGATTGCCCTGGGCGAAGGCGGTCACCGGGAAGACAACCAGAAGGAGCATGCCGATCGTGAGAGCTCTAATCGCGGCCTCCTACTCCACCGTCACGCTCTTGGCCAGGTTGCGCGGCTGGTCCACGTCGCACCCTCGGCGGACCGCCATGTGGTAGGCCAGGAGCTGCAGCGGGATGACCATCAGGATCGGCGACAGGAGGTCCACCGCCGGCGGCACCGCGATCACGTGGTCCGCCTTGGCGGCGATCTCGCGGTCGCCCGCGTGGGCCACCGCGATCACCTTGCCGTCCCGGGCACGCACTTCCTCGATGTTGCCGAGCATCCGCTCGAAGGTGTGATCGCGCGGTGTCAGCGCCACCACCGGCATCGTCTCGTCGATCAGCGCGATGGGGCCATGCTTCATCTCGCCGGCCGCGTACCCTTCGGCGTGGATGTAGGAGAGCTCCTTCAGCTTGAGCGCCCCCTCGAGGGCGATCGGGTAGTGGATCCCGCGGCCGAGGTAGAGGAAGTTCTGAAAGTGGAAGAGCTGGCGGGCCAGCTCGGCCACGGGCGCGTCGAGCTCGAGCGTTGCCTCCATGAGGCGCGGGATTTCGAGGAGCTCCTGGATGCGCTTCCGCCCCTCTTCCGCCGTGAGCGCCCCGCGCTGGCGCCCCAGGTAGAGCGCCAGCAGGTAGCACGCGGTCATGGTCGCCGTGAAGGTCTTGCTCGAGGCCACGCCGATCTCGGGGCCGGCGTGGGTATAGAGGACCCCGGTGGCCTCGCGCGAGAGGGCCGAGCCCACCACGTTGGTGATGGCCAGGAGCGGGGTGCCCTTGGCCCGCGCCGCCTTGACCGCGCCGAGCGTGTCGGCGGTCTCCCCCGACTGGGAGAGCGCCACGACCAGCGTGTCGGGGCCAACGACGGCGTCACGATAGCGGAACTCGGAGCCCAGATCCACCTCGCACGGGATCCCCGCGAGGCGCTCGAGCATCGAACGCCCCACGAGGGCCGCGTGGTACGACGTGCCGCATGCCAAAAGCACGATGCGCCGGATCTCGCGCACCGCGGCCGGATCCAGGTTCACGTCGGGAAGGACCACGTTGCCGCTCTCCGGGACGATCCGGCCGCGCATCGTGTCGGTCACCGCGCGCGGCTGTTCGTAGATCTCCTTGAGCATGAAGTGGCGGTAGCCGCCCTTCTCCGCCATGATCGGGTCCCAGAGGATGCGGGTCGGCTCCCGCTGGACCGGCTGGCCTTCCAGGGTTGAGAGCTCGACCCCGTCGCGCCTGACCACGGCGACCTCGGCGTCCTCCAGCACCACCACGTCCCGCGTGTGGGCGAGGATCGCCGGGATGTCGGAGGCGATGACGCTCTCGCCGGCGCCCAGGCCCACCACGACCGCGCCGGCGCCATGCTTGGCCGCCACGAGGCGATCGGGCGTCTTCGTCGAGACCACGCCGATGGCGTACGAGCCGCGGAGCTCCCGCAGCGCGCGCTTGACCGCATCCTCGAGCCGGGGGGTGTCTTGGAGGTGGCGCTCGATCAGGTGCGCCAGCACCTCCGTGTCGGTCTCGGACTTGAAGGCGTGGCCCTCGGCCAGGAGCCGCTCCTTGATCGGGAGGTAATTCTCGAGGATCCCGTTGTGGACGACCACGAGGGAGCCGCTGCAGTCGGTGTGGGGGTGCGCGTTCTCCTCGGAGGGGCGGCCGTGGGTGGCCCAGCGCGTGTGCCCGAGCCCCACGCTCCCCTTCACCGGCTGCTCGCGCAGGATCGCCTCGAGCTGCTTGATGCGCCCGGCGCTCCGCCTGACCTGGAGCCCCTCCGGCCCCAGCACGGCCACGCCGGCGGAGTCATAGCCGCGGTACTCGAGCCGCTTGAGCCCGTCCAGGATGATGCCGACGGCGCTTCGCTCCCCGATGTAGCCGACGATCCCGCACATTACTTGTGGCCCGCTTTCTTGCCGGCCTTCTGCTTGCGGCGGGCGGCCCAGCCCGCCTTGGTCACCTGCTTGCCGCGCGCCACGGCGAGCGCCCCCGGGGGCACGTCCTTGGTGATGGTGGAGCCGGCCCCCACGTAGGCGCCCTCGCCGATCGTGATCGGCGCCACCAGGCTCGTATTGGTCCCGATGAAGGCGCCCGCGCCGATCCGCGTCTCGTGCTTGGCCACGCCGTCGTAGTTGCACGTGATCGTGCCTGCGCCGACGTTGACGTCGTCGCCGACCGTCGCGTCCCCCACGTAGGAGAGGTGCGGGACCTTGGAGCCGCGACCGATCCGGGATTTTTTCAGCTCGACGAAGTTGCCGATCTTCGCCCGCGCCCCCACCCGCGACAGGGGACGGAGGTGGCAGAAGGGGCCCAGCGTGGCCTCGCCCTCGACCGTTGCCTCGGCCAGCACGCAGTACGGCTTGAGCGTCACGCGGTCGCCGAGCCGGCTGTCGGAGACGTGGCAGCCCAGGCCGATGGCGCACGCGGCGCCGATGACCGTCGCGCCTTCGAGAACGATGCCCGGGGCCAGGATGGTGTCAGGCCCAACGCTCACCGTATCGTCAACGTACGTCGTGGCCGGATCGACGATCGTGACGCCTTCGGCCATGAGCCGGTCCAGGGTCCGCGCCCGCAGGAGCCCCGCCACGCGGGCGAGCTGCTTGCGATCGTTGATCCCGAGGCACTCGGTGGGATCGTCCGTCACCACGGCCGCGACGGGCTGGCCCTGGCGCTGGAGGATGCCGATGACGTCGGTCAGGTAGTACTCGCCCTGATCGTTGTCCGCGCGCACCTGATCCAGGGCCGCCCAGAGCCGGCGGGCATCGAAGCAGTAGACGCTCGTCCCGATCTCGCGGATCTCCCGCTGCCGGGGCGAGGCGTCGCGATCCTCCACGATGGCGGCGACGCCCCCGCCCTCGCGGACGATTCGGCCGTAGCCCGCTGGGTCGTCCACGACCGCGGTGAGGAGCGTCGCCGCCGCGTTGCCCGCCCGGTGAGCGTCGACAAGCCGTCGCAGAGTAGCCTCGGAGAGGAGCGGGGTATCGCCGGGAAGGACCAGGAGCGCCCCCGCACCGTTGCCGCAGGCGCTCCGGGCCTGCAGGAGAGCGTGGCCGGTGCCCAGCCGCTCCTTCTGCTCCACGAAGTGGACATTGATGGTATCACCGAGGGCCTGCCTGACCTCCTCGCTGGCCGGCCCCACCACCAGGACGACCCTGCCACCCAAACGCCGAGCGAGATTCACGGGATAGGCGATCAAGGGGCGGCCGCAGAGCCGGTGAAGCACCTTCGGGCGGCGGGAACGCATGCGCTTGCCCTCGCCGGCCGCAAGGATCACCGTGGTGAGATCATCGCCCATTGTGCCCCAATAATAGCACGGCGCTCCCCCTCACCTTGGTCCTCTCCCCTCACCCTGCCTCTCCCCACCGGGGCGAGGAGAAGAGGTGAGGGGCATTCGAGTCGGGCGGGGTGAGGGGGCGGAACGGACGCGCAAGTATGCCAGGAGGCGCTCTATCCTGTTGGGGAGAGGAGACGCGAACTCCAGGCGGGCGCCGGTCGCCGGATGGGTGAAGGCCAGGGTCGCGGCGTGGAGGGCCACGCCCTCCAGCCCGTCCACGAGCGCCGCCAGGGCGGGATCCGTGATCCGCGGCGTGGAACGAAGCCGGTAGGTGAGGTCGCCCACCACCGGGTGACAGAGGGAGGCCAGGTGAACGCGGATCTGATGGGTGCGGCCGGTTTCGAGCTGCGCCTCCAGGTACGTGAACCCCTTGAAGCGCTCCAGCACCCTGAAGCGCGTCACGGCGCGCTTGCCCTTGCCCCGAGGCAGGACCGCCATCCGCGTCCGGTGGCGTGGGTGACGGCCCACGGGCGCGTCGATCGTCCCTTCCGCCTGCCTCACCTCGCCGTGGACGAGGGCGAGGTAGCGCCGCGTCACCTGCCGCGCGGCGAGCTCGGCGGTCAGCCCGGCGTAGGCGCCGGGGCTCTTGGCCACGACGAGCAATCCGGACGTCCCCTTGTCGAGGCGGTGGACGATGCCGGGCCGCCGCGGGCCGCCCACGCCCGCGGTGGAGGGCGCGTGGGCCAGGAGCGCGTGGGCGAGAGTCCCGGTGCGCTGGCCGGCCCCCGGATGGACCACGAGGCGGGCCGGCTTGTCCACGACCAGGACGTCGGCGTCTTCATAGATCACGCGGAGCGGAATGAGCTCAGCGGTCAGGGTCTGGGGCGGGAGCGGCGGGATCGTGACGACCACGTGCTGCCCGGCCTTGAGCCGCGTGGAGGCCTTCACCGCGCGCCCGTCCACGCTCACGTGCCCCTCGGCCACGAGAGCCTTGAGGCGGGTCCGCGAGACCTGCGGCAGCTTCGCCGCCAGCCACAGGTCGAGCCGGCGCCCCGCCGCGCCGGGCTCGACGATCAGGCTCTCGGGCATCAGGCCGGGCGCGGCGCGTTCCCGGTGAGGAGCCGGAGGGCCAGGAGCGCGACGCCGATGCTGATCGCCGAGTCGGCCACGTTGAAGGCCGGCCAGTGATAGGCCCTCCAGTACACGTCGATGAAGTCCACCACGGCGCCGAAACGCCAGCGGTCGATGAGGTTCCCCACCGCGCCACCGAAGATGAGGCCGAGGGCGAGGGCCGCGGGCCAGCCGCCGCCGGGCAGCAGCCGGGCCGCCAGGAGCGCCAGGGCGCAGAGGGCGGCGAGCGACAGCAGGGCCACCACCCAGCGCCAACCCGGCGGCACCGCGCCGAGGATCCCGAACGCGAGGCCGGGGTTCATCACGAGGGTGAGCGCGAAGAGACCGTCCACGACGGAGACGGGAACGCCGAGCGACAGCCGGGACAGAGCCAGGAGCTTCGTCGCCTGGTCGAGGACCAGGATGACGAGGCCCACGGGCAGCGCCACCCTCATCCTACCGCCATGCCGATGAGCGTCGCGGCTCTTGGGCGCACGACCTATGCGAGAGCGCGGACGACGGGAGCGCAGCGCTCGCAGAGCGCGGGGTGGTCCGGATCCTCCCCCACCCGCTCGCTCCAGACCCAGCAGCGCTCGCACTTGGTCCCGCGGGCGCGCTCCACCTCGATCAGGAGGCCGGGGATCTCCTGCCCCTCGTAGCTCACCAGCGGCCGCGACGCCGGAGATTCGGACAGCGACACCTGGGAGACGATGAAGAGGGTCCGCAGGAGCCCTTCCTTCCGCCTGAGCAGCGGCCCCAGATCCTCGGGGGCCCGGTGGATCAGGACCCGGGCCTCGAGCCCGCTGCCGATGGCGCCCTGCTGCCGCGCGGACTCGAGCGCCTTGGCCACCTCGCGCCGCACCTCGAGGAGCCGGGTCCACTCGCGCTCGAGCCCTTCGTCGAGCCACTCGCGGGGGACCTCGGGGAAGCGCTCGAGGTGGATGCTCTCGCCTTTCGCCCCCCCCAGATGCCCCCACGCCTCCTCGGCGGTGAACGTGAGGATCGGGGCCGTGAGGCGGAGCAGCGCGCCGAGGATCTCGTAGCATGCCGTCTGGGCTGCCCGCCGGGTGGGCGCGCCGGCGGCGGAGGTGTACAGACGGTCCTTCAGGATGTCCAGATAGAGCGCGGACAGGTCCACCGCGCAGAAGTTGTGGAGCGAGTGGAAGACGGTGTGGAACTGGTACTCCTCGTAGGCCTTCCGGACGCGTGCGACCAGGGCGCCGAGCCGGCCGAGAGCCCAGCGGTCCTCCTCCTCGAGACCGGCGTAGGAGACGCGGTCCCGCTGGGGGTCGAAGTCACTGAGGTTTCCGAGCAGGAACCGCCACGTGTTCCGGATGCGCCGGTAGGCGTCGGCCAGCCGGTTGAGGATCTCGTGCGACAGGCGGATATCCTCCGTGTAGTCTTCAGCCGCCACCCAGAGGCGCAGCACCTCGGCGCCGTACTTCGGAAGGAGCTCCTCAGGGCTCACGTAATTGCCCAGCGACTTGGACATCTTGCGCCCCTCGCCGTCCACGACGAAGCCGTGGGTCAGGACGGATCGGTAGGGAGGCCGGTCCCGCGTCCCAACGGCCTCGAGGAGCGAGGAGTGGAACCAGCCGCGGTGCTGGTCCGAGCCTTCCAGATACATCTCACAGGGCCAGCGCAGATCGGACCGGGCCTCCAGCACCGCGGCATGGCTGCAGCCCGAGTCGAACCAGACGTCGAGGATATCCGTCTCCTTGCGGAATGAGCTGCCGCCGCACTTCGGACAGCGCGTGCCGGGGGGCAGGAGGTCTTTGGCCTCCCGCGCGTGCCACTCGTCCGTGCCCCGGCCCTGCCGCATGAGGGCCGCCACGTGCTCGACGAGGCGCTCCTCCAGGAGCAGGGCATCGCACGCGGTGCAGTAGAACGCCACGATGGGCACGCCCCAGATCCGCTGGCGGGAGATGACCCACTCGGGGCGGTGCGCCACCATGTTGTAGATCCGCTCCTGGCCCCAGCCGGGGATCCAGGAGACCTCGTTCTTGATCGCGTCCAGCGCCTTCTGCCGCAGGCTGTTCCTGCCGTTCTTGTCGAGCGCGATGAACCACTGCTCGGTCGCGCGGAAGAGCGTCGGGTTCTTGCACCGCCAGCAGTGGGGATACGTGTGCTGGAGCGGCACGGACGCGATCAGCCCACCCGTCCGACGGAGATGCTCGATGATCTTCGGGTTGGCATCCCAGACGGTCAGCCCGGCGAAGTGAGCGACCTCGGGAACGAAGCGCCCATCGTCGTCCACCGGGTTGTAGATCTTGAGGCCGACCTTCCGCCCCAGCTCGTAGTCCTCCTCGCCGTGGCCGGGGGCGATGTGGACGAGGCCCGTGCCGGTGTCCATGGCCACGAAGTCCGCGGTCACCACGACGGAGTCGCGCTCGATCCACGGATGACGGCAGACCGTGCCGTCGAGGTCGGCGCCGGACAGCGCCAGCGGCATCGGCTTCCCCCGCCCTCGAACGCCCTCGAGCTCCATGAACGCGGGCGCCAGCGACCGCGCCACGACCAGCGCCTCGCCGTCCAGCTCCACCGCCGTGTAGGTCTCTCCGGGGTGCACGGCAATCGCCAGGTTGGCCGGGAGCGTCCAGGGGGTCGTCGTCCAGATGACGAAGAACGCGCGCTTGCCGCCGAGCGCCGTGGCGAGCGCCGGAGCCGCCGTCTTCACGAGGAACTTCACGTACACCGAGGGCGTCGTCTGGTCTTCGTACTCCACCTCGGCCTGGGCCAGCGCCGTCTTGCAGTGCATGCACCAGTGAACGGGCTTGAGCCCCTTGTAGACGAGGCCGCGCCCCACGAAGCGCCCGAACTCCCGGGCGATCGTCGCCTGGTAGGCGGGCTCCATGGTGATGTACGGGTGCTTCCAGTCCCCGAACACGCCCAGCCGCTTGAACTCCTCGCGCTGGATGTCGACGAACTTGGCGGCGTAGTCGCGGCAGCGGCGAAGCTTCTCCACGGGGTCCATGGCGCGACGCACGTCCACCTGGGCCGTGTCGAGCCCGAGCTCCTTGTCCACCTGGTGCTCGATCGGGAGCCCATGGCAGTCCCAGCCGGGCACGTACACGGCATTGGAGCCGAGCATGGAGCGCGACTTCACGACGAGGTCCTTCAGGATTTTGTTGAGCGCCGTGCCCATGTGGATGTGGCCGTTGGCGTAGGGCGGGCCGTCGTGGAGGATCCAGAGGGGCCGGTCCTTCCCCGCCTGCCGGAGCCGGACGTAGATGTCCATCGCCTCCCAGCGGCGGAGCATCTCCGGCTCCATCCGTACGAGGGAGGCCTTCATGGGGAAGTCCGTCTTCGGCAGGTTCAGCGTCGCCTTGTAGTCCATAGAGGGAACCCTGATGCTAGCACCCGATAACGTGGAGCGTCAAGGAACCGGCCCCCCGTACAGCCGTTTCGGATCTTCGCCCAGGATGAGGTGGCCACACGACGGAAATAGCACGGGAAAGCGGCGATCCGGGGCTCGTGAGCCAGCAGGCCTATCTTCCGGGGGCTGAGTTGGGCCGG